>CAYNQF010000195.1:0-1516 GCA_964399265.1 uncultured bacterium | reverse complement strand
ACTTGAGGTTGCCGGGATGGTAGTCGCAATGCACCGGCACCCTGGGCAGGCCGCGCAGGTCGTCCTCGATGGCCATCCCACGACGGACCACCTCGAGGACGGCGGGCAGCTTGTCCAGATAGTGCTGATCGAACTCAGCCCCCCGGGACTGAGCCGCGTATGCCTCGAAGATGCCGGGGAACTGGCGCACGAACTCCACGATCGGCGGCTGCTCGCGGGCGAGGTCACCGGGATCGAAGTCGTGAGCGAGGGCATGGAACCGGGCGAGCACCCGGGCTCCGCTCTCGAACTCCTTGTCAGTGAGGCGGTTGCTGATCCACGTGTACTTGTCCTCACCCTCGAGCATCTCGTAGACGGCGAAGAGCCTGATGACGCGCTCACCGGCGATGGTCTCCTCGCGCGCCACGTAGGTGCGGCCGTCCTTGGCCGGGAACACCCGCGCGGCGATGTGGAAACCCTTGCCGCTGATGTGATTGACGAGGGCGTGCTCGAACTGCACCTCGGGCTCGGTGTTGACGCGGTTGTACTTGCGCACGAAGTAGCGGCGCTCGCCCTCCGGCGTCGCGACCACGACGGCGAAGCTGAGGTTGGTGTAGCCGCCGAGGATCTGCTCGACGCGCAGCACCTCGCCCAGGTCGTAGTCGGTCGCGACCACCTCGGCGAGCTGACCGCTGAGGAATTCGACCTGCAGGGCGTCGCGGAGCGAAGCCACGTCGTCGGCCATCCGGACCGCCATCTCGAAGAGCTCGTTCGCCTTGCCTACGTCCACTCGACCTCACTTCGTCCTGGCTTGCCTGCCGCGAGCCCCGGCGCACTCAGACGACGACGCATCGCAATCCCAGTCGCGAGAGCTCCTCGCGTACGTTCTCCTCGACCCTGTCGTCGACCAGCGCCGTGTCGACCTGGTCGAGACCGCAGATGACGACGTCGGCGACGACGCCGATCTTGGTGGCGTCGGCCAGAGCGATGACCTCGCCGCGCGTCTGCGCGATCATGGCGCGTTCGACGCCGGCCATGCCCATGGTCGGCGTCGTGAGACCTTCCTCGAGGTCGAAGCCGTCGACGCCGATCAGGAACTTGCCGGCGTGGAACCGGCTGATGTGCTCGAGCGCGAGCGGCCCACTGACCGCGTTGGAGCGCGGCCGGTACAGGCCGCCCACGAGGACGACTTCCACGCGAAGCCCGCGAGCCTCCTGGACCGCACCGACGTTGTGCGTCACGATGCGCGCCTCGAGCCCGGGGTCGATATGGCGGATGACCTGCGCCGCGGTCGTCCCGGAGCTGAGGAACACCGTCTCGCCGGGATCTATGAGGGCTGCCGCGGCGGCAGCGATGCGCCCCTTCTCCTCCGCGCTCGCGGTCTCCCGCTCGACGTAGAGCGTCTCCGCGGCCATATGGCGCTTGAGGACGGCGCCCCCGTGCGTACGCACAAGGACACCCTCATCTTCGAGGCGTTCGAGATCTCTGCGGATGGTCATCCCCGAGACGCCCAGGTCTTCGCTGAGCGACGACACCC
>CAYNQF010000194.1:0-1548 GCA_964399265.1 uncultured bacterium | reverse complement strand
TGCCGTGCTTCATGATCAGTCGGAGCGCGCCGGCGCGAACGTCCCACTGCGGGTCGTTGAGGAGTACAACCACGTAGTCGATGGCGCCGTCGGGGTTCTTCTCAAGAAGCTCGCCGAGCATTGCCTCGGCCTTGACGCGCTCGAGGTACTCGGCGTCTACGCCACGGAAGTCGTTCAGTATCTCGAGCAGACGATCTTCCTCCGCGCGGGGCAACCTCTTGGCGGGGAGCTTGAGCGGAGCGACGGGCCGCGACGTGTCCTCGTAGTCGTCGAACATATCGTTGTTGCCGCTGCAGGCGGTGATGAGAAGCATCGACACGGCGAGCGCAACGCGCGCTGGTGCGAACCGGTTGCGTGCCGTCATGGAGAGACCTTTCGTGTAGACGCCCTCATATTGAGACGTCTACTGCGCCTTCTTCTTAACTTCTCTGTTGAAATTCACCATCTCGCTGATGAAGGCGTCCATGGCGTCCTGGTTTGTTGCATGCGCGTTGTCGCGAATCGTCTGCAGTATCGCGCCGATGGCGTTGATTGCCTTCACGGTTTTCTCGGCGTCGGGCGCTTGTTCATGCTTCTTCTTGAGCTTCTCGAACTGCTCGCGAACCTGCGCGAAGGTGTTGATCTCGAAGTCTCGCCGTGTGAGCCAGATCTTCCACTGCTCGGGCCCGTAGAGGGTGTCCTTCATGCCTGTGACCGCCTCGAGTGTGATCAGCGACAGCCCCTTGAGTACTTCATTGTCGCCCTCGAGGTACTGCATCAGGATGCGAGCGAGGTTCAAGGCCTTCTCGTCATCGAGTTGTTGCAGTTCCGTCAGACCCGAGAGACACGCGGCGCGCAACTCGTCAGTCGCGCCGTCCACACGCAAGGCGTTGACGAGTGCTTCGAACGCTCCTTCCGGTCGCGTTCGCCCGACGACGAGGGCTGCTATCGCGCGCAGCGACATGTCGGGATCTCGTTGAAGCACCTCGAGCGCCTTGGGGCCCGTGGGGATGAGCCGGCAGCCCGCCGCGACCTTGAGCGCGGCTTCCTTCACGTTGGGCGGCTGGTCGGAGACATCCATCAGGTCCGCGACGAGCGCGATGGCCGCCTCGTCCTTGCATCCGGTGGCTCCAAGACTGTGCCCCATGGCCTCCAGGCCGAGGGCGCGGGCCTCGGCCGAGTCGCTCTTGAGAATGGGCATGAGCTGTGCGGGCTGGAGCTTCGCGCCCAGGGGGATGGCCAGGCGCGCCGCCTCGACGTGGGCGATGGGTTCTTCAAGAGCGGTGGCGGCGGCGACGGCCTTGGCCGCCTGTTCGGGCTTCTTGCGGGAGATCGTCGTGATGGCTGCGGCGGCCGAGGCGCGCACGATGTCGTCCGAGTCACCGAGCGCGACGCCAAGAGCTTTGAGTCCAGCATCGCTCGAGGTGCCGGCCAAGCCCGCGATAGCAGCCCTGCGCACGTCTTCGCTCGCATCGGTCGCGAGTTCGGCTGCAGCGGCGTCCGCGGATTTGGATCGGATTTGTCCGAGGGCCATTGCATACCGGGCTCGGTAGTCGCTCGACAGCTTCT
>CAYNQF010000193.1:0-1566 GCA_964399265.1 uncultured bacterium | reverse complement strand
GACGTCGAATCGGATGAGTGATGAGTCCTCCGGCGCCGCCGCCCAGGCGGCATGCCTTGCCCCATCGAAGTCGCCACCCGCTGAACTCCACCCGTCGTTCCACGACGCTGTCTCTTCGCTCCATGGCGCCGTGACCGCGAAGCAGTCCACGGCGACGCCACCTGAGCAGCCCACCGCGTCGACCGGCGTCCGGAACTCAAGCATGGCGATCTCAACCTCGGCATCGGAAAGAAGCCTCGGGAGTTCGAACTTCATGAGGATACGACGCTCACCGAGGACGGAGGGGTTCGTGATGACGGCTCTCTCCGTCACTGGGATCCTGAGAACTGCCGCGTCGGCGTGCCTCGGGCAGACGACAACGGCGAGACAAGCAGGCACGGCGACAGCCAGTATGGCTCTTCGCATTCGGGCCTCCTCACTTCAATAGTACCATCTTCTTCGATGAGACGGAACGCCCGTCCTCCAGCCTGCAGAAGTAGACCCCGGAAGCAACCCGCTCCCCCTGGTCGTTCGTCCCATCCCATGCGGTTTCCTGCGGACCGGGGTCACGGAGTCCGTCAATCAGGGTCCTGACCTGCCTTCCGGACAGATCGTACACAATGAGCCTCACGCGGGCCCTGATTGGCACGGTGAACCGCACGAGGGTCACCGGGTTGAAGGGATTGGGGTAGTTCTGGTCCAGAGCCAGCGTCAACCGGTCTGGAGGCGCTCCGCCCGCGTCGTAGCGCCCATCGGGATCGTCGTCGAGGTGCGGGGACCAGTCCACTGGGCCGTAGAACTTGCCGGCCAGGACCCTCGTCTGACCCCACCAGTTGTTCTCAGCCTTGACCGTGTCCTGGAGCACGTTCTTCACGTAGTAGGTTGTGACAAACGTGCCGTGGGGCACGAGTCTGTTGCACCGTGGCACCGTCGTATCGGCGCACGAGGCTGCCGTCGGGTCCGCCTCGTCGGCGATCCCAAGGGTGGGCCAGGCCGCTCCCTCATACCCATCCACGTAGTAGCCGATATCGATCTTGCCGGTCAGCGAGTTCCGCCCCACGAAGGCGTCGCTCTCGTAGAAGTACATCCCGCGTGTACTTGACGCATAGCCGTAGCCGCTGATGGTGTTTCCCTCGAAGGTACCGTGCAGGGATCTGTCGCAATACACACCTATCCTGACATCGGATATGTCGTTGTTGGCGATGTTGACATCCTCTTGTGCTCCCTCCAGCCAGATCCCCGTCGACGACGTCAGCGGCTCCGCAACGCCAGAGAGGATGTTCGAGGATACGGTGGAGCCGTAATCCTGGTAGATCCTCATCGCATAGAGACTGCAGTCACCGACAGTGTTGGCGTCCACTAGTGCGCTGCAACCGTGTAGCTCCACTCCGACAGGCATGTCTCTGATATCGTTGTCTGTGAGTTCTATGTGGCTCCAGCCTGCTGATCCGGTGCACTTGATACCCATCATCTGGCAGTCATTGATGGTGCAGTCGTGCACGCTGATCGACTCGGGCCCGACCGTCGCCACACCTATGCAGGCATCGCTGATGCACACCCTCGACAGCTCGGCATCAGGGTGCGCGG
>CAYNQF010000192.1:0-1591 GCA_964399265.1 uncultured bacterium | reverse complement strand
CCGCAACATCGACTGCACCTTCGCCGCCATGTCCTCGAGGTCGTACGGGATGACCAGGTTCTCCTCACCGGCCACGTGCACGCTCTGCTGCGCGCAGTTCTTCGCGAGGTCGCCGATGCGCTCGAGGTCGTTGTTCATCTTGAGGACCGTGACTATGTACCTGAGGTCCTGCGCCACCGGCTGGTGCAGTGCCAGGATCTTCAGACACTCCTCCTCCACCTCCACCTCCATGTCGTCGATCTCCTGGTCCCGGTCGATGACCGACACCGCCAGTTCGCGCTTGCCCTCAAGGATGGACTCGGTCGCCCTGCGGCAGGCCTCCTCCACGCGGGTCGCCAGGATCGAGATGAGTTTCCTCAGGTTCTCGATCTCGCCCTGCAGGATCAGTGACATGCTCGAGTCTCCCTATTATCCGAACCGCCCGGTGATGTAATCCTGCGTGCGCTTCTCGCGCGGGTTCTGGAATATGTCCCTGGTCGGTCCGAACTCGACGATGTAGCCCTGGTAGAAGAACGCGGTGTAGTCGGACACCCGCGCGGCCTGCTGCATGTTGTGCGTCACGAGCACGACCGTGTAGTTGTCCTTCAGGACTTCTATCAGGTCCTCGATCTTATTCGTGGCAACGGGGTCGATGGCGGAGCAGGGCTCGTCCATCAGGATCAGCTCCGGTTCGACCGCGATGGCCCGCGCGATGCATAGGCGCTGCTGCTGCCCTCCCGACAGCGCGGTCGCGGGCTCGTCGAGCTTCGCCGAGACCTCGTCCCAGAGCGCCGAGCGTTTGAGCGCGTCCTCGACGCGGTCCGCCACCTCGCCTCTGCTCGCGCGGTAGTGCAGCCTCACGCCGTAGGCGATGTTCTCGAAGATCGTCATCGGGAAGGGCGTCGGCTTCTGGAAGATCATCCCGACGCGTTTCCTGAGTTCGAGCAGATTCGTCTCGGGAGACAGAACGTCCCTGCCGTCGATCCACACCTCCCCCCCGGCCCGGTGGTCCCTGTACAGCTCGTAGATGCGGTTGTAGACGCGGATGTGCGTCGACTTGCCGCAGCCGGATGGACCGATGACGGCAGTCACCCGGAACTCGGGTATGTCGATGTTGTTGTCGAAGAGCGCCTGGTTCTGCCCGTAGTGGAAGTTCAAGTTCCTCACGGACACCTTGGTGGCGGGCTCCGGCCTGGAGAGTCTCTCGTTGATCGCCCTTCTCTCCGCCGCGGGCAGGGGCACGCTGACGCCTCCTCCCGCCGCTCCGGTGGCGGCTCCGCCTCCTCCGGCCGCTCCGGCGTCGCTCTCCGGGCGAGCCCGGACGTCGTCGCTCGCGGGGCGCGTCTCCGTCTCCGCATTCTCCGTGCGCATCGTCGTCAGTCCTGTGTCTCTCACGAAGGTCTGGTCCTCCTCTGCAGCGAGAGCCTTGTGAACACCGCCACCAGGAGCACGCCGACGGTGATGAGGAAGGATGCGCCCCACGCCTTCTGCTGCCAGTCCGCGTAGGGCGACATCGCGTAGTTGAACACCGTGACGGTCAGGTTGGCCGTCGGCTCTCCCAGCGTCTCGGGCCAGTAAAAACTGTTGAGCGCAGTGAAGAGCAGCGGCGCCG
>CAYNQF010000191.1:0-1594 GCA_964399265.1 uncultured bacterium | reverse complement strand
GCGTCCGCTGGCGCGCACCGGATACGAGCACGCGGTGCGTGGCTGAACGTGAGGAGGTGGATGATGGGGAAATCCGGAACAGCGAAGACGGACAATCCCGTGTCGACGACTCGAACCGCCGCGGTGGCCGTGGCGGCCGTGTGCGCGGCGCTGGCCTTGACGGCGGTCGTCGCGTCCGCTGACACGGTCATAAGCGGCAACGTCCTGGTCAACACGACCTGGACGACCGGGGGAAGCCCCTACATCATTCAGATTTCGAAGGTGGAGGTCAAGAACGGCAGCACTCTCACGATCGACCCGGGGGTCGAAGTGCGTTTCCAGTCGAACACGAGAATAGTGACGGTCTCACCCGGTTCGATCGTGGCGGTCGGAGCGCTGGGCGACAGCATCGTTTTCACGTCGGACTCGGCCACGCCTGCGCCCGGCGCCTGGCACTCGGTCGGCGTGTTCGCCTCAAGTGACTCGGAGTTTCGCTACTGCAAGTTCAAGTACGCGTCGTACGGTCTCTGGCTCAGCGAGTCCGATCCACAGATCGAGCACTGCGCGTTTGAGGACTGTCAGATAGGGCTCTACCTGAAAGACGCGTCGCCCGCGGTGGAGGGCTCGTGGTTCCGTTACGCGTCGATCTACAACGTGTGGTCGAACTCATCGACTGAGGGCGTCAGCCTGCCGACGTTCCACAACTGCAACCTTCTGTCGTCCGGCGCGATCAACATACGGCTTGACGGGTATCACACCGCGGAGAGGATCGTGGCGGAGTTCAACTGGTGGGGCACGGCCGATCAGGCGTCCATCGCTGCGACGATTGAGGACGATCCGGACGGCCCCGCGACGGTGGACTTCAATCCGTGGCTCACGCAGGTTCCCGTGGGGGCCACGTCGTGGGGGCGGATCAAGGCCCTGTTCAGATAGTGCACAAGACTCGGTTCGTGGGAGCCCCCACTCCGTGGGGGCTCTTCCACATATGGGAGATGCGGGTCAATTAATTGTTGACAGCTTGAACACCCTATGATATTCTAAGAAGTGTGATGGGGATCACAGAGGCTCACGACCGAATGAAGCAAGTCGGTCGCGGGCCTCTTTTGTTTTTCGGAGTCAGGAAGGAGCTGGACGTTGAGCGCGTCTCCCAGGATCGGCGGACAGAAGATGCGCACTGCGGGGCTCGCCCTCAGCGTTCTGGTCTCTGCGTCCCTCACGGTCGTTCCCGGCGTCGCCGGGGCGGTGACCACTTCCGACGATGTGGTGGCCGTTCTGGAGTTCGACACCTCGCAGATCGGGTTCGACCTGTACGACGGATACGACGTCGTCACACTTGCCGGTGCGGAGTTCATGAGCGAGCCCTCGGAGCCGATGCTCCCGGCGCTCAACGTCCAGATCCTTCTGCCGCCGGACGCGGTCTGCACCGGCGTAAGGGCCGTGACCGACGCGACCGTACCGATTCCCGGCAACTTTCTGATCTTGCCCGCACCCCGGCCAGCCCGATTCTCCTCTGTCGAGGCAGCAGAAGATCCCCAGCCGGACGTTACTACTTACGATTCGGTGCTGCCCTTTCCGCGAGAGGCCGCTCGACTGGCCGGGGTCGGCACTTCCGGCG
>CAYNQF010000190.1:0-1603 GCA_964399265.1 uncultured bacterium | reverse complement strand
CGGCGGACTCGCGTCTGGACCTCGACGTCGTCGCTGGTCAGGTGACGCTCGGCGTTGCCTACCGCATCTACCAACTGAGCGACCCGGCGTACAACCCTGCGAACATCGACGTACCTCTCACCCAGATCAAGCACAGGTACGCCGTCTACGAGTCGGATGTCTTCAGGGCCCGCGCGGGACACTTCCTCGCGACCTTCGGGCACGGGTTGACCCTGCGCAGCTACGAGGACATCGAACTCGAACACGACACCATGCTCGACGGAGTGCGTGGAGACTACGAGATCGGCGCGGCGTCGCTGACCGCTCTCGCGGGGACCGTCGACGAGAGGCTCTACGGCACGCGGTACAAGCAGCACGTGGTCAGGGGCGCCAGGCTCGGTGTCCCCGTGGGCCGGTGGGCCGAGGTCGCCGGCAGCATGGTTGAGAGGGCTTCCACCCAGCTGGACACGGAGATAGAGATCCCGGCCGCCCAGTCCGAATTCGACGACTCGGTCAGGGGCGCGGAGCTTTCGATGTGGCTCGGACCGCTGTCTCTTTCGGGCGAGTACGCGGGAAGGAACGGCGAGAATCCCGTCACCGGCGGCGACGTCGTTCACGGCTACGCGGCGTACGCCTCGGCCACGCTCGACGCCGGCCCGCTGACGCTGTTCGGCGAGTTCAAGGACTACAGCCGCTTCGACCACTACCTCGTGAACCCGCCGACATGTGTGCGCGACCACGTCTACACGCTGATGAACCGCGTCACGTACGAGATCAACCTGTCGGACGAGCGCGGGTTCCTCGTCGAGGGCAGCGCGCCCGTCGGTGAGGGGCTCTACGTGACCGGCGGCGCATCCGAGGCCAGGAAACACGACGGCGACCTGTCGTACTGGGAGATCTTCGGAGGGGCCGAGCACACGTTCTGGGAATCGCTGAACGGTGGACTCGGATGGTCCTGGTCGCGCGAGTACGAGCTGGGCGCGTTCACGGAGCACATGACCGGCGGGGCGGACGTGTACCTGACGCTGGCCGACGGCCGGCTGATCGAGACGTCGTTCGAGGCACAGCGCGTCGAGGAGCCGACCGGCGCCGAGTACGAGAACTACCTCGGGTCGCTCACGTTCTACCCCGGAACCGAGTTGACGTTCACGAGCGTGCTCGAGGCGACGACCGACGAGACGCAGGCCCGCGAGGTGTGGATGATGGTCGAGGTGAGGGCGCTCCTTCCCGAGGACGTTGAGACGACGTTCTCGCTGGGGACGGAGCGCGGCGGCAAGAAGTGCAGCGGAGGCGTCTGCTACTTCGAGCCGGAGTTCGAGGGCATGCGGCTCAGGGTCGCCAAGTACTTCTAGGGGGCGGATGTGACATCGAGACGAAGACTGGTCGTGCTCGTGCCGCGCGTGGCCGCCCTCACGGCGCTCCTTTCGATCGCAAGCTCCGGTGGCTGCGACTGGTTCGCGGCCCCGATGGAGGCGAACCTCGCGCCCTCGACCACGATCACTCAATGTCCCTCGGACGTGACCGCGGGCGACGACGTGACGTTCGAGTGGTCCGGTTCGGACGTCGACGGCTCGGTGGTGGAGTACGTGTGGGCTTTCGACGATACGGCATCGGGCAGCACCGG
>CAYNQF010000189.1:0-1611 GCA_964399265.1 uncultured bacterium | reverse complement strand
GCGTCGGGTATCCTGAGCAGCGACTGGCGCGACGGAGGAGGTGGCGATGCCTGATCAGAAGCTCACCAGGAACGCGGCCGGCAGGATGGTCCCCACCGAGGTCAACGGCAGGGTGGTCATTCCTTACGAGGGGGTTGCGGCCCACCGTCCGACAGGCGCCAAGGCGGCCCCCCGCGTCTCGACCTGCATGGACTATCCGGACGACGGCAACAAGATCGTGGCCGACCTGAAGGCCGCGCTCGTGGCAGCCGATGTCCGCGACGGGATGACGATCTCCACCCATCATCATCTGCGCAACGGCGACTACGTCGCCAACGCGGTCTTCGCGGCGGCCGCGGAGCTTGGTCTCCGGGACCTCCTGTGGTTCCCCAGCGCATCGTTCCCCTGCCACGCGGGTATGGTGGAGCACATGGAGAGCGGCGTGATCCACCACATCGAGGGGAGCATGAACGGGCCTCTCGGTGAGTATTGCTCCTACGGGAAGATGAGAGGGACTGGCGTGTTGCGGTCGCACGGTGGACGTTACCGGGCCGTGCAGGACGGAGACGTTCACATCGACGCGGCGGTGATCGCGGCGCCGACGGCCGATCCTTTCGGGAACGCCAATGGATTGACTGGTCCCGCCGCCTGCGGACTCCTCGGATTCGCTCTCGCGGATTCTCAGTACGCCGACAGAGTGATCGTGGTGACCGACAACATCGTCGACTTCCCATGCGTGCCCTGGCAGATCCAGGGCAACTACGTCGACTTCGTGACGACGATGGACGCGATCGGTGACTCCAGCAAGATCGTCTCCGGAACGACGCAGATCACAAAGAGCCCTGACAGGCTCCGGATCGCGGAGATGACCGCCCGATTCGTCAGGGACACCGGCATCATGAGGAACGGATTCTCGTTCCAGTGCGGAGCCGGCGGGACGGCGCTGTCGTTCGCCATCTTCCTGATGGACATGATGCGCGAGGCCGGTGTTAGGGCCGGGTTCGTGCGGGGCGGGAGCACCCAGTATCTGACGGCGATGCTCGAGGAGGGTCTCACGGACTACATCCTGGATGGCCAGACGTTCGACCTCGAGGGAGTGCGTTCGATGCGGGAGAATCCGCGGCACGTCAACACGAGTCCGTTCACGAGCTACAACTACCACGGCAAGGGTAATTTCGCGTCGATGCTCGACTGCGTGGTGCTGGGCGCCACCGAGGTCGACGTGAACTTCAACGCCAACGTCGTCACGCACTCAGACGGCAAGCTGCTCCACGGCATCGGCGGCTGGCAGAACTGCCTCTTCTCCAAGTGCACGATCCTTCCGATACCGTCGTTCCGCAACCGCATCCCGGTGCTTGTCGACGAGGTCACAACGCTCTGCGGTCCGGGCGAGCTGGTCGACGTTGTCGTCACGGAGCGGGGGATAGCCATCAACCCGCTGCGGGAGGACCTGCTTGCGGCGATGTCCGGCAGCGACCTTCCTCTCAAGACGATCGAGCAGCTGAAGGCCGAGGTTGAGGACATCTGCGGAGGGCCGCCCGCGAAACCGGAGTGTGAGGACAACGTCGTCGCCGTGGTCGAGTGGGTCGACGGGACGATCATCGACTCCGTGAGGCAGCTCAGGGCGAAGTA
>CAYNQF010000188.1:0-1624 GCA_964399265.1 uncultured bacterium | reverse complement strand
ACAACCACGTGCCGTCGAAGTCCCAGAACAGGTCGAGGCCGTTCCCGGAGGCCGCGAGCCGCGCCGACGCATCGAGTGCGCCGTCCATCACGTACTCCTCGCCAGGCGTCCCGCCTGTGACCGCCACGGACCAATCGGCCCCGCCGTTGTTGTCCCAGTTGCCCGCGCCGTCGTTGAACACGAACTCGACGGACGTATCAGATGACGGGATGGAGTACGTGTACCGCCACGCCTCCTCCGTCGCGTCCCAGGTCATGGCCGGGTCGGGCGTGATCACGTCCTGCCAGCTGCTGTGACCCACGTGGACGTAGACCGGACTGGTCGAAGGCGGGAGCACGCCCCTGCAGTCTACGTCGTAGTAGACCGTGACCGTGGCTCCGGCTTGCGGCTCCACCGGATCCCACCAGACGCAGGTGTCGGCCGGAGCGCCTCCCCCACTTCCCACCCAGACATGCTGTATGGGCGAGCGCTTGACGTAGCCCAGCGAGTCCTCGGCCTCAACATAGTAGTCGAGGAGCACGTCCTCGACTCCCGTCATGTGCGCGTAATACTCGTCGGCGATGTAATCCGGCATCACCGTGAAGTCGATGCTCGGGTCGTTGTGGACGTTGCCGGCCGGGAAGTCCCTATATGTCATGGCGACCGTCTGCCACGCACCCACGCCCGACCCGCCGGCGTACGTCTCGTTCACGTCTGTCGCGGTGTCGTTCACTCCATCGTCGTCCACGCGGTACTTGAGGTCTACCCGCGAGATCCCTGAGACATCGTATGCGAACGTCCACACGTAGAAGTCCTGGCTCATCGCCGCTCCGGCTCCACCCGGATACCCCCAGAGCGACCCTCCGCCAAAGCCGCCCGGGTTCCATGGCAGGCGCTGCGGGAGCCAGACCGTCGGAGCGACCGCGTCGGCTCCCCCCGCGATCACGGGGTCCGCGTGGTCCATCGCGTTGTTGCACGCGAGCGTCGCCTTGATCTCCATGTCGAGAGCGGTCCCGTAGTACATGTAGCCGCTCTCGTAGCCGGCCAGCAGGAAGTGCCAGGCCCGCTCGACGTTGTCGGCGCCCAGAGATGGCTTCTGGATCTTGAGAGGGTCTGCGGGTCCGCCGATGGCCTCGGCCGTCTCGACCCTGTTCTGCGCCGCCGTCAACACGGCCCAGTTCCGCTCGTCCTCGGCCCACCCGCCGGGGATGTCGAAGCTGCCGGACGCGTCGAAGAGCGGCCAGTTCCAGTTGATGTACTGCGGGCTCCCGAAGTCACCGTCGGCGTTCACCCAGCCGCCGTCCTCCACGTGTACGATGTCGGACGGGTCGACAGGGTGGTCGGCCAGGAACTCGGATATGGTGGTCGGCTCGTAGCCCTGCGAGACGGCCGCGTGGCAGAAGCCGGTCACGTTCTCGTTCCAGTATGAATAGCCGCCCGACCACGCGTTGTCGCCGTCGTGGGCGAAGAGTATGAGCATCGGGTGCGACGGGTCGTTGTAAGACGCGATGGCGTCGATCTCGCCGGTGCCGTACGTCCCGTAACCCTCGTTCCAGGACATCGCGTTGGCCGCCGGCACCACTACCAGTTTCGACTCAGCGCCTGTCGTGGGGTCCACGTACCTTGCATAGTGCGGCCTCAACCC
>CAYNQF010000187.1:0-1628 GCA_964399265.1 uncultured bacterium | reverse complement strand
GACAGAATGATCTCGTTGCTGCCATCGCCATCAAGGTCGCCCGATGCGATGTGCTCTGTCGGTATGAAACCGTACCTTCGTTCCCACAGCGTCTCGCCTGTCTCGAGGTCTATTGCGAGCAGTCCGCGGAAGCTCCCGAACAGACGGGTAGCAGCGTGCGGAGCCTCCACGCCGCGGGTTCTGGCATCCAGCCGCGGGAGTGTCAACTCGCGATAGAGCGCCTCGCTGACCTGGTATCCGCTGTTGAACTGGACGAGCGCGACCAGACGGCCGTCCAACCTGGCGATCGATGCCGTCGTCGGGTTGTAGCTGGGATCAAGCCTAGCCCGGCCGACCACGGTCCCATCGACAGTCAGCATCTCGAGTATGTTGTCGACGCGAAGCGACTCGTGCAGTGCCGCTGCCCGAAGCGCAGTGGACAGATACTGAGACGAAGGGAGATTGGCCTCCCGCGAGTAGTCGATGACAAACAGCTCTGATCGTCCGAGCCGCGATGAGGCGGGCACGGCTCCGTACTCGAAGTGCGGGGTCCAGCAGAGCAGGCGGAGTTCCTCGTCGGGCGCGGTCCTGTACGCCGCCAGGAGGCGACCGTCACATAGCTCTACGGGACCCACTTCGGAGAGAGAGGGCCACTCGATAGTGCACGCCTCGTCTCGCAGGGAGGTCCCCTCATTCTCCGTCGACAGGATCGAGGCCCCGGTCCCTCCCGGCAGCTCGGCGGCCAAGAAGAACGGACCCCGCGAGCGATCGGCGAACGGTCGCAGTTCCAGCGTCTTGATGAGATGGAGGTCGTAGGGATGCGCGACGGCCCGCGACGCCACCGGGTCAAGACCGGATGCACGTGCGTCGTAGTTGGGGTAGAGCCAGTCGCCGGGTCTTGCCCGGAGGGCCGCCGCGTTACCCCACCCCTCCTGGACGAGAGCACCGAGAGCTACCGCCAGGAGTGCGGCTCCGGCAAGAACCAGCATTGGGAGACAACGCTGAGGAAGTCGCACTCATCGCTCCCGTGGCGAGAGCAGCAGATGGTAGACAACATCACCCGGATAGCAGAAGAATCATACCATCGAGCAGGACGCACTTCAACTGCCGCGCCGGCGCGGGAGGGGGAGTGTGCCCGCACGAGGTGAGCAGACGGGTCTCGTGAGGCAATTCGGGGTGACGCACGGGGAGAGCAGCAACGAGGCCCGGACGAATCCGCCCGGGCCTCTCCTCGCACTCTGGTGTTCCATGCAGTGGACTTCTGTCGACCGACCGCTCCACGCTTCCATTCGTGTCACGGGCCCGGTCGAGAGAACTGTGGTGGAGGCGGCGGGAGTCGAACCCGCGTCCGAAAGCGGTTCCGCGCGAACCTCTACATGCATAGCCCGATGTTTAGATCTCGCCGTCCCTGCCTCCGACGGGCGGGATGCAGGATCGGCCAGCCACTGCAAAGAATTCGCCTCCTCACCCAGCGGCGAAGATCGGAGACTATCCCGCGTCAATGACGCCCCAATCCCGGCCCCACGGGCAAAACCGGGTGGGACGCGTCCGCTCTATTTAGCAGACGTATGCCGGCTGGTAGTCGGCAGTTGAATCGTTCCCGCCAGTTTAACGAGGCCGACGGGACCTCGGCATGCCATCCGCGTTTC
>CAYNQF010000186.1:0-1680 GCA_964399265.1 uncultured bacterium | reverse complement strand
CGCCCTCGATACCACTCCCCTTGTACGCCACATCGTCGAAGAAGTAGTGGTAGGCCGCGTCCCAGCCGGTCTGCCGGAAGTCGAAGCGGGTGGGTCCGATGGTCTGATTGAAGGACGACGACAGGTGACCGACGTCGATGCCGAAGCGCGGGTTGTGGTCACCCACGTACCAGGTCAGCGTGTCCTGGAGCCGGAACCGGTCGATGGCACGGGTCGAGTCGCTCGTGTACCGCCCGGTGGTGTATTGGCCGGCCGGAGTGAACACGTAGACCGTCACGTGGGCGTCCGGGTAGGCCCGCTTCTGGTCCTGGTCCAGGCCGAGGTACGTGAGCTGCGACTCCAGGAACAGGCTGTCCGTGAACACGTGGCTCTGCTGGACCGAGAGCATGTACCGGTCGTCGGTCCGGTTGGCCTGAAACTCCGGCGCCTCGAACTGGGTCGAGAGGATGATGTTCTTCGTGTCGTCCAGGTTGGTGGCCGCGAAGAAGGTCCAGCGGTCGCTTTCGCTGGGCAGCCAGTTCAGCTTGAAGCTGCCCAGGTAGCGGTCGGTGTCGACGGTGGACTCGGAGTACACGCCGCCGACCTCCGACCTGCGGTACTCCACGGTCGCGAAGTAGTGGAGCGTGTCCTCGGTGATCTTGCCGCCGATCGCGGCCTCGAAGAAGTGGCGGGTGTCCGGCGCCTTGTCGTGAAGCTGGCCGGGGTACTCGACGGGCGGCTTGGAGACGAAGCTGTCGTCACGGTAGAAGTAGCCGAGGTGGCCCGTGAACTGGTTGGTGCCGCTCCGCGTCGTGACGTTGACGACGCCGCCCGAGAACTCCCCGTACCGGGCCTCGAAGCCGTTGGGAACCAGCTCGAAGCGGTCAATCGCGCTCTGGCTGAAGGTGATGGCGACCCCGGCGTTGTAGGGGTCCACGTTGCTCGCGCCGTCGATCCGGAATCCGGTGGCCGTGCTTCTGGATCCCTGCACCATGTTGTCCACCACGCCGGGCATGAGGTTGACGATCTCCTCGAAGTTGCGATCGCGCAGCGGGATCTCCTTGATGAACTTGGCCGACAGCGAGTCCCTGGTGGTGGGTATCGTGGTGTCGATCTGCGGCGGAGCCTCCGAAACCGAGATCTCGCCCGAGAACGACGCGCTCTGCATGGCGAGGGAGGCCGTGTAGGTCGAGCCGAAGCCGACCTCGATGCCCTCCAGGCCGGTCGGCGCGAAGCCCGTGAGGTCGGCGCGGAGCACGTAGGTGCCCGCTGGCACGAGGGGGAAGCGATACCTCCCCATCCCGTCGGTGGTGCCGTTCAGGGCGATCGCGTCGCTCTGCAGCGTCAGCGAGACCCCGGGCAGCGCCTTCCCCTGGCCGTCGGTGACGACCACCGCGACGGCGCCGGTGATGTCCCCCTGGGCACGCAGGTCGCCGGCGGCGGCGAAGAGCAGCAGGCCCGTCACCACTGGCAGGATGATGGTTCGAACGACTCGGTTCTTCACGTTCATGGCCCTCTCCTTCTTCCCCGTTCCGAGATTCTCGTCATCGGGAGCATCGCTCCGCCCCCTTCGGGATCCTGTCTCCTCGCTCACCACGACATACCCGTTTGCTGTCATGGTGAGCGAGGCCGCGCAGCGACCGCATTCGCTGTCATGGTGAGCGAGGCCGCGCAGCGGCCGAGTCGAATCCATCCCCTCCA
>CAYNQF010000185.1:0-1695 GCA_964399265.1 uncultured bacterium | reverse complement strand
AGTTCCCTCGTTGCAAGCATCATGGAGACGTCGGCGACTCCGCTGCGCGCTGCGAGGATCTCCGTGTGGCCGGGGTAGGGGATTCCGGCCAGGGCCATGGCCGCCTTGTTGATCGGACACGTGACCATCCCCTCTGCCGTTCGACTGGTGCAGAGATCGATCGCACGCAGGATGTAGCGGTATGCCGCCCGTCCGGCTTGCCTACTCAGCTCGCCGAATGGCAACTTGTCGACAGACCCTCCTTCTTGCAGAACCTCCAACGTTTCTGCCGAAAACCGGCATGCATCGACGGAGGCGACGCGGCGAATGCGTAATCCGCCATTGATGATGGCGTTGGCACGCGCGAGGCGCTCTGCATCGCCGACGACGATGCCCTTGAATCCTTCGATGAGCTGCGGATCTGTCGCCAGCTCCGAGAAGAGCTTGACCACGATCTCCGGACCGATGCCCGTCGGATCACCCATTGTGATGACGAGGGGCTTCGCAGCGCTCATCGCGATCGACCACCTCGCACCGTATCCTGCAGTCGAGGGCTCTGATCGCGCGGAATCCGCCCGACGTAGTCACAGGCGCGGATGAGTAGGTCGCGGTCACCAAACCCGCCTGCCTTTGCGATCATGATCTCCCTGGTGCGGTCGAGAGCCGCAACGGGGATTCCCGGCTCCATCATGCCGACGAGCCTCAGACTCCGGATACCCAGCTGACGAGAGACCACAAGGGCCGTGTCTCCTCCGGTGAGGACATAGCATGTGGGACCCCGGCGGCGAGACAGACCGAGGACGGCCAAACCAATGGCCTGGGCTAGTGAAGAACTGATTCCATCGGGTCGATCGAAGCGGCCGCTCGAGACCCGTTGTCCGTGCGCTGGGCGAGTGGTCGTGACAGCAATGATCGGGGCGTGGAGTTCGGAGGCGGACAATGCACCCATCGCTTCTTCGGCAGCTCGGCGGGGATCTCCCACTGCATGGTCAGTACTGATGACAGCTATGGGGACTCCTCTGGCTGACTGCAGTGCGAGCAGCTGTTCTCGTGCCACGGGGTGCACACTGCCTACGGCAACGACAATCCGGGTGTCCTTGCGCAGGGCAGGGACCGGAAGGGACCCTGCAGTCGGTCGGAGGCGTTCCGCGAGTGCCAGGAGGAGGCCTGGAGATCCAACCCAAATCACCTGCTCGGGCTTGTCGATTGCGCTGCTCAAGCAGGCAAGATGCTCTTGTGTCGTGGCGTCGACCACAAGCGCAGACCATTTCCGTGCTTTGCTGAGGGCGGCGACGCGTTCCGCGAGAGTCTCCGCAACGGCATCGCCTATCGACTCGACCACGTCCAGTGCGCCATGCCCCAGGATCTTGCAGATGTCGGACTCGGTGACGGGCCAGACGGGATCGTTGCGAAAGGCGGTTCTGGAAACGGGAACGCCGCCGAGGTATTGAGTCCCTCCCACAGTCGTTCGACCTTCCGCGGGAAACGCAGGTGCGACGACGGCGACGTAACGATTTGCTGCGGTAAGGGCGGCCTCTATCTCAAGGGATACGTGCCCGCGGAGTGTAGAATCCATGGTCTTGACGAGGATGCTCCGATCACGGACGGTCGTGATGCCTGCTTCGATTCTTCCGCGCGCTATTTGTCTGTCCACACACCGCGTGGCGGCATCGATGGCCACGCAGGGCATGTGCAGCAGATGGTCCGTCCGATCGG
>CAYNQF010000184.1:0-1695 GCA_964399265.1 uncultured bacterium | reverse complement strand
CGGCGGAACGAGAGGGGTTGTAGCAGTGAGCACGACCGGAAGAGTGAAGTGGTTCAATGATGCAAAGGGCTTCGGCTTCATCACGCCCGACGACGGCTCGAAGGACGTTTTCGTTCACTTCTCTGCCATCAAGAGCGGCGGCGACTTCAAGACTCTCGCCGAGGGCGACCATGTGCAGTTCGACGTAGTTCAGGGCGAGAAGGGCCCGGCTGCCGAGAACGTCATGAAGCTCGACGAGTAGCGGCGCTTCCACTCGCGATACGAAGCGATGCTAGAGAGGGCCGTCCCGGAATACCGGGGCGGCCCTCTTCGTTTCTCACGTGTGCTACAATCGAGCCATGAAGAAGCAGCGCGCTCTCCCGTCGCGCGCCGCGCTCATCGCGGCGCTCCTCCTGGGCCTCGGCATCGCGGCTCCCGTTGTGGCGTCGCCGGCCACCGTCGGCGCCGACGTCTCATTCCTCCCGCAGCTCGAATCGCTCGGCGCGGTCTACCGTGTCGACGGAGTCGCGGTCGATCCTCTCGACGCCCTCAAGGACGCGGGCTTCGGGCTCGTCAGACTGCGGTTGTGGCACACGCCCGCCGAGCCGTGGAACGGTCTCGAAGACACGGTCGCCTTCGCCAGAAGAGTCTCCGCCGCCGGCTACGACCTGATGCTCGACATCCACTACTCGGACACGTGGGCTGACCCGGGTCATCAGACGAAGCCCGCGGCATGGACGGACATCGCGTTCTCCGCACTCGTAGACTCGGTGTATTCCTATACGAGCGCCGTCATGCGGCGCCTCCGAGACGCAGGTGTGGTCCCGAGATACGTGCAGATAGGAAATGAGATCAGCAGCGGAATGCTGTGGGACGACGGACGTGTCGGCGGCGCGTGGGACACGCCCGAGCAGTGGGACCGCCTGGCGGCGCTGCTGAGCGCGGGGGCTGCCGCCGTCCGTGACAGCGTTCAGTCGGAGCGGAGACCGCGAGTCGTCGTCCACGTCGACAACGGCGCCGACAACGGGCTGTGCAGGTGGTTCTTCGACAATCTCACCTCTCGCGGCGTCGACTTCGACGCGATCGGCGTCTCCTTCTATCCCTGGTGGCACGGGACGTTGCCGGACCTCAGGGACAACCTGAGCGACCTCGCGGGCGCCTACGGCAAGGAGATACTCGTGGTGGAGACGTCGTACCCGTGGACCCTCGAGGGCAACGACTCCACAGGGAACTTCGTCTACTCTGCGAGTCAGCTGCTTCCCGGCTATCCGGCCACGCCCGAAGGGCAGACTGCCTTCCTCACCGAACTCCTCTCCGTCGTCGAGGGGATCCCCGGGGGGTTCGGGTGCGGCGTCGTCTACTGGGAGCCGTGCTTCCTGAGCGTGCCGGGCGGGCCCGATGACCCGTGCGAGAACCTGACGCTCTTCGACTTCGACGGGGACGCGCTGCCCGCGCTCTGGTTTGCCATCCCGCAGGCCCCGCAGCGCTGACGGCTGTAAACACCGTTGTCGTTCAGCGCATCCCAATTCGACACTCTGTGCGATCGTCTTGCCGGGTGTCCGTTCGGTTCCCCGCTCCATCTGCCCTCAGAGGAAGCGGTTACGTCACTGAGCGCCGGCGCGCTAATGGGCGCTGGCACGTCAAATGCACGATCCACACCCCAGTTGCGCTGTGATCAGGAGGTGGACCGTGAGACGGACCGCGATCATAGCGACC
>CAYNQF010000183.1:0-1717 GCA_964399265.1 uncultured bacterium | reverse complement strand
CAGTATGGTCGGGGCGACTGGATTCGAACCAGCGACCCCTAGCCCCCCATGCTAGTGCGCTAACCGGACTGCGCTACGCCCCGACAAGGGAGAATCTAGCATACGCGCGCGCCCCGGACAAGGGGAATCGTCCCCTTCCACGGAGCCCGTCCGGAGCCTACCGCAGGGCCGCGTTCTCGGACTTCGGTTCGCGTGACATCAGTTCGGAGATCGCTTCGCGCGGGTCCCTGTCCTCGAAGAGCACGTGATGCATCTGCTCCGAGATCGGCATCTCCATGTCGTGACGTTCGGACAGGGCCTTGACGCTCCTTGTCGTTCTCACACCCTCGGCGACCATCACCATCGATGCTAGGACTTCCTCCAACGTCTTGCCTGAGGCGATCGCTTCGCCGACGTGTCTGTTGCGGCTGTGTCTAGAGATGCAGGTCGTGATCAGGTCGCCCATGCCGGAGAGTCCGGCGAACGTCTCGGGCCTGCCGCCCATGGCGACGCCGAGCCGCGTTATCTCCGCGAGCCCTCTCGTTATGAGGGCCCCCTTCGTGTTGTCGCCGAAACCCATTCCGTCACAGATGCCGGCGGCGATGGCTATCACGTTCTTGAGCGACACGCCCAGTTCCGCCCCCACGAGGTCGGTGTTCGTGTAGACCCTGAAGTAGTCGGTCATGAACAGCTCGCGCGTCTCCACGGCCGTGCTCTCTTTCAGGGCCGCGGACACGACCGTCGTCGGCAGCCTTCTGCTGACCTCTTCGGCGTGGCTGGGTCCCACGAGCGACGCTATGCGTCCCGCAATGGGCCTCTCGAGCTCCTCCGCCAGCACTTCCGACATCCTCGCGAGCGTTCCGTTCTCGATGCCCTTCGCGACGTTGACGACGAGCGTATCGTCGTCGATCACGGGCTTCAGGTTCCGCGCGACCTGTCTCACGATGTGAGACGGGACGGCGAAGACGACCGCGTCCCGGTCGAGCACCGCCACCTCAGCGTCGTCGGTGACGCCGATGCTGTCAGGGATCGGAATGCCCGGCAGGAACTTCCTGTTCTCTCGGTCCGCCGTCAGCGCCTCGACCTGCGCGGTGTCGAACTCCCACAGCATGACCTCGTGGCCGTTGTCGTTGAGCACCAGGCCCAGTGTGGTTCCCCAGCTTCCCGCTCCAAGGACCGCGACGCGCGCCATCAGCTGTCCCCCTGCTTCCTGAACGCGAACTTGCTCTCGGACCCTGCGACGAGTCTGCGGATGTTGGGCCTGTGGCGCACCAGCACGAATATCGCGACGGCGGCGCTCATGACGAGCAGCCACGTGGACGGCCTCGTTCCCCTCACCGCGGCCTCGATGTCCACGGCGAACGGCAGGAACACGGCCGCCGCTATCGAGCCGACCGACACGTAGTGAGTCAGGAACACGAGCACCAGCCAGAGGACGAAGCAGGCGGCCGTGGCGAGAGGGGCCAGCGCCGCGAACACTCCCAGGGCGGTCGCCACACCCTTTCCCCCGCGGAAGCCGGCGAACACCGGGAGCACGTGACCGACGATCGCGGCGACCCCGCAGACCAGCGCCGCGTTGGACGGCCCGAGCAGCTCGGCTCCGCCCGGCACGAGCGCGGGAACGAAGACGGCGGCCACACCTTTCGCCACGTCGACGGCGAACACCGGGACGCCCACGGCCGGTCCCAGCACGCGAAGCGCGTTCGTGGCGCCGAGATTTCCGCTCCCCTGCTTCCTG
>CAYNQF010000182.1:0-1720 GCA_964399265.1 uncultured bacterium | reverse complement strand
GTCTTGGAGTAGCGGACCCGGTCGAACGCAATAGACAGGATCGCCCCGTCGTTCAGCAGCGCCAGGAGCACGATCATGATCGCCGTGACCGGGTAGAAGTTGAAGACCAGGATCGCGAGCGCCATGAAGAAGAGCACGTTGATGGTCTCGGAGATCCTGTACACGGCGTAGCTCTGCATCCTCTGGAAGATCTTGCGGCTCTCCTTTATGGCGTCGACCACGACGGAGAGCCCTGGGGTCGTGAGGACTATGTCGGCCGCCGAGCGCGCGGCGTCGGTCGCTCCTGACACCGCGATCCCGGCGTCCGCGATCTTGAGCGCCGGCGCGTCGTTGACTCCGTCGCCCGTCATCCCGATGATGTGATTCCGCTTCCGGAGCGCCTGCACGATCCTGTACTTGTGTTCCGGAAAGACCTGCGCGAAACCGTCGGCATCGTCTACTGCCTTAGCCAGGCTATCGGTCACGGGAGCGTTCGAGTCGCCAAGGGTGGTGCTCTGCAGGATGTTCGTACCGAGCTTCAGCTTGGTTGCGATCTCCTTGGCGATGGCGAGCTGGTCGCCCGTGACCATCTTGACACGGACGCCCATTTCCTTCGCCGCTGCTATCATCTGAGCCGAGTCATCGCGCGGCGGGTCGAAGAGCGGCAGGACGGCCAGCAGCTTCCACGACGTCCCGTCGTCGGACCGCGCGACGCCGAGTGATCGGAAACCACGCTCGGCGAACTCCTGCACGGCCCCGTCGACCTTCTTAGTAAGTTCTTCGTCTCCCTTCACCAGCGTCATCACGACCTGGGGCGCGCCTTTGGTCACGGTGAACGTTGACCCGTCCGGGCCCTTCACCTTCGCCTCGGTCCGCTTGCTCACGGGATCGAAGGGCTGGAAGTGAACGATCTCGTAGCCCTTGTCCCATCCATCGTCCAACGCGCCAAGGATGGCCAGGTCGATCGGGTCGGCGTCCTCTGCTCTGGACGCGAGACCGGCCGCCTCTATCGCCGGGTGTGCATCGCCTCCGTCAGGAACGAACGCGTCTCCCAGGGTGAGTTCGTTCTTAGTGAGCGTCCCGGTCTTGTCGGAGCAGAGCACGTCGACGCCGGCCATTTCCTCGATGGACGCGAGGCGGCTCACAATGGCCTGTTTGGCGGCCAGGATCCTCGCTCCCACCGCCATAGTCACCGACAGGACCGTGGGCATTGCGACCGGGATCGCGGCCACGGTGAGGACCAGCATGAACTCTATCGTTGTCAACATGGGGTCGCCGCGGAAAAGCGCGACCGAGAGGATGATGACGACCAGGCCGAGCGCGAGGAAGATGAGGTAGTCTCCGACCTTGAGGATGGCCTTCTGGAAGTGACTCACCGTGTGGGTCTTCTCGACGAGGCTTGCGGTCTCGCCGAAGAAGGTGTTCTCGCCTGTTCCGTACACCAGCGCCTCGATCTCACCCTGCTTGACGACGGTGCCCGAGTACGCGGACGTGTCGGGTCCCTTCTCGACGGGCAGCGACTCACCGGTGAGCGCGGACTGGTCGAGCTGTATGGGATCACCATCCATCAGCCGGGCGTCTGCCGGCACGATGTCGCCGATGCGCAGCCTGATGATATCACCGGGCACCAGCTCCCTTGCCTCGACCGCCGTCCACGCACCGTCGCGCTTTACCTTGGCCTTCAGAGCCAGCTTCTTCTTGAGGGCCTCGATCGTGTTGCCGGCCTGGAACTCCTCCCAGA
>CAYNQF010000181.1:0-1720 GCA_964399265.1 uncultured bacterium | reverse complement strand
CCTCGATGGCATTCATGTGGCTCGTGCACTCATATCCGAGCTTCTCGAGCATGCCGATCAGCGCTTCGCTCGATATCCTGAACTCCTTTGCCACCTGATAGATGCGTCTCTTGGGCACGCGCAACCTCCGTCTGATCTCAGCTCAGTGTGTCGGCGCCGGACTAGTCCTCGTCCTCGCCGTCCTCATCGGCCCCGTCCTGCTCGGCGACGTTATCGTCAGAGGGCTTCTCTTCGTCCGACTCGTCTTCGTCGTCCGTGGACTCCTCTTCGGCGTCGGCATCGTCATCCGCGGGGGCCTCTTCATCGGAGTCCTCTTCCTCGTCCGACTCCTCGCCGTCTTCCTCGTCCTCGTATTCCTCGTCGTACTCGTCGTCTTCTTCGCTCGCCAGAGAGGCCTCGAGTGCCTCGGCTCGCGCCTGCTCCTCCATCTCGTGCAGCATGGCCTGCTTCTCTTCCTCGAGCACCTCGAGGACCGCCGCCACGGCGATGGAGATCTTCTCGGCCGTCTTGGCGCCGACGCCTGGAACCCTCAGAATGTCCTCGCTGGAGGCACCATCAAGGTCCTGGACGTACCTGTAACCCGCCTCGCGCAGGCTCTCCGCGAGCTTCGGACCGACGCCGGGCAGCTCGCTCACGTCGGCGCGCTGCGACAGGTCTATCTCGAGTTCGCGGGAGTGTTCGGTCTCGCCGACGATGTCGATGCGCCAGCCCGTCAGCTTTGCGGCGAGACGGGCGTTCTGGCCGCCTCTCCCGATGGCGAGCGAGAGCTGGTCATCGGGGACGATGACCTTGACCGAATGCTCGGCCTCGTTCACCAGCGCGCGCGACACCTTGGCCGGGTTCAGCGACCGGCTGACGAGCACTGACGGGTCCGAACTCCACGGCACTATGTCGATCTTTTCACCGGAGAGTTCGCGGACGATGGTCTGGATCCTGGAACCCTTGACGCCAACGCACGCGCCGACCGGGTCGACGCGCTCGTCGTGTGAGACGACGGCGACCTTCGACCTTCCGCCGGCCTCTCTCGCGATCACCACGATCTCCACGACGCCGTCGTAGATCTCGGGGACCTCCAGCCGGAACAGCTTCTTCAGGAAATTGGGGTGCGTACGCGAGAGGACGATCTGGGGGCCCTTCGTCGACTTCTCAACCGAGAGCACGTAAGCCCGTATGCGGTCGCCCTGACGGTACCGCTCGCGCCTGATCTGCTCGCGAGGCGGAAGCAGCGCTTCGGTGCGGCCGAGGTTGACCACGATTCCGCCGCGCTCGATCTGCTGCACGTCGCCGGTGACAATCTCGCCAATCCTGTCCTGGAAATCCTCGTAGATCTGCTCGCGCTCCGCCTCGCGGACTCGCTGGACAACGATCTGTTTGGCTGCCTGTATGGCATTCCTGCCGAACTCGTCGAACGGCACCTCGACCCTGATGACGTCACCCAGCTCGGCCGCGCGGTCGTACTCACGAGCCTCCTCGACGTCCATCTGGGAATCGAAGTCCTCGGGATCCTCCACGACGTTCTTGAGAAGGTACACCGCGAGAACGTCGTTCTCGTCGTCGACGATGACCTCGATGGCCGCGTCGGGACCGTACTTCTTGCGCGCGGCGGACAGAAGCCCCGCCTCGAGCGCTTCGACGAGAAGGGCGCCATCCAACTGCTTCTCTCTCGCTATCCTGCGGAGCGCCTCCAAGACCCCCGTGTTCATCGAACTCTCCCTCTGGC
>CAYNQF010000180.1:0-1760 GCA_964399265.1 uncultured bacterium | reverse complement strand
TCCATCAGACACACCTCGGCGTAGTACTTCTCGACGCGGCCGTCAACGATCTTCTCTACGATCTTCTCCGGCTTGCCCTCCTTGAGGGCCTGTTCGCGGTAGATCTCGCGCTCCTTGTCGAGCACGTTCGCCGAAAGCTCATCACGCGTAACGACGAGCGGGTTCTGTGCGGCGATGTGCATCGCCACGTCCTTCGCGAACGTCTGGAACTGGTCGCTCTTGGCGGCGAAGTCGGTCTCGCAGTTGATCTCGACCAAGACGGCGAGCCTCGAGCCGGCGTGAACGTACGAGGCGATGATGCCCTCGCCCGTGACCCTGTCGGCCTTCTTGGCCGCCTTCAGGATGCCGCTCTTCCGGAGGTCCTCGACGGCCTTCTCGACATCGCCCCCGGACTTCTTGAGCGCCGCCTTGCAGTCCATCATCCCGGCGCCCGTCTTCTCGCGCAACTCCTTTACCAGGGCAGCAGTGATCTCCATCCTACTCTCCATGGGTATTCGTGTGTGTGGGTGAATCAGCTCGAATCGACGCCGATGGCCGCTAGGCGGCAGTCTCGGCCTGCTCAGCCGCGCGCACGGTCTGCGTGGCCTCGACCTCGCGGCCCTCGAGCTGCCCGGCGCGGGCCTCGAGGATCGTGTCGGCCGCGAACTGCGCGAAGAGCCTGATCGACCTAAGGGCGTCGTCGTTGCCCGGGATCGGGTAGTCGCACAGCTCCGGGTCCGCGTTAGTGTCGCAGATGCCGACGATCGGGATGCCGAGCTTCCTCGCCTCGTTCAAGGCGATGCGCTCCTTCCGCGTGTCGATCACGAAGACGAGAGCGGGCAGCCGCTCCATGGAGCGTATACCGTCCAGGACCTTGTCGAGCTTCGCCCTCTCGCGCTCGAGGCGGAGGACCTCCTTCTTCGCGAGGAGGTTGTACGTTCCATCCTCGGACATGCGCTCGATCTCCTCGAGCCTGCGTACGCTCTGGCGGATCGTCCGGAGGTTCGTGAGCGTCCCTCCGAGCCAGCGCTCCGTCACGTAGGGCATGGCGCAGCGGTTGGCCTCGTCCCTGACGATCGACTTGCCCTGACGCTTGGTGCACACGAACAGGACCTTCTCACCGCGTCTCACGACGTCGGTGATGGCGTCCCCCGCTTCCTTCATGCACGCGGTCGTCTTCGCGATGTCGATGATGTGGATCCCGTTCCGCTTCATGAAGATGTAGGGCTTCATGCGCGGGTTCCACCGGCGGGTCTGGTGCCCGAAGTGGGCGCCCGCCTCGAGGAGGGTCTTCATATCGGGTACTGGCATTAGTGTTCCGTCCTCCCTGCCTTGTCTGGTTTCTCCAACCTCCGCGACCATCCATCCGGTCCGGGCCGCGGCAATCTCTCCCCTGCCGCGGACCCCCGCGCCGGTCCGGTCGCGTGTTAGATTGACGGTCCGGGCACGTCCCGGCCGCCTTCCTTCACACTACCTCTTCGAGAACTGGAACCTCTTGCGGGCCTTCTTCTGGCCGTACTTCTTGCGTTCCTTGGTCCTCGGGTCGCGGGTCATGAGCCCCGCCTGCTTGAGCGGCTTGCGGTAGCTCTCGTCGATGCTGACCAGCGCGCGGGCGATGCCCAGTCTCACCGCGCCTGCCTGCCCGACCATACCTCCGCCATCGACGGTCGCGTGAACGTCGTAGCGGTCGGCGGTCGAGGTGATCTCCAGCGGAAGGACGATCTTGTCGATGATCGTCTTCCGCGGGAAGAACACGTCGATCGGCTTCCCGTTGACCGTCC
>CAYNQF010000179.1:0-1762 GCA_964399265.1 uncultured bacterium | reverse complement strand
CGAGCGTGCACACGCCCCCATTGGCGTCAACGTGCTCCGGAACGACGGCTTGGCTGCCTTGGCTATCGCTGCGGCGTCCGGAGCATCGTTCATCCGCGTCAACGTATTCTGCGGAACCGCGTTCACCGATCAGGGCATGATCGAGGGCCAAGCTCGCGAGCTTCATCGTCTGCAACGAGATCTCGGGACCAAGACGCTGATCCTAGCCGACGTGCACGTCAAGCACGCCGCCCACCTCACGTCCCTGGAGGAGGCGGCGCTGGACGCAGCGCGCAACCGACCCAATGCGCTGGTCGTATCCGGGATCGCCACCGGTCGGCGCACCGCTCCGGAGGACCTTCAAACCGTCAAACAGATCGTGTCGTTGCCGGTGTTGATCGGTAGCGGCGTCCGCATCGACAACATCGCCACCTACCGCGAGGCGGACGGATTCATCGTCGGGACCGCCCTCAAAGAGGAGGGCCGCGTAGCGGCCCCGGTCGATGTGGCCCGTGTGAAGGCCATGTCGGACGCCATCGCCAGTCTCCGCGGACCGGAATGATCCGGATCGTTGTCCTTGGAGACGTCAACCTCGACATTCACTCCCACCGTTCGGACGTCCCGGCCGCAGGCGACGAATTGCGAGGGGTCGTAACGGTGGAGCCCGGAGGCGCTGCGGCCACCTTTGCGCGGACGGCGGCTCGATTGGGAGCCTCGACAACCCTGATCGGCGCCGTCGGCGACGACTGGGTCGGCGGCATGTTGGCCCGCTCCCTAGAAGAGTCAGGGGTCCATGTCGATCTGTACCGTTCATCCGTGTCATCCGGCGCCGTACTGACGTTCCACGACGGGAAAGAACGCAGCATGGTCTGTTCCCGCGGTGCCAACGACGACCTCACGGAGGATTGGGTCCGCACATCGCAGATCGAGCGGGGAGATCACTTGCACGTCTCCGGGTATACGCTTCTCTCGAGCACGCAACGCACCGCCGCCGTGAAGGCATTCGCTTTGGCAGCCGCCCGAGGGATGACCGTGTCCGTCGATCCTCCGCCCGCAAGTCTGCTCACAACGTTTGGCTCAACGCGTTTTCTGGACCTGCTCCCCGACGGCGTGTGGCTGTTCCCCAACCTGACGGAAGGGCGGCTCCTGAGCCAACGGAGCTCCATCAACGACATCATCGACTCCCTGAGCCATCGGTGTCCGGTGGGATCGCTCACCCTTGGCGACAAGGGTGCTGTCGCGTGGTCCGGGGAACGGCGTGACGTACATACGCTTCGATCGCCGGTCTCAACGGATACGACGGGCGCCGGCGATGTCTATGCCGCCGGCTTTGTCACGCGCTTCCTGCAATCACAGGGTCTCGAAGAAGCCAACGCGTTCGCCTGTCACCAGGCCCGTGCCATGCTCCTCGAGCGGACTGCTCGAGGGTCTTGAATCGGAAACAGAGCCGGTCTATCCTGAATCGACTCTGAAGAAGGAGAGATTCCATGGACGATTCCACCGCCATTCTTATCGGACTAGCCGTCATGGTGGTGCTGGTGGCCACCGTGATGTTCCTCGTGATTCCCGAACCGTCACACATGGCGGTTGTCGCCACCGATCGGCTCGATCTGGCCGTTCTTGCGTTCCGGAACAGCTCCTCTTGGGTCGGAGCGGATGAGACCGTACGTGCCCGCGTGGAGAGTGCGTTGGTGAACGAACCGGGCATCAGCGTCTTCTCCCGGTCCGACCTAGACAGTCTGCTCGCAGAGCAGATGATGTCCGGGACGGGTTTGATCGACCA
>CAYNQF010000178.1:0-1783 GCA_964399265.1 uncultured bacterium | reverse complement strand
TGTGCGAGGTACCTGAGACCGTTACGCTGCGACACATTCTCGTGCGAAGCATGAACGAGGCACGCGACGTGCGGCGCCGCCTGAATCGCGACCCGAAGAACTTCGAGATCCTGGCCCGCACGCTTTCCCGTTCTCCCGAGGCTTCCTCCGGCGGCCTTCTCGGAACCTTCCAGCGTGGAGAGCTCCCGCCTGAGCTGGAGAAGGCCGCGTTCGAGCTCGCTCCCGGCAACGCCTCGGCGATCGTCGCGACGCCTCACGGCTTCCACGTGATCCGTGTCGACTCCCACGAGCCGGGGCGCGTCAAAAGCCTCGAGGAGTGCCGTCCCGCCCTCCGGGCCAAACTGGCCGAAGAGACCCAGGAGGAGGCGACTCGAGACCTCGTCAAGGCCCTCCTCGCAGAGGCCAAGGTGAACCATGAAGCTGCCCAAGACACTTCTTCTCGTCCCTAGCCTCGCCCTCGTCCTGGCCGCGTCCGCGCCCGCCTCTGCAGAGATTCTCGAGCGCATCGTGGCCAAGGTGAACGGCGAGATCATCACTCTGTCGGAGTTCCAGGCTCGACAGTTCGATGCCCTGAGACAGGCACACGTCGACCCCTCTCAGGCCGAGGCATACCTGCGCGAGAACTCGCCCCGGCTGCTCCAGGAAGCTATCGACGACCTGCTCCTCGCGCAGAAGGCAGAGGAGGGCGCGACACCGCTCAGCGACGAGGCTCTCGACCAGATCATCAAGCAGATCCGTGAGGAGAACGGAATCACGACAGACGAGCAGTTCGAGGCGCGTATGCGCAGTGAGGGCATGACCCTGGCGAGCATCAAGCGCGACATCGAACGGTCCATGCACGCGCAGCGCTTCATCAAGGACCAAGTCGACTCCAAGGTGTCCGTGTCGGACGCAGAGGCTCGCGCCGACTACGAGGCGCGCAAGCAGACCGACTTCGCCGAGCCCGCTACCGTGCGCCTGCAGGAGATCCTGGTGGCGGCGCGGACGCCGAACGCCGAGGGACTCGCTCGAGACATCGTGGCACGAGTGCGGGCAGGCGAGGACTTCGCCGCGCTGGCCCGCCAGTACTCGGCCTCGCCGACGCGGGACAGCGGCGGCGACCTGGGAGCGATAGCCCGCAAGGACATGAACGCGACCATGGCCGACGCCGTGGCCTCGCTGGAAGCGGGCCAGGTCTCCGATCCCATCAAGACACCGGATGGCTTCCGCATCCTGCGCGTCGCGGAGCGCACCCCAGGGCGTGTCACACCCTTTGAAGACGTCAAGGCCCGCATCGTGAAGGAGCTGACCCGCAAGAAGAGACGCGTGGTCATGAACCGGTTGATGACCAAGCTGCGCGCCGAGGCGGACATCGAGGACATGGTGCGCGAAATTCCTCTCGAACCCGGTATTGGGGAAGCCATCGAGAACGAGCAGCCGACGCTCAAGGACAGCGTCGCTCCCGTGGTTGCCCCATCAATCGCCCCCGACGACGAGTTCGTGACCACGGGCGGTCCGGTCCGCCGCTCGGGCCCTGATTCGGCCACCGAGGGACCGCTCCCTGCCCCTACTCCCACACCCGAAGCAGCAAGCCCGTCGCAGTAGCGGCCCAAGCGAGAGAGTGCGCGCGTGGTTGCCGTCTCACTGGCTCAGACGAGTTTTCCGGCGCTGTTGCGGCCTCTGGTGCGCGACCACAAGACCGGCGTCGTGCGCTGCGTCCGGGGCGAGGTGACGAAGACCGTCTACGTCAGTGAGGGACGCCTCATCTTCGCCACCTCTACCGACCCCAACGAACGGCTCGGCG
>CAYNQF010000177.1:0-1788 GCA_964399265.1 uncultured bacterium | reverse complement strand
ATGCTCTTGGGCTCCAATCCGAGAAAGCTCGTTAGCCGGGCCACCCACTGGTCGAGCAGTTGCTGACGATGCACAAGGACAAGGGTGTTCACTGCCCGCTCTGCGATGAGGTATGCAGCCACCACAGTCTTGCCGAAGGCCGTACCGGCGGAGAGTACCCCGTAGTCGTGCGCGAGCAGAGCTCGAGCCGCGCCCTCCTGTTCCGGGCGAAGTTGGCCCTGGAAGCGCACATCGATGGCCCGGCCGGGGAAACGCTGATCGACGATTTCCACATGGACACCCCAGTCGGCAAGCAGTTCCTCCAGCTCCGCACGACAGCCGCGAGGGAGGGCGATGTGCTGGGGGAAGTCCTCCGCACATCCGATGACGCGAGCATGGCCGAACACCGGGAGGTGCATGGCTTGGGCCCGATAGAACTCCGGGTTCTGGAAGGCCGCAAGACGGATGACGCGGTTACGCAGCGCAGGGACGAGGTCACCTTTGGGAACATAGAGTTGGTCGTCCAGAACCACCCGAAGCGACTCGGGCAGGCCCTCATGGAGGGCCGTCTGCTTCGCCGCGAGGCGGCTGCGCGCGACCTGCAGTCGGCGCCAGGGTTCATCGGCCCAGTCCTCCTCGGGCACGACCCGCACTCCCATCACTTGGTCCCGAGCCTCGGCCTCGTCGACAAGAGCCTCGACGCGCTCACGCGTCAGCCGCTCAAGAGAGGCGAGGTATCCGAACTGATCCTCATAAGGGACGAAGCGCTCGTCGACGAAGACGGCGTTCCCCAGGTCACGGGCTCTGCGTTGAAGCGGCAGCGCGATGAGGTTTCCGAAGCCGCCCTGAGGCAACGTGTCCTGGCTCGGAAACAGCCGGTCGTAGGAAGACAGGCCGATCTCCGGACGCGACTCCATGGCCCGGGTGAGAAGAAGCGAACCCAGCTTGCGCGCCAGGGCGGCAGGCAGAGGTTCTGCGAAGAACATCCAGACATGACCGCCGTCCCCGGAACGGGAGCGCTCGAAGGCCATGGGGACTTCCAGCTCCCGACAGGCACCAAGGAGCGCGGCTACGTCTTCCGTCCAGCTTGGGCCGTCGAAGTCCAGGGCGAGGAACGAGCAGGTCTCGTCAGCCAACAGAGGGTAGATCCCGACCACGAACTCCCGCCCGTGCTCACCGTCACGTTCTCCGCGCAGGTGGTCACGGATGACCGCGGGCGTGAGCGGCAGGAACTCGCGGTTTGGGCAACTCCCGCACTTGCTGCGGCGCTTGTCGCACAGACCCGCCGCCCATTCGTTCGCACAGGCAGGTTGGAACCCCGAGCGGCCCACACGCCGGTTCTCCCAGCGCCGGGCATAGACATCCATGCGTCCGCGGAAGAGGCCCGCAAAGAGGGCGACCTTCTCTTCGGCAGACGAATCACGATTGACAGTGGCCGGCATGGCGACGCGCGACAAGGCGCGGACAGACGACCCGGGCGGCGCGCCCATATCGGAACCGCCAGCACTGGTCTCTTGCTCGGTTCGTAGCTGCTTGATGCGTTCAAACAGCTCGGAGCGCTCATGCTCAAGCGCTTCTAACCGCGACTCGGCCGCGGAGAGAAGGTTCTTCTCGTTCGCGAAATGGTCTACCACCGTGGATCAAGGCTCAGATGGTGGCTTCGGCACATTGGGCTCGTGTACCAGGTCTTCGATCTGCCGCCGCACCAACCACTCCTCACCTTTGCTGCAGCGGGAAACCAGTTGTTCTTCTTCGTCGAGGTCACGTAGGAAGACGAACCGTTCCCGGACCCGGCGTATCCACCCGGGG
>CAYNQF010000176.1:0-1818 GCA_964399265.1 uncultured bacterium | reverse complement strand
CACCACTGGAGATCTGGTGGCCAGGATGCAGCTCCGCAAGAAGATGAGGCTCCCGGAAGCGAAGCGCTACGTGGCCGACAAGCTCCACGTCAGCCTCGACGACCTGTCCGACTCGACGGTCATGCGTGGCCTGCGCCAGGAGCTCGACATCGGCGTCATCACCGCGGTGCCGGGCGCGCGCCGGGGCATCGAGGCGAAGCGCAACATCGCCGAGCTGCTCGATGTCGACGTGCCCTGTCTGAAGAGACTGTAGACGCGCCGGCGGGGAACGGCCAGGCGGCGGCTTCATCCTCGCCTCGTCGAACCCGGTCCACGCGGGCGTCGCCGTCGAGGACTGTCCGGCCATGGCGGAGACGGCGCTCGAGCACGGAGCGTACCCGCCCTGAGTCTTCCTACGGTCGTGGCGCCGGACCGCGAGACGCGACCTGTGGTGGGTGAAGCGGCTGGAGCGTCGCACGAATCCGTCCATGGCCGCGTGCCGGCATCCACGGCGGCCGGCGTCCGGCGAATCGCCGGGCGGCGGAGAGGACGATTTATGGATTCCGTGCCAAATGGCGTATTGGTATTAGTAAGTATGTCAGTCACGAGTCGACACCTCATGAAGTGACGAAGATGGCCGCTATAGGCTTTGAATCCGTCGTCATGCGCTTGTCAGTCGCGGGTCGCGGTGTTACGCTCGCAGCCAGGGACGTCCGCCATGAGTCCGGGGGCCACGCGGCCGGTCCGGGGCGGGTCGCCACGGCAGAGCATCCAGACACCACGAAACGTTCAGGAGCAGCTTCATGAACAAGATCGTCCCCCTCTGGTCCGTACCGCGGTCCATCTCGACGGGTTTCGAGCGCATGATGTTCGAGCGCGGCGACTTCAAGGTCATCCACGAGCCGTTCGGGTACTACTTCTACCTCGAGTCCAAAGCGAAGGAGCCGGTGGGGATGCAGCCCCAGGCGGACCATCCCCAGAGCTTCGACGGCACCCTTGAGATGATCGAGACTGCCGCCGAGGACAAGCCGGTGTTCTTCAAGGACATGGCGTACTACGTGAGCGACGACGCCGACGAGGACTTCATGAAGAAGTTCACCAATACGTTCATCATCCGCGACCCCGCCCTCACGCTCGTCTCGTACCACAAGCTCGACCCCACGGTGACGCTCCGCGAGATCGGCTTCGAGTCGCAGTTCAAGCTGTTCGAGCTGGCCGAGAGGATCACCGGCGAGGTGCCGGCCGTCGTCGACGCGGAGGATCTGCTCATCGACGCCGCGTCGGTGGTCAAGCAGTACTCTGAGAAGGTCGGCATCCCGTACCTGCCGGAGTCGCTCACGTGGCAGCCCGAGTTCAAGCAGGAGTGGAAGGACTGGGAGATGTGGCACCTGGACGCCGGCGACAGCACCGGGTTCCAGAAGGACATGGAGGACTTCGGCTACACGGTCGACGACGTGCCCGAGCTGAGGGAGATGTACGACAAGTGCCTGCCGCTGTACGAGAAGATGTACGCGGAGCGGCTTCGTCCGTGACGAGCCTCGTCTTCCTGGGAGGGCATCCGTACTGCGGGTCGCCCTCCCGGGGGGACTCGTCCGCGACCATGACCACCCGATCCCGCACTCCGTGAGGACGCAGACCGCGTCGCCACGGGCGAGGAGCTCTGCCGTGGACCCGCATCCCGATCACATCCCCGCATCGGCCGGCCGGACGCCTTCCGAGGCGCCCGGTGTCGAGGCGACCCTGATCACGCCGTTCGGCGGACGCCTCGTCGACCTGGTCGTGAGCGACCCCGACGAGCGCCGCGAACTGCTCGAGCGGGCGCAGAACCTGCCCGTGGTG
>CAYNQF010000175.1:0-1853 GCA_964399265.1 uncultured bacterium | reverse complement strand
GCCGGCCGACTTGGACGATCCGCTGTCGCAGCGCCCTTCGCTACTCGGCACCAGCCAAGCCAACGTCAGTCGAGACACGCCAGGGTGGCGTCCCCAAGTGCCTGTCGCCACCTTCGGCTAAGATACCCCGATGAATTGGTCCCGGACTTGCTGGGGGCGGTCGGCGTGATCAGCCCCGAGTTGGACGACGAGCGTCGTGGCCTCCTCGGCGAGGAGCGGCAGGTTCTCGCCGATCTTCGGTCGCATCTCGCGACACTGGAGCTCGAAGACAGCGACCGCCAGGCCCTCGTGGCGGCCAGCGACCAACTCGATCAGCCGTTCTTGATCGTGGTCGTCGGCGAGTTCAATGCGGGAAAGAGCACGTTCATCAACGCCCTGATCGGTTCTTCCGCCCTCGAGGAGGGCGTCACGCCGACGACCTCACGGGTCGCGCTCTTGCGCTTCGGCAGCGAGCTATCGCGGCGACCCAGCTCCGAAGGCTTTGACGTCATCACGGCGCCCGTCGAGTTGCTCAAGGACGTGGCCATCGTCGACACGCCCGGCACCAACGCTGTGCTGCGTCAACACGAAGCCCTGACGCGGCAGTTCGTGCCAAGGGCCGACCTCGTGCTCTTTCTGACCTCAGCAGATCGGCCCTTCACCGAGACCGAGCGCGCGTTCCTCGCAGCGATCAACGATTGGGGCAAGCCCATCCTGTTGCTCGTGAACAAGGCCGACCTGATGGAGAAGACCGAGGACCTGGCGCGCGTCGTCGCATTCGTCCAGGCTCAGGCAAGCGAGACCCTCGGGCGCGAGGCGGAGACGCACGCGTTTTCCTCCCGCCGCGCCCTGCGAGCTCGGCTGGCGCCAGACGACGAGGCCCTGGCCGCCAGCGGCTTCGCCGCGATGGAAGCCCGAGTGGCGGCGATCCTCGACGAGACGACACGCTTCCGATTGAAGCTCCTCAACCCGCTCGGCGTCGCTCGCAAGGTCCTGACGGGTGCGTCCGACGTCGCTGAAGAACGCCGCCGGCTGCTCGACGACGACGTGGCGACACTCGATCGCGTCGAGCGCGACATGGCTGAACGCAGGCGCGATCTCGAGCGCGACTTCCGCCTCCGACTCGCGGACATCGAGAAGATCTTGTTGGACTTTGCCCGGCGTGGCGATGCCTTCTTCGACGTTCACCTGCGCCTCTCCCGCTTTCGCGAGCTCCTCAACCGCAGCGCGCTCTCCGGCGAGTTCGAACGCCGCGTGGTGGGCGACCTCCCCCAACAGATCGAGGGACGCGTTCACGCTCTCATCGACTGGCTCGTCGAGCGCGATCTCGCCCATTGGCAGACGGTCATGAACATCCTGCGCGCCCGCCCTGCGGTCTACTCCGACCGGTTGGTGGGCTCAGTGGACGAGCGCTTCGCGCTGAATCGCCAGCGCCTGCTTGAGGCGGTCGGTCACGAGGCCCAGCGCACCGTCTCGACCTACGACCCGAAGACCGAGGCTGGAGTCCTCGCCCAGCGAGTGCGCGACGCCCTGGCGGGGACGGCGCTGCTTCAGGTGTCAGCCCTCGGCCTCGGTGCGACGGTCGCGGCGCTGGCGACGACGACGGCGGCTGACGTGACGGGACTGCTGGCCGCGGGGACATTGTCCGTCGTGGGCCTGCTGGTCTTGCCCGCCCGTCGCCGCCGTGCTCGCAAGGAGCTGAGCGCCACTGTCGACGACCTACGCGACCGATTGACGTCGTCGCTCGAGACGAGCTTCACCCGCGAGGTCGAAGCCGGCGCGGAACGGATTCGGGCCGCCGTCGGCCCCTATTCCCGCTTCGTCGGCAGCGAACGGGCGCGGATCGAGGAGCTCCAGGGGAAGATGCAGGAGAT
>CAYNQF010000174.1:0-1860 GCA_964399265.1 uncultured bacterium | reverse complement strand
TCGCAGCAGGCCCGCGCGGCGGTCCCCTGTGGCACGTGGTCCCCTGGACGGAGGGCGAGGTGCAGAACGAACTCCCGGGTGAGGGATCGGGTCGCGAAGAGCGCGTCTACTCCGTCAGCGAGGTGACCTCCCTGGTCAAGGAGGTCCTCGAGTCCTCGCTCCCCCTCTTCTGGGTGGAGGGCGAGATCTCCAACTTCGTCCACCACCGCTCGGGCCACATGTACTTCTCCCTCAAGGACGAGAAGAGCAAACTCTCCGCGGTCATGTTCAAGTTCAAGAACCAGGCGCTGCGGTTCGTTCCCAAGGACGGGCTCAAGGTCGTCGCGTGGGGACAGATACGCGTCTACGAGCCGTCGGGTCGCTACCAGCTCTACGTGGAGCAGATGCGCCCCGCCGGCATCGGTGACCTGGCGGCGGCGTTCGAGAAGCTGAAGGCCGCCCTCTCGAAGGAGGGGTTGTTCGACCCGGCGCACAAGAAGCCGGTCCCGCGCTTCCCGAGCGTGGTCGCCGTGGTCACGTCTCCGACGGGTGCGGCCGTCAGAGACGTCATCCGGGTCGTGCGACACAGATCGCCCGCTACGAGGCTCGTTGTCGTTCCCGCGGCGGTACAGGGCAGGGCGGCGGCGCCGGAGATAGCGGAGGCTGTACGACAGGTCGACGAGTGGGGAGGGGCCGACGTGATTATCGTCGGGCGAGGCGGCGGCTCTCTCGAGGATCTGTGGGCGTTCAACGAGGAAGAGGTGGCGAGGGCGATCTTCGGAGCGAGGACGCCCGTGATCTCGGCCGTCGGCCACGAGGTCGACTTCACGATCGCGGACTTCGTCGCGGATCTCAGGGCCGCCACGCCATCGAACGCCGGGGAGCTCGTGGTGCCCGACCGGGCGGAGCTTGCCCGGACGGCGGCCTCCTTGAGGGAGCGCCTCAGGAACGCCCTGGAGCGTGGACTCGCGGCCCGGGGAGACCGGCTGGCCGCGGCACTCTCGGCCTACGGGATGCGTGCGCCTGTCAGGCTGGTCGAGCGCTTCTCGGAGCGCGTCGATGATCTCGTGTGCAGGCTAACCGCGAGGACGAAGGACAGGGTCGCGCTGGCCGGCTCGCGGCTCGAGCGGGCGATGGCCGAGCTTCGGCTCGCCGACCCGTCGAACATACTTGCCAGGGGCTTCGCTGCGGTCACCGTACTGCCGAGCCTTGAGCCGGTTCGTTCGGTCGGCGACGTGGACGTCGGGGCGAGTCTCAGGGTCACTGTCAAGGACGGCGCTTTCGAATGTCTGGTGGAGTCGATCGAAGGGGACGCCCGTCGAGGGCGTCGCGCGGGGAGGAAGAAGTGAGCAAGACGAAGAGGACCTTCGAGGAGGACCTGAAGAGACTCGAGGAGCTGGTGCGGTCGCTCGAACAGAACGAACTCGGCCTCGACGAGTCGCTCAAGGCCTTCGAAGAGGGCACCAAGCTGGGTGAGTCTCTCACGAAGCAGCTCGAGAAGGCCCAGGAGCGCGTTGTGAAGCTCGTCAAGACGGAGCAGGGCGAGTTCGAGCTCACGGCATTCGACGATGAGGAAGACGATGACTGAGCCGCGCGACCTCAAGGGGCTGCTGGCCGACAGACGCGCGGACGTCGAGGAGGCGCTCGACCGGTTCCTCCCGCGGGCCGACGAGGCGCCCGAGAGACTTCATTCAGCCATGCGTCACAGCGTCTTCTCGGGCGGCAAGAGGCTGCGTCCCATCCTGGCCCTTCTCTCGTGCGAGGTCGCGGGCGGCGACCCCGCCGCGGCGATGGCGCCGGGTTGCGCGACCGAGCTTGTGCACACGTACTCGCTGATACACGACGACCTGCCGGCGATGGACGACGACGACCTGCGCCGCG
>CAYNQF010000173.1:0-1881 GCA_964399265.1 uncultured bacterium | reverse complement strand
GAGCCCCATCGACTGCGCTATAGAGATCGCGTGGATGGCTACGTTAACTCCGGGAACGAACCTGAACGTCGGCTCCTGCGTGTCCGGGTCGAACGCCATCGTTACGTTCTGCATTCCGTCGTGGTTGTGGACGTGGCTCTTCACGGCGCCCAGGTGCGTCGTCGCCACGGTCAGGGCCCCCCTGTCGCAGAGGCTCTCGAGTATAGCTATCGCGAGACTCGCCCCCTCGTCCGGGTCGGTTCCCGCGCCGAGTTCGTCGACGAGTACGAGCGTCCTGTCGTCGGCGAGCTCGACTATCTCCTTGATCACCTTCATGTGGGACGAGAACGTGGAGAGGTCGTTCTCGATCGACTGCTCGTCCCCGATGTCGGCGAATACGTCCGAGAGGACCGGAAGCTCGGTGTCGGGCTGCGCCGGAACATGCATACCCGACTGCGCCATGAGCGCCAGAAGGCCGACCGTCTTCAGAGCCACGGTCTTGCCGCCGGCGTTGGGGCCGGAGATGACGAGCGTCGTCGCCCCCTTCTGCATCTCCAGCGTGAGGGGAACGACCGACGGTCCCTGGCGTGAAGCGATGAGGACCGGATGCCTCCCGCCGCGTATGGACAGGCGCCGGTCCGAGTTCATGGTCGGACGCACTCCGCCCAGACGGTGTGAGAGCGACGCCTTGGCCTTCTCGAAGTCGAGCACGCCGAGCACGCGGACCGAGCCGTCTATCTCCTCGGCGCGCTCGCCGACCAGCGTCGTCAGGCCTCGGAGTATGCGCTCGATCTCCTCACGCTCTGCCGCCTCGAGCTGCGCCATCTCGTTGTTCAGCTCGACCGCCGCCATCGGCTCGACGAAGAGGGTCGCGCCGCTACCGGACTGGTCGTGCACCAACCCGTCGAGCCTGCCCCGAAACTCCCTCCGCAACGGAAGCACCTGGCGCCCGTTCCGGATGTGTATCTCGGCCTCCTGGACCGTTCCGGCCTCGGACTGGTCCCGGAGGATCGACTGCATCTTCTCGTCGAGACGCGAGCGCGTCTTCGACAGCGACCTTCTGATGCGCGCGAGTTCGGCGCTCGCCCTATCGCGCACCTCCAGCGAATCCGGGTCGACGGCCGCCAGTATCGCGCTCGCGACCTCTCCACACCCGAGAAGCCCCTCCGCCAGCGTGTGCAGCGTCGGACACCGGTCCGCGTGTGAGGACAGGAACTCCGAGGCCCGCTCCACCGCTCCGAGCGTCCTCGCGACGTCGACGAGCTTCTCTTCGGACAGCGCCGCGCCGCCGGTTCGAGCGCGGGCGACCGACTCGCGCAGGTCGCGTGCGCCCTCGAGGGGCATGGAGACGCCCTCGTCGAGCAGCGCGCGGAGTTCGCTGACCCTCGCCTGCTCCTGCTCTATGCGAGCAAGGTCGTCGGTCGGCAAGAGAGCAGCCGCCCTCTCCGCCCCAAGCGGGAAGGACGTCCTCTCGACGAGCATCTGCACGACCTTGTCGTACTCAAGAACGTCGAGCGCGTGAGCGTTCATCAGACGCTTTTCGCTTCGATCTTAGGTCGGGAGGGGGGCTCTAGCGCTTGTGTTCGTACCGTCTGAAGCCCGAACACCCGATCACCGTGAGCTTCTGGTTAGTCAGCTTCTCCACGCCGTCGAGGAGCAGATTCATGCCGAGCGAGTCGCTCGCCATGTGTCCCGCGATCACCACGTTGATGTGGTGCTTCTCAGCTTCCTCGCGGTGTTTCTCAGGCAGGTGCATCGAGACCATCGTCCCGATGTCCGATCTGGACGCGAGCTTCTCGAACGTGTCCTCGGCTCCGCTGGTCCCGCCCGTCATGTCGACGTAGATGCGGCCGGCGCTTCGCTTCTTGCTTCCGGCGAAGACCTTCAGGGCCATTCCGTGCT
>CAYNQF010000172.1:0-1886 GCA_964399265.1 uncultured bacterium | reverse complement strand
TCGACCTGACATGGAGCGTTCCTCCGGGAGCGAGGGCCGGGGTCGACTACTACGTGGTCTACCGTGACACGGCTCAGGTGCCTCTCACGGCGATAGCGGTCGTGGACGCTCCCGACACGAGCTACACAGACATAGGCATTCCGGCCTGCGAGCCTCACCACTACTGGGTGTCGGCGGTCGACACGGACTCGCTGGAGTGGGCGACCTCGAACCGGGTCCTGGAAGAGCTGTGCTACGACGGCCCGAGCGGGCTGGCGGTGTCCTTCAACGAGGGGGCCAACGAGCTTTCGTGGAGCCCGGGTGACGGTCCCATCGGCTACTACGTCATCGAGCGGGGGAACGAGCTTGCCACGCCGGATTCCGTTGATTGGGTGGCGGCCTCGGAGACCTCGTACACCGACATGAACACCGGCGGTTGTCCGCGCGACAACTACGAGTATACGGTGCTCCCGGTCTACGACACCGGATGGCGAGGGGCGCAGTCGGCGGTCGTGGCGATCGATCCCCCACCTTCACCACCGGCGGGCATCACTGGGGAATGGATCGGGAACGACATTCAGCTCAGTTGGGACGACAACTGCGAGAGCGACTTCAGGCGCTACTGGGTCTACAGGGACACGTCGCCTATAACGCCGCCGATCGACGGTGACCTTCTGGTGGAGTTCACGCCGGACACGGAGTTCCTGGACGAGGGGCTCAACCCGAGCGAGATCTACTTCTATCGTCTGGTCGCCACCGACGCGGCGTCTCAGAAGAGCGATTACTCCGAGACCATCATCATGGGCACCGGGAACGTGCTGGCGGTGCCGTCTCCGTTCGGGACGATCCAGGCGGCGATCGACGCCGCCTCCGCGATCGACACGGTCCTGGTCTCTCCTGGGACATACGACGAGCACGTCACGCTCAAGAACGGTGTCATCGTGAAGAGCTCTGATGGCAGAGCCACAACGACGATCACCTCCAGCAGCGGTGCGATCGTGACGTCTGTGGGCCTCGGCGATCTTACGCTGCTCGACGGCTTCACCATCGACGGCCAGGGGACGGCCCTGTATGGTCTGGACAGCTGGAACTCGTATCTTCAGGTGGAGAACTGCACGTTCACCCACTCTAACTACGGAGCGAACCTCCGGTACGGTGACATGTCGACTCTGTCGGGGAACATCTTCACGTTGAACTCGAGCGGAGTGGCGGTCAGCGACAGTTCGCGTCCGTTCCTGAGGAACAACACGATAGATCAGAACACGTCCGCCGGGATCTACAACACGGCAGTTCCGGGCGCCGAGATCGGACGGGCGCTTGACGACGCGAACGACATCACGAACAATGGGTACTTCCAGATCTTCAACATGACGGCAGGCACGGTCGACGCGGACTACAACTACTGGGGCGGGACGTGCGCAGGCGACAGCCTGTTCTACGGTCTGGTGGACTACGTTCCCTGGACGGACGAGACTCACAGCGAGACGTACACGGAGTGCGGTACCGGCGTTGACGGTCCGGCCGTGATGAAGCCGTATCTTGGTCCGAACTTCCCGAACCCGTTCAATCCTGCGACGGCGATCCAGTACCGGGTACCGTCACCAGGCAGCCGTGTGACGCTGTCCGTGTACGACCTGTCTGGTCGCAGGGTGAGGACGCTGGTCGACGCCTACCGGAGCGGGGGAGAGCACGTCGCCGTATGGCGCGGGCTCGACGACCGCGGCCGGGAGGTAGGCTCCGGCGTCTACTTCTATCGACTGGAGGTCGACGGAACGAGCATCGAACGGAAGATGGTCATGCTGAAGTAGGGCGGAGCGCACCCGCTTCCCCCTACCGCCTGAGCGCGACGGGCTCAGGCGTCAGACACGCTGGCCGCCCGGGTCGATCTGCTCTCCGCGACCCTCTGT
>CAYNQF010000171.1:0-1907 GCA_964399265.1 uncultured bacterium | reverse complement strand
AGCTGCTTGCTCACGTAGGCGATCATCACCGTGTTCACGAGCGCCGCGAGGAGCATGAGCCCGGCCATGATCCCTTCCTTCCGGTAGAGGAGCATCCCCGCGTCGGCGAGCATGATCGCGGTGAGGATCCAGAGCGTGCCGATGGGCACCACGTACGGCGTGAGCCCGTACAGGATCCAGACGGCGATGATGAGGAGGAGCCGGAGCGTGATCCAGCCGGTGAAGTCCCTGCAGAAGCCCGGACGCCTGCTCATGGCCTGCGAAAATGCCGTCGTGATTAATAAGGCTTCCGCCATCACCTTTATAACCGGCCTTCCGTTCCCCCGGAAGCATGGCTGAGAGCGCGATCTGGACGGAGAAGTACCGGCCGCACACGTTCGGCGCGGTGCGCGGCCAGGCCCCTATCGTGCAGAAGGTCGAGGCCTTCGTGAAGCAGGGGAACATGCCCCATCTCCTCTTCGCCGGCCCTGCAGGGGTGGGGAAGACCACGCTGGCGCTGGTGGTCGCGCGGACGATGTTCGGCGACGCGTGGCGCGGCAACTTCCTCGAGCTCAACGCCTCGGATGAGCGCGGCATCGACGTGATCCGCGTCAAGGTCAAGGACTTCGCCCGGACGCGCGCCATCGGCGACGTCCCGTTCAAGATCATCTATCTCGACGAGTGCGACGCGCTCACGCGCGAGGCGCAGCAGGCTTTGCGCCGCACGATGGAGAACTACACGCAGACGTGCCGGTTCATCCTCTCGTGCAACTACAGCAGCAAGATCATCGACCCGATCCAGTCGCGCTGCACGGTCTTCCGGTTCAAGCCGCTCAGCAAGGACGAGCTGAAGGGGATCGTCGACCTGATCGCAAAGGAGGAATCGCTGAGCGTGGACGCGAAGGCCTTCGACGCCCTCGTCGAGGTGAGCAAGGGCGACGTGCGCCGCGTCGAGAACGTGCTCCAGGCCTGCGCCGCGATGGGGAAGAAGGTCACCGATGAGCAGGTCTTCAGCATCGCGTCGTACGCGCGTCCGACCGAGGTGTCGGACATCCTCGCGTTGTCCGTGAAGGGCGACTTCCTGGAAGCCAGGAAGCAATTGCTCAAGGTCATGCTCGACTATGGCTTGTCGGGCCTGGACGTGGTGAAGCAGCTCCAGTCGGCCGTCTGGAAGCTCGAGGGCGTCGATGACCGGCGGAAGCTGCAGATGGTGAAGGCCTGCGGCGAGGCCGAGTTCCGCATGGTGGAAGGCAGCGACGAGTTCATCCAGCTCGAGGCGCTGCTCGCCGCGTTCGCGGTGCATTGAGCACCCTCCGATGGAAAATTTTTAATATGCTGCTCTGTCTCCTGCACCCGTGCAGCTGAGACTTGATCCGTCGGAGACCGTACGAGAGCCTCCTGTAGAGATTGACGCACATGGCATTTTTGTCGCTTACTCACGGTCCAGGCACGAGATGATCCTGGCTGACGACATGACGATCCGTCCTGGTGGTCGGGTGGTCTGGGGCGAGACACACGCCTATCGGTTGCCGAAGAGCGGTTTCTCCCCGTCCCCAGTCTATCTGCGCGGTCTCGAAAGCCCATGGTTCAAGAAGGTGCATTATCGATGCCGGACGCAGGTCACGCACGAGGTCACGAGGGACGGGTACGAGACTGTGCGTTCTGTCTCTTTCAGCGTGCGCGATGAGGAGACGGGAGCGTCGCTCGACGGCCATGAATGGGAGGAGACCCTGAACAGCGGTTCCTTCCTCTGGCGCGTGACCTATGCTGGCGGGATCCGTTCTCTAAAGCATGCCGATCCGGCGCGGTGCCATATCGGCGGGCTCGCGCTGTTCGGTCGCTCGTCGGAGCTTCCGGGCCAGGACAGGTGGCATGCCATCCGCGCGATCGACGACAAGCTGTTCGCCATCTCCGCGCGCATCGGTCAC
>CAYNQF010000170.1:0-1989 GCA_964399265.1 uncultured bacterium | reverse complement strand
GCGAGCGAAGCGAGCCCCCTTGCAGCTACCGTGACACCCAAGTCCGTCGGCTGCATACGCTAGTTGGGCGGCGGGGCGCGCTTCCCTGCCGCGGCGAGATCAATCAGCGCTCCCGCGCCGGCCAGAAGACCGCCCGAGTGAGGGAGGGATCGTCGTCTCCGTCGTAGACGTCGAAGTCCGCGATCCCGGCCGAGTCGGCGTGGTCCCACGTGTTCCACAGGGCCCAGATCGTGTCGACTTGGGATGCCGCCATGTCGACCATGAGGTCGTAGCCGCCGTTGCCTGTGAGAGTGTTGAGTCCCGCTGACGTGAGCCGTCGCGACGTCTGCGCTCCACCCGCCGCGGTCCGGACAAACATCGCCGCCGTTGTATCCGGCGAGCCGCCGAGGTCGCATCTCGCCGAGGCATGGATGCCGGCTCCAGCATTGCCCACGACGGTGTTCGCCTGGACCGTGAGCCACTCGCCGCCCCAAGAGTCGTCGTCGTACGCGTAGAGCCCGATGCCGTCCCCCGAGCAGCCGCTGACGTCGTTGCTGTCGGCGTGCACCGAGACCCCGCATACCGCTATGCCGGTGTGCGCACCCCCTACGGTGTTCATCGAGCATCCGTGTCCGGCGACGGCGCTCATGTAGATCCCGTAAGAACCGCCGGAGACGGTGTTGTTCCTCACGCCCTTGATCGCCACGCCGACGGCCGAGATACCCGCAGGCGCCAGCGAGTCGGACGGGACCGGAGTCCCCGTCGGGGCCGCGTACGGGACGACGACGGTGTTGTCGCGAACGAGTCCACCCAGCGACACCGAGTAGACCGAGATCCCGGTCCCGATCGTCGAGCGCGTCACGGTGTTGCCCTCGATGGGCACGCGTGACGAGATGCCCCAGAGACAGATGCCGCCGTCATCGAGCGTGTTGTCCGAGATCTCGCCGATGATGGAGCGGGCCGCGACCTTCAGACTGCCGGATGTCAGGTGGTTGTCCGTCACGACGCACGAGGACACCGCGGCCGCCGTCACCACGAGGCTGTCGCCGTGCACCGTGTTGCCGTCCGCGCGCGTTGAGGTGGTCGACACGCCGAAGAGCCCGGCCTTTCCTGTGACGACGCAGTCCACCATGCGCTGCTCGGAGCTCATCGACACAGACCGAATCCCGGCGTCACCACCAACGGAGCACGACTCCAGGCTCAGCGTATCCCTCGCCGCCACGCCGCTCACCGTCGCATCGCCGCCGACGGCGCAGCCCTTCACGATACACGCGGACCTGACCCACAGACCGCCGACTTCGAGGCTGCCCAACACGTGGGAGTCCCTAACCCTGCAGTCCCCGGCCAGCGAACGCCCTCCGAGCAGGAGGTCGCCCGCCACCACGCATCCCGCGACAGTGCGGTAGTGCAGGCTGTCGACCGAGCCCAACGTGTCGACCAGCGAGGCCAAGTCGCAGTCTCTGACCTCGTAGGCGCAGCGCGAGTGCAGGCTCGTGTCGACGAGGGTGCGAACCGTCTCGCAGGTCAGAGCTTCGATGATGACGGCCGGCGCGGTCGTGTCCGCTGCGAGCGCGAAGCCGACGTCGAAGACCGTGAGTCCGGCCCCGGCTCCTGTGATCTCGACTGCGTGGTGCACCTCGATGTCGACCTGGTCGTCGTAGTCACCGGCTGCCAGTACGATGCGGTACCCGTGCCTTGCGACGTCGAGGGCCTCCCCGATCGTGTTGAAGGGGTTGGCCTCCGTGCCGTGCTCCTCTCCCGCGAAGGCAGGATCCACGTAGAGCGTCTCCGCAGGCGCGTCGGGGCCATCGTCCGGTCCCGACGGCCCACCGCCCCCAGTGCTGCATCCCTGTATGCCCACCAGAAGCAGCGGTGCCGCCAGGAGAGCCGAGAGGCACACAGCAGCCGCGCGATCGAAACGGACCCTGCCAGAATGCCGTTCGCCCACCATCAGACCGTCCCTCCGACGAGCCCCAGGTTGCTCTGCTGATACAGCCCCGTCCGCCCAAC
>CAYNQF010000169.1:0-1992 GCA_964399265.1 uncultured bacterium | reverse complement strand
TCTCCGCCGCGATCGGATCGAGGTCGTCGACCGCCGCGCTCACGATCCTCTGCATGGGCGTGCGTTCAAACACCTCGGTCTCCCCCGCCGGGCCCTGTTCTATGCGCGACAGGAAGAGCAGGTCCTCGATGATGGCGTCGAGCCTGTCGGCCTGCTTCGCAACGATGGCCAGGAACCGGGCCGCCTCGGCAGGGTAGCCGTCGGAGTCGTCGAGCAGTGTCTCCACGAAACCCTTGATCGACGTGATCGGCGTTCTGAGTTCATGCGAGACGTTGGCCACGAAATCGCGCCTGACATTCTCGAGGCGCCGCATCCTCGTCACGTCGCTCAGCACGACGACGGCTCCCACGCGTCCCCCCTCTCCGTCCTTGAGGGCGGTGCCTCTCGCGTGAACGTGCGTCTCGCGCTCGGTGGTGAGACTGAACTCGCTCTCGGCCGGCGCATCGCTCTCAAGGGAGGCCGCGATCAGCTTCTGGATGTCGGTGTTCCGCACCACCTCCTGCACCGGGCGCCCCCTCGCGTTCTTCTGGTCGACGCCGAGCATCGCGGACGCGGCCCGGTTGATCGTGATGACACGCTCCTTCCGGTCGACGGCGATCACACCCTCGACCATGCCGGCGAACACCGCCTCCTGTTCCGCGCGCTGCTGAGAGATCGTCCTTATGCGCGACTCCAGCTCCGCCGCCATCGTGTTCAGCGAATCCGCGAGGCTCGCAAGCTCCTCGGGGCGCGCCCTCGGTATGTTGCGCCTGAACCCGCCGCGCGCGAAGCTCACGGCGGCCGCATTCATCTCCTCGATGGGTCCGGTGAGCCTTCGAGACACGACCAGGCTGACGCCGGCCGCGAAGATGATGAGCAGCAGGGCGGCCACAAGGATCCTCGCCGACACCTTGCCCAGTTCCTCATCCAGGGCCGTCCCGGGGAGCGCGGCTCGCACGACGCCGACGACCTCGCCCGACCTGACGACCGGCACCGCGACGTACACGAGCTCCTTCTCGAGCGTGTGGCTGAACCGTCTGGACACGCCGACGCGGCCCGACAGCGCGGCCACCATCTCTGGCCTGTCCGCGTGGTTCTCCATGTTCTGCGGTAGTTCCTCGGAGTCGGCGACGACGCGGCCCGTGGGCAGTATGACGGTCACGCGCGTGCCCGAGCGGCGTCCGAGGTCGGTCACGACCGACTGGATCTCGTCGCCCAGGCCGGGCGACGCCAGATCCCCGACGCCCGCCTCGATGAGCCGCGCACGGGCCTCGAGCGTGGAGATCGTCTGGCTGTAGTAGAAGTTGCGTAGCGACAGGGCGGCGTACCAGCTCACGGCCGCCACCGCGACGACGGTGATCAGGAGGTAACTCGGGAAGAGGTGCCAGAGGAGCCTGCGTCTGCGCATCAGTTAGTCCCTGAAGCGGTAGCCGACCCCGCGGACCGTCTCGATGTAGGAGCCGGCGTCGCCGAGCTTCTTTCTGAGTCCGGCGATCTGGACGTCCACGGCGCGGTCGGTGACGGGGTAGTGCTCACCATGAATCGCCTCCACGATCTGGTAGCGGGTGTACACCCACCCAGGCCGGCGTGCGAGAGTATGAAGAATGCGGAACTCCGTGAAGGTGAGATCGACCCGCTCCTCGCCGACGAGGACCTCGTGGCGCCCCGGGTGAATCACCAGTTCGTGCACCCTGAGCACCTCGTCCTCGTCCGGAACGCCCTTCTCTCTTCGCCTGAGCACCGCGCGAACGCGCGCCGCGAGTATCTTGGGGCTGAACGGCTTGGTGACGTAGTCGTCCGCGCCCAGTTCGAGGCCCGTGACTATGTCGGCCTCCTCGCCCTTGGCCGACACGATGATGATGGGGATATGCTTCGTCTTCGGGTCGGACCGGAGTTCCCGGCAGACGTCGAGTCCATCGATGCCGGGCAACATCAGGTCCAACAGGACGACGTCGGGGGTCTTCGAGCGGGCCGCCTCGAGCGCTCTCTCCCCGGTCGCGGCTCCCACGACGT
>CAYNQF010000168.1:0-2008 GCA_964399265.1 uncultured bacterium | reverse complement strand
GTAGCATCGGTGCCCATCGTCTCGCGCGGGCCCGGGCAACTCACTATCGGGTCGACTCCCCTGGCCGCCGGCGACCTTTTTCACGAGATAGTCACGCAGGAGCACAAGAAGTACCCGATGTTCTCCCGCCAGGCGATCCCCTGGTGGGCGTGCCCGGACCTCTGCCGGGACGTGACGGCTGCTGAGACACAGGCGCCCGGGATGGACACGGCCGAACGCGTCGATCAGTTTGCCACCCGGGCCCTGCGCGAGGTCTACCAGTCGCTGGACGAGGCTGAGTTCCAGCAGGAGTACGAGCTGCGGTTCCTGGACGAATCGCAGACGTACTTCCCCTACGACCTCATCTTCGGCTGCGTCGCCGACGAACTCGTCCCGTGCAAGACCGTCGACGACCTTCTGGACTCGACCACGGGCGACCTGTTCGCGGGCTTCGACGTCGGCCGTACGCGCAACACCTCCGAGCTGGTCGTGCTGGAGCGCCGGCCTAAGCGCCTGGTCCTCAAGCACCGGAAGTCGTTCGACCGGTCGCGCTTCCAGGAGCAGGAGGCCAGCCTCAAGCGCATGCTCTCCGCGTCGCGGCGGTTCAAGCGGCTCTGCATCGACCGCCACGGCATCGGCATGAACCTGGCCGAGAACCTGCGCAGCGAGTTCGGCTCGCGCGTCGAAGGCGTCGCGCTGGTCGGCCAGACCAAGGAATCGCTCGCCGTCGACCTGCACATCACCATGGAGAACGAAGAGGTGGTGATCCCACGGGACCGCCAGCTCATATCGCAGATCCACTCGATCAAGAGGACGGCGACCGAAGCCGGCTACTCCCGCTACGACACCGAGACGAACGAGAAGGGGCATGCCGATGTCCTGTGGGCACTGGCATTGGCTGTTCACGCGGCCGGCGTCACGAAGAAGCGGAAGAGGAAGCGGCCACTGGTGACCGCGACCATTGTGTGAGGAATGGAGGGTGCCTGATGAGCGAGATGAACGAAGGCGTCGAGGTGGTTGTGCAGAGACTCCGAGGCAAGGTCCAGGAGGTGCTGGCAAAGCTGCCGGATCCGCGGCTGCGAGCGAGGGTGCTCGCGGGCATGGCGGTGCTGTACTCCGACAAGGTGCTCGAGTCGCTCCCCCATGTGCGGTTCGAGAATGACGCCGAGGGCGAGGAGTTGGAGGCGGAGGTCAAGGTGCTCCGGCGCAAGGCCGTGGCTGCGGTGCGCGAACTGGACGAGGACGTGACGTTCGGGGGCGACATCAGCCGGCTGAACCTGAACTGAGGCCGTGCCCCGGCCGGGGCGGCCTCGGTGGGCCGATGTGTGCGAGCGCAGTACAGGGGCGGATTCCGCCGGAATTGACTTGCTGTATTGCGCACACCATCGGTCCATGTCGTCGAGGCCGCCCGGTCCGGCGGTCCCGAAGGAGGAACGTATGAGAATCAGCCCGTTCGTAGCGCCGGACAAGAGCACCGTGCGCGCCGCGGCCTACGTCCGCGTCTCCCAGGAGCGAAGCGCCCGCAACGGCTGGGGCCTCGCCGCACAGGAGTCGGAGGTCACCAGGTACGCGGAGTTCAAGCGGTGGGAGATGGTCGAGGTCTACCGCGAGGAAGGCGTCTCCGGCTACGAGCGCGATCGTCCCGCCCTCGAGCGGTTGCTGGCCGACGCGCGGGAGAAGCGGTTCGACGTCGTCGTCTTCCCCTCGATCGACCGCGCCGCGCGATCGGTGAAGGACATGATCGACATCGACTCGTCCCTGCGCAAAGCGGGCATCGACGTGATCTTCATCCGCGAGGGCGTCGACACCTCCACGCCGACGGGCGAGCTCTACCGCAACATCATCGCCGCTGTCGCGCAGTGGGAAGGCCGGATCATCTACGAGCGGATGTCCAAGGGCAAGCGGCGCAAGGCGAGCCAGGGCGGGTACATCGGCGGCTGGCTGCCCTACGGGTACCGCAACGAGGAAGGCCGCGTCGTCGTCGTGCCCGACGAGGCGCGCATCGTCGAGTGGGTCTTCCGACGCCGTG
>CAYNQF010000167.1:0-2018 GCA_964399265.1 uncultured bacterium | reverse complement strand
CCGTCCGAAAGCGTCAGCCACCTCCTTCTGTTTGGCGAACCCCGAGTCGACGAGCGACGAGCTCATCGAGGTCCTCGTGCGGAGGGGCGTCGACCGCGTGAGCCTCGGGGTTCAGTCCTTCGACGACCGCTCGCTTCGCGCACTGACGCGCCGTGCCGACCGCGCGAGCGTCGTTGCGGCGCTCGAGATGCTGCGCGGCGCCCGTTCGAGCGGCACCCAGCTCCGGCTGAACGTCGACCTCATCACCGGGATTCCCGGGCAGTCTCGCGAAATGGTCGTCGCCGACGTCGACGCGGCCACAGCCTTCGGCGTCGACCACATCTCGGTCTACTCCCTTACCGTCGAGGAGCACACACCGCTCAGGCAGGCACTCGACGAGGGCGTCCGGCGAATGCCGCCGCCGGCGCGCCAGGACGATCTCTGGCTCGCCGCCCGGTCGACAATCCTCGAGCGGGGCTTCGAGTGGTACGAGATCTCGAACTTCGCGAGTCCCGGCTGTCGGTCGGAGCACAACCGGGGCTACTGGCGTCTCGAGCCCTACCTTGGTCTCGGCCCCGGCGGGGTGTCGACGATCCCGATGGAGCGCGCTTCGTCGGTCGGCGCGACGCCCGCTCCGGTGCGCCTCACGAACCCGAACCTTTTCGTCTACGCATCGCAGATCGACCGGAGCTGGCATCACGAGGCGGAGGAGCTCTCGGCCGTATCGTTACTCTTCGAGCACTTCATCACCGGGCTCCGCACCGACGAGGGGGTTTCCCTGCGGCGCATCGAGCGGGTGTTCGGTCTGGACCTCGCTCGACGATGGTCGGAAGGGCTTGATGGTTGGAGACGTGAGGGCGTCGTCGACGAGGAAGCGCTTGCCGCCGGACGGCTCGTCCTCACTGCGGAAGGCCGGCTCGCGCTCGACCGGCGCCTCCTCGAGATCGATGAATGGATCGAGGCGCTCGGAGCGCTCGCATCCGTCCGGTGGCCCGACGGCGCCGACCGGGAGGCCTGAACCTGCCGGCTGCCGCAGCGCGGGACGACCGGCCGCACGTCTTGCCGGCGGGTGCACCGCTACCCCGCTCCTTCGACCCGACGCTTGAAGACACCGACGAGCCGGTCGGCCTGGCGGGTGGGCTCCGGCAGCCGGTAGCCCGCGCAGCAGGCGAGGACGAGGTCGACCGCGGCGGGCAGGTCGATGCGGTGACCGGCGCTCACGTAAAGCGGCCTGACCCGATCGCGGCTACGCACGACCGCCCCTATGACCTCCTCTGCGTCGCGGAGAGGAGCGCGCGCGCCGCGCTCGAGCCCGGGCTCCTCGCTCGTGCCGACGAGACGGCTCTTCGCGCAGCCGCAGGAGGGCAGCCCGACCGCAACCCCGAGGTGGCAGGCGAGACCGAAACGGCGCGGATGGGCGTAGCCATGCCCGTCGCACATGAGCTCATCCGGCGCGGTTTCGAGGCGCCTCAGCGCGTCGAGGATGACCGGTATTTCGCGAAAAGAGAGCAGCCCCGGAACGTAGGGGAACTCGAGGGCGCGCTCGGCTTCCGCGGTCTCGACGATGCGAGACTCGGTGACATCCCAGAGGACGACGGTCGAGTAGCAGCGCCCCCGAGTGGGCGAGACCGCGCAGTCGATTCCTGCGACAAGGCGGGGCGGCCGCTCGAGGGGCGCGAAGACGACCGACCGGGCGAGGCGCCGCTGGATCTCTACCGCCTCTTTCGGAGTGACGTTCCAGGAATGGACGGGATCGGGCAGTCTCATCCGCGTCCCTACAGAATCGTCTTGCCGAGGGCGCTCGTGACCATCTCGACGGCGACGAGCGCGGTCGCATTCGCATGGTCGAGAATCGGGTTGACCTCGACGACCTCGATCGAGCCGACCATCTTCGAAGCGGCGAGCGTTTCCATGAGGAGATGAAGCTCGCGGTACTGAAGCCCGCCCTTCACGGGCGTCCCCACTCCCGGCGCAAACTCCGGGTCGAGGGAGTCCACGTCGAAGCTGATGTGCAGATCGTCGCATCGGCCGCTCAGGCG
>CAYNQF010000166.1:0-2049 GCA_964399265.1 uncultured bacterium | reverse complement strand
AGCGAGGGCGCTCGAGACGACGACGTTGGCCGATTACCGCGTTCCGGCCGAGTCCACACGGGCGCACGGGTAGTGACTGGAGGAGAAGGAGGAAGTCTTGTACTGCAACCAGTGTGAACAGACAGCGGGCGGGACCGCATGCACGAAGATGGGAGTGTGCGGCAAGAACGACAGGACGGCGGCACTACAGGACCTCCTGCTGTACGCCGCGCAGGGCGTGTCGTCGTACGCTCACCGGGCGAGACAGCACGGAGCAGTCGACCGCGAGGTCGACGTCTTCGTCATTGAGGCCCTCTTCACGACTGTGACCAACGTGAGCTTCGACGAGATGCGGGTAGCGGAGGCCATTCGCAGAGCCGCCCAGATGAGGGATCGGGCGAGGGCGCTGTACGAGCATGCCGCAGGCAATGGCGCGGCGAGCGAACCGCTGGAGGGACCGGCCGCCTGGCAACCGGCCGGCTCGCTCGAAGACCTCGTAGAGCAGGGACACACGGTTACCATCGAATCGTGGCTCCGCCAGTACGGCGACGACGCGGCGAGCATGAGGGAGCTCATCGTCTACGGGCTCAAGGGCGCGGCCGCATACGCCGACCACGCACACATCCTCGGCCTCGACGACGACTCGATCTACGCGACGTTCCATGAGGCTCTAGACATGCTCACATCGCCGGGCGTGCCGGCCGACGAGCTGCTCGGATGGTGCATGAAGACGGGTGAACTGAACCTGAGGGTCATGGAGCTCCTCGACAGGGCGAACACCGACGCGTACGGACACCCGACTCCGACGCGGGTCCGGGTGACTCCCGTGGCGGGCAAGTCCATCGTCGTTTCTGGCCACGACCTCAAGGACCTGGAGGAGATCCTCAAGCAGACCGAGGGCAAGGGAATCAACGTTTACACCCACGGGGAGATGCTGCCGGCCCATGGGTACCCGGGACTCAAGAAGTACGCACACCTCGTGGGGAATTACGGCGGCGCGTGGCAGGACCAGGCGCGCGAGTTCGACGCCTTCCCGGGAGCCGTGCTCATGACGACCAACTGCATACAGAAGCCGCGCGACTCGTACAAGGGACGCATCTTCACCACTGGACTCGTGTCCTGGCCCGGCGTCACTCACGTTACCAGGGAGGATTTCTCACAGGTGATCGAGACGGCGCTCTCGGCCCCGGGCTTCGTCGGCGACGAGCCGGAGAAGAGCATCACCGTGGGATTCGGTCACAACGCCGTGCTGGGTGTCGCCGACAAGGTCGTGGAAGCCGTCAAGGCGGGCAAGATCAGGCACTTCTTTCTCGTCGGCGGGTGCGACGGTGCCAAGAGCGGACGCAACTACTACACCGACTTCGTCGAGAAGGCACCCGAGGACACGGTCATACTCACGCTCGCGTGCGGGAAGTACAGGTTCAACAAGCTGGAGCTTGGGGACATCGGAGGCATCCCCAGACTGCTCGACGTCGGGCAGTGCAATGACGCCTACTCGGCCGTGAGAATCGCGACCGCGCTCGCGGAGGCCTTCGGCGTGGGCGTCAACGACCTGCCGCTGTCTCTTGTGCTCTCGTGGTACGAGCAGAAGGCGGTGGCGATACTGCTGACGCTCCTGCACCTCGGCGTCAAGGGGATACGGATCGGCCCGTCGCTCCCGGCTTTCGTGTCTCCCGGCGTCCTCGACGTTCTCGTCAAGGAGTTCGACGTCAAGCCGATCGGCGCTAACGCGCAGGAGGACCTGGACGCCATCCTCTCGGCCCAAATCGCCTAACAGAACTGTCGCCTTCCACCCGGCAGGGGCCGGCCCGCAACGCGGGAGTTTGCCGCCGGCCCCGGCTGCTCAGCGCGTGAAATACATCCTCATGGAATCGAAGTCGAGCGTCCATGCGAACTCCTTGAGGAAGTTGTGCGAGATGAGGCCGTCGAGTATGAACCCGAGGCGCCAGTAGCTTCCGGGCGGCTGTCCGCCGAACGACCCCACGAGGTCGTGACGCACCAGGTGCCCGATGCCGAGGCTCTCGATGTCGAACTCGCCGACAGCGAAGCCGCCGCCCCCACCACCTATCA
>CAYNQF010000165.1:0-2073 GCA_964399265.1 uncultured bacterium | reverse complement strand
GGCTCGCACCAATCCCAGAGGTCGACGACCTCCATCGGACCGGCACGGAAGCTCGTGCACCCGTTCACGTCGTCGAGCGTGAGCGTCCGGTTGGGATAAGTGTCACACTCGTAGTAGCCGCCCGTCGAGTCAGACGTAGCGCAGAAGTACTTGTAGTCTAGGTACTTGTACGTCCCGGTCGGGAACGTGACGAGGGCGCTGTAGATGCCGTCGCCGGACGTCAGGTCACCGCCGGTGCCGTCGTCGACAAGCTCGACGCCGACCGACCAGTCGAGCGGCAGCAGGCTGCCTCGAACAAACACACCCTGGTCGCAGCTTCCGGGCGGATTGGCGACCTGGAAGCGGACGCCGACGTCACACTGGACATTGTCGACCGGCGACACGTCGTTCCACCAGACGTTCGCGGTCTGCCCGACCAGCATCGGGTCGAGGTCGAGGTAGTGCCCGAAGTCGAAGTCGCCTTCCCACGTCGTGCAGTCGACAATGTACTTGTACTTCACCTGCGCCGTGTCGGCGGCCGCCGCGCAGTCGTGCTGCATGGAGAAGTACTGCGTGGCGGTATACGTGGTATCCCCTGCCGCCGCGTCGTCGCCTGTGCCGTCGTCGACGGCCTCGCAGCCGGCGCAGACGTCCCACGTCAGCGGATACGTGTCGCCCTGGATGTTCACGGTGGTCGGGAGACCGTTGTCGTTGACGTAGAGCTCCATGTTCAGATCGAAGACGACCTTCTGCAGATAGAAGCACGCGTCGTTGTTGCTCGGGTCGACCGGCTGGCCGTCGTCATTCGCCAGTACGCCGGACACCACGACCTGGACGTCGTCACCCTCGGAGAGGGCGGGGCTCACCGTCAGCTCGACGATCGAGCCGTCGCCAGCGTCCTGCACGGCGCTGGTTACGGACGTTCCGCTCGGGCTCGCGATGGTGTAGTTGCCGGCCGTCTCGGCCGACGTCTGCTCCATGACCTCGGAGAACTTGACCTGGACCTTGGTCGGGTCCTGCGGACAAGCTGCGGGAACCCTGGCGTACAGCACCGACGGCGGAGCCGTCGTAAAGACCTCGGTCGTGTTCGTAGCCATGTGGTACTTGAAGGTGACGGCCGTCGTCCCATCGGAGCCGAACACGTAGTCCTGGGAAGGAGGATACGTGTCCTGATCCCAGTTGTTGTTGAGGACGATCTTGAAGTTGTATGTGCCGGCAGGGATAACCGAGCTGAACTCCCAGATGCCGTCGTCCTCGGGGTCGTCCATGACCGTGAGCGTCGTGTTTGTCTGGTCCCAATCCGTGCCGCCAAGCTCACTCATGAAGTCGCCGCAGACGATCGGGGGATTGAGGCTGTGGAAGACGTACTCGTCCCCCTCCTTCACCCCGATAGTGGCGCCCAGATTCACATAGAACGTCACGTCCGTCGCGCTCGAGGGCGTGAAGGTCTGGTTCGCACTGGGGAAATCGTTCCCGTCCCACGCGTCGGTCTCGGACACCTTGTACTGGTAGAGCGAGCCGGCGACGGCGGATGCCAGAGTGTACGTGTAGACGCCGTTCGTCTGAAGTGTGAGTTCGGTCGTCGGGTCTGCCGGGTCCCATCCCTGGAAGTTCCCAACGATGTTGGGGCCGGCCAGCGCCGGACTCACGAACATGGCGGCCAAGAGGACCGCCGCAAGGACTCTCATTCTGACCTCCTCCGCGCTGGTGCGCGATTCCGCATCCGGCCACTCAGGACCTCGGCAGAGGTCCCGACCTCTCACGAATCCTGAAGCACGGCAGGCCCCGGCGGTCGATTCGCCGGGGCCTGCTCGTCACAGCATCTACCTGATGTTCTCGACCCCAGCTACTTGTAGAGACTCTTGATGACGCCCCAGCTGGCATCTTCGACGGGGCTCGCGCAGTCCGGGCAGTCGGGCGTGCTGAACTCCCAGCCGTCCACCCAGAGGTCCATCATCGGGCTCGAGTCGTCGATCGTGAGCGTGTGGTTCCCGGTGCCTTCCCAGGTCTCGCACGAGTCCTTCTTGTACTTGTACTCGCGGTACGGGTTGGAGCCCGCGATGATGGTAACGTCGACCTGTTAGAGATTCGGGC
>CAYNQF010000164.1:0-2120 GCA_964399265.1 uncultured bacterium | reverse complement strand
GATCGTAAGATCGCGGGTTAGCACCTCGCGGCACCAGAGCCGCATACGAAAGGAGCCGGTCGTGAGCGAGAGTATCACCTACGTCGGAATGGACGTGCACAAGCAGTCGGTCAACGTGGCCGTGCTCTTCCCCGGGAAGGAGCGCGCGGTCGAGTGGCAAGTAGCCAACGAGCTGGCGGCCTTGCGACGGATGGTCCGGAAGGTCGTGCGCGAGGGGGCCGGTGAGGTTCGCTTCTGCTACGAAGCTGGCGTGTGCGGTTACTCGCTGCAGCGGCAGATCGAGGCGGCGGGCAAGGCGGTCTCGTGCGTCGTGGTAGCGCCGTCATTGATCCCCCGCAAGCCGGGCGAGCGGATCAAGACAGACCGCCGGGATGCGAGGAAGCTTGCCGAGCTGCTGCGCGCGGGTCTGCTGACGGAGGTGTGCCCACCGACTCCTGAGGACGAGGCCGTGAGGGATCTGGTCCGCGCGCGGGAGGACGCCAAGCAGGACCTGACACGATGCCGTCATCGGCTTGGCAAGCTTCTCCTCAGACGGGGGCTGGTGTTCACTGGGGGCAAGAGGGCATGGACGGAGGCCCATCGGCGCTGGCTGCGGAGCCTGAGCTTTGAGCACGCCGCCGACCAGGCGGTCTTCGACGACTCCCTGCTGGCAATCGAGCAGCTGGAGGAACGGCTCGGGATGTTCGATTCGCGGCTTGCCGGGATCGCCGAGCTGGAACAGTACTCCAAGCCTGTGGGCTGGCTGCGCTGCTTTCGTGGCATCGACACGGTCACAGCGGTCTCGCTGATTGCAGAGCTGTACGACTTCCGGCGCTTCGACTCTCCCCGCGCCCTCATGGCATATCTCGGCTTGGTCCCGAGCGAGTTCTCCAGCGCCAACAGCACGCACAGAGGAGGCATCACCAAGACGGGCAACAGCCACGTCCGACGCTTGCTTGTGGAGGCATCGTGGCACTACCGGCACCGCCCGAGCATCCGCTCACTGCGCAAGCGAAGGGAAGGCCAGCCCGCTGCCGTGGTTGCGATTGCCGACCGGGCACAGCAACGCCTCAACCAACGCTATCGCAGGCTGAGTGAACGCCGCATGGCAACACCTAAGATCGTCGTGGCTGTAGCCCGAGAGCTCGCAGGCTTCCTCTGGGCAGCCATGAATCACGCCGCCTGAGAAGATTCATGCGTCACCCATCGCCCCAGGAGAAGACCACGGTGCTCACCAGCGTCAAGGGTACCCGCGCTGCGCGCGGCGGCTCCGCCGCCCTTGACCCTGGCTGCGCGCCGTGGTCCGAGAAGATGTGGGCGATGGGCGAACGGGGCCTCCGGCGGGGGCTCCGGACACCGGGACAAGAACGACAAACCGGCCCGGGATCAGAGACGACGGACGAAGACAGGCACGATCGGAGCAATCGCGTAGACACTATGCGACAAGAAGCCTCGGCTTCCCGACTCGCGCCCCTAGACTGCGTAGCCTCCCGACGAAGCACCGTCATGCGTGCTCTGCCTCGACTTGTCGAGGTAATCCGCGAATATCAGAGTGACTCGTCGTCGAAGCGCCCTGTCTCGCCCGTCCTCTCTGGTCCCAGGCCCACAGACAACTCGAGGAACCACCATCTCAGCACTTGACAACAGGTCGCTCCATATCAGTGTCGTGTTTCCGAAGTCCGTTGCACGTCGGAAACACGACGCGGACGATATTTGCCGGGTGTCCCGTGCCGTCCCAATACAAGGACTTTCGGTAACGGGACACTGGCGAAGCTTCGCCTCAAACCCACGAGCCAGAACCGGTTGAGGCCGAACCTGACGCAACCGAAAGCTTGACCCAAACGCGAAAAGGACGCCCTATTGAAGATGTCTAGCGTCGTGATTCCGAAGTCCGTTGCACGTCGGCAACACGACACGGCCGATATTTGCCGGGTGTCCCGTGCTATCCCAATACAAGGAGCTTCGGTAACGGGACACTAGCGTCGTCGACGCTCCTTCTCGGGCTTCTCCAGCCCGGCCACGGGGGCTGCGGCCTCCGCCGCGGCGGCTTCGCTGGCCGGGTCCGATGCCGTGAGTCCCAGAGCCGCGCGGAGGCGTTGGTCGACCGCCGTGCGGACGGGCTCGTTGGCCTTGAGGAACTG
>CAYNQF010000163.1:0-2159 GCA_964399265.1 uncultured bacterium | reverse complement strand
ACTTCAGCTACCCGGCGACGGCGACCGACCCCGACGGGCCGTCACTGAGTTTCGCGTTCGACCAGCTGGCTTCGTGGCTCTCGGCCGACGCCGACAGCGTGTTCGGAACACCACTCGAGGGTGATGGAGACACGAGCTTCCTGGTGATGGTGACCGACGGGTACCTGAGCGATACGCTCTCTGTTGCCGTGACGGTGACGGCCGTCGACGACGCCCCCGTCATCACCTCGGACGACGCCGTCAAGGCGACCGAGGACGTGTGGTTCACGTACGTTGCGACAGCCGCCGACGTCGACGGGCCGGAGGTGGACATTCGCTTCGCGCTCCTGCCCAGGTGGCTGGACGTGGACGGGAACAGCGTACAGGGCGCGCCGCTCGAGGGGGACGGTGACACGAGCTTCCTCGTGATAGCGAGCGACGGGTCCTTGAGCGACACGCTCGAGGTCGCGCTGACCGTTGAGTCGGTGAACGACCCGCCCAGGGTGGTGTCGCCGGCGACGGCCGAGGCGACCGAGGATGAGCCGTTCAGCTACACCGCGAGGGCCGTCGACCCGGACAGCGGACACCTGAACCTGAGCTTCGAGGGGCTTCCCGCGTGGCTCACCGTCGACGGTGAGAGCGTGGACGGGACGCCGGGGGAGGATGACACTGACACGAGCTTCGAGGTAGTGGCGTCGGACGGAAGTCTGAGCGACACCCTGGTCGTCGCCCTCACAGTCATTCCGCTGAACGACCCGCCCGTCTTCACGTCGCCGCAGATCACGGAGGCCCAGGAGGGCGTCATGTTCGTCTACAGGGCGGCTGCGACCGACCCCGACGGGCGCGGCGTGACCTTCACGTTCGACGAGCTGCCGTCGTGGCTCTCGGCCGGCGCGGACAGCGTCTACGGCATGCCCATGAACGGCGACCACAGCACCGGCTTCCGCGTCGTGGCGAGCGACGGATGCATGAGCGACACGCTGATGGTGGCGGTGGCCGTGAAGGCCGTCAACGACCCGCCTTCCATCACGTCGCCGAGTTCGGTCTGGGCGACGGAGCATCTCTACTTCAGCTACCTGGCGACCGCGACAGATCCCGACGGGCCGGATCTCTCGGTGGGCGCGGGGAAGCTGCCCTCGTGGCTCTCGGCGGACGGGCCGACCATCTACGGGACGCCGCCCGAGGGCGCCACCAACACGGGCTTCGAGGTCGTGGCGACCGACGGCATTTTGACCGAGACGATGGTCGTCTCAGTGATGGTGCTGGCCGTGAACGACGAACCAGAGTTTGACTCGCCGAGTAGCGTGAGCGCGGCGGAGCACGAGTACTTCTGCTATCACGCGAGCGCGACCGACCCGGACGTGCGTGGGGTCACGTATGCGTTCGACCTCATGCCCGCCTGGATGTCGGCCGACGCGGACAGCGCGTTCGGTACCCCGCCGGAGGGGGCGGGGGACACGAGCTTCCGCGTGACGGCCAGTGACGGTGTCCTGAGCGACACGCTGATGGTGTACCTCTCGATCGCCTCCGTGAACGACCCGCCGGTCATTACATCGGCGGTGGCGGTCAGCGCGAGGGAGGACGTCCCGTTCACGTACGTGGCGATAGTGTCCGATCCGGACAGTCCGAGCGTCGACGTCTCGTTCGACCAGCTGCCGGAGTGGCTCGTGGCCGGCGCCACGAGCGTGTCCGGAACGCCGCTCGAGGGGGATGGGACGACGAGCTTCCGCGTCATCGCGACTGACGGGAGCCTGTCGGACACGATCAGGGTGACGGTCGCCGTGAACGCGGAGAACGATGCGCCCCGGATCACGTCCGCGGGCTCAGCCGCGGCGACGCAGGGCGAGCGGTTCAGGTACCTGGCGACCGCCTCGGACGTCGACGGCCCCAGCCTAAGCTGGGTCTTCGAGGGGCTGCCGTCGTGGATGTCGGCCGCCGGGGACAGCGCGTACGGAACGCCCGGGTATGATAACGTGGACGCGAGCTTCCTCGTGGTGGCGTCGGACGGGAGTCTCTGCGACACGCTCGTCGTGGCGGTCACCGTCAGGGACGTGGAGTTGGCGCCGGCGCTCCGGTTCGGCAGCCCGAACCCATTCTCGAACGAGGCGGTGCTCGAGTACAACTTGCCCACGGCTGCCGACGTGTCGCTCATCATCTACGACGTGAGCGGCCGCGAGGTC
>CAYNQF010000162.1:0-2218 GCA_964399265.1 uncultured bacterium | reverse complement strand
GCCGAGACAGCCTCCACAGGGTGCGTGTTCCTGCACGCCGCGAGTTTCAAAATGTCCCTCCTCCTAGTCGCCTACCATGAGCGTCGCGTAGAACGTGCGACCCGGCAGCGGGTAGCCCTCCACGTCGACGATGCGCTCGTCGGTCAGATTGCGGACCTCGAACGACATCGACAGCTCGTCCGGCACAACGTCGACGCGCAGTCCTGCATTGTGCACGTCGGACGCCGGACTCATGTTCTCCTCAAGGTTCGCCCTGTCGCGGTACGTCTCGCCCTGATGGTGGTACTCGTGCCAGAGCGCGAGCCGTCCTCCCTCCCACTGCGCACGGACGAACAGGTCGTCGCGGGGCTCGTACGGCAGCCGCTTCCCATCGTAGATCGGTGACGGACCTTCGTTCCTCGCGTCCTGGAAGGTGTACGACGCCGAGACGCCGATGCCACACGGCCACGACCGACGGGCCGTGACCTCCGCGCCTCTGACGCTCGCCTCGTCGAGGTTGAACGCCTTCACGGTCCGCTGCGAGTTCTGGAGGAAGACGATCAGGTCCTCGCGGTCCGCCCGGAAGAACACGAGCTCCAGTGACGCTTCGTTGGTCCCGGACAGCAGGAGCCCGACGTCGGTCGTCGTTCCTCTCTCGGGCTCGAGTTCGGCGTTCCCCTCGATGTAGCCGCTCGAACCGAACAGCTCCAGCATCGACGGGAAGCGGGCGTACTCCGTCCGGTTCGCCTTCAGCACGACGCCCGGCAGAAGCTTCAGACGCGCGCCGTACGATGGCCCGTGCGAGTTCGTGCGGTGGAGTTCATCGAGCGGCTCCGGGGGGCCGCCGAAGGGCGGCGGTGCCGCGTAGTTGTCCACGGCCTCCTGGTAGCGGTAGCCGAGCACCAGCTCCAGTCTTTCGCCGAACGGAAACGCGCGGTCCTCTGCCGCCAGCGATACCTCGTCGCGCTTCCTCGTGAACCCGACCCCGACGTTCGGGTTCTCGCTCTCGGGGATGAACCTCTCGCGCCGCGACTCGCCGAAGAGGCTCAGCGACTGCCGCGCCGCGTGCCAGTCGTACGTGGTCTTCAGATTCGCGCCGTACGACCAGCCCCGGTCGTCGGAGTCCCACCGGTCGAACCCGACCTCGTCCTCCGGATTGTGGAAGCGGTCGCGCGTCGACACGTGGAACGCGCCGAGCCTGAACGACAGCGACCCGCCGGCCAGACGCGGGGGCTCGATGGAAAGACGGGCGGTGTTCCGGAAGACCGTGTAGTGCACGCTCTTGATGTGGACGTTCTCGATCCCCGGAACGCCGCTCCGTTTCCAGAAGGCCTGGTTCGATGCCTCGAAGTTCCAGCCGGCCCATGGACCGCCGTCGAGACGAAGCACGAGGTCGGTCTGCCTGAATGCGTTGTTCTCGCGCGCGACGATCTCGTCGTCGTCCGTGTTCTCCGGCGTGCCGTGGTGGTCCAGATACTCGAAGTCACCCTCGCTCTGGAGGTGGTGTAGGGTGAGCGCGTACCGCAGGTCGGGGGTAGTCCCGCTCACACCACCCCTGGCCCCGGTCGGCCCGACGTGGCCGGGCGCTTCCGCTGCTGCACCACCGGAGGCGTTCCGCCATGAGAGGCTGCCCGATCTTGTGAGGTCGATGCGGTACGTCTCGTAACTCCCCGCCGACAGCACGGCGCCGGCCGCCCCGCCCTCCGGGGGACGGGTCACCAGGTTCACGACGCCCCCGATGCCCGGAGTCCCGAACCCAACCGGCGCTCCTCCCCTGTAGACCTCGATGCGCTCGAGCCCGTCGAGCGGCAGGTCGGCGAGGTTGGCCGAGCCGTACGTCGCCGAGTTCATCGGGACGCCGTCCAGGTAGACCTCCACCTGCCCGGGCGAGCTGGCCCTGATCGACGCCGTGCTGTACGACCCTAGGCCTCCGTAGCGCCGGACGTGTACGCCCGCGCCCTGCTCGATGACGTCGGAGACCGACGTGACCCGTTCCAACTCGGAGGAGATGTAGTGAACAGTGGCAAAGGTGGGGATGGACTCCAGGAGTTCCGGACGGTCGGAGACGACCTCGAGCGTGTCGACGACGCCCTTGAGCAGAGGGGGCGGGGCATCCGATGCCGACGCCATGGGCGCAAACAGCATCGTCGCGGCAACCACACATGCGAAACGGCGCCCCACGGATCTCCTCCATCCGAACCTGCGGTGGGAGGAGTCCCGCGAGACGCCGCCTAAGACG
>CAYNQF010000161.1:0-2246 GCA_964399265.1 uncultured bacterium | reverse complement strand
TCTGGATGGACGCGTTGAGACGCGGCAGACCCGACCCGGCGCGCTACTCGGACGTCGGCCAGCTCGAGCTTGCCAACGGCATGCTCGAGGAGGCGGTGCAGACGTATCTCGAGGCGCGCAGCGTCCTCGGCAGGCCGGAGCTGTTCGCCGAGGACCTGGTCCGCGCCTACGCGGAACTGGGAGACCATGAGGACGCGCTGGACGAGTGCGCCGTGGTGGTGGCGGAGCACTCCGGCATCGTTCAGTGGGCCGTCAACCGCGTCGAGATGATGCTCGACGGGGGAGCGCCGCGCCGCGACGTCGAGAGGAAGATCGACGAGCTGGCACGGTCGGAGACCGCGCAGCCGTCGGTCATGAGCTACGCCGGCAGCGTCTACATGATCCTCGACCGCCCCGGCCGCGCCCTCTCGGCGTTCCTCAAGGCCGACGGCATAGTGCCGAACGACGGCGGGCAGCTGCTCGACAACGCGGCGATCCTCTACGAGGCAGGTTACGTCGACGAGGCGCGCGAGGCGTACCGCGCCGTGCAGGAACGCCATCCGGACTCCGCGAGCGCTGCCATCGCCGGCGTAGAACTCGGGCGCGGTCTGGCCGATGAGGGCAAGCTCGACGACGCGCTCGCGGTTCTCCGCGAGACGGGCGAGCGCTACTCCCATCTGGCCGAGGGCGGCGAGGCACTCCTCACCGCCGCGGAGATCGAACTGAGACTACTGCATCGTCCGGGTGACGCGCTTCAGACGGTCGAGAGTCTCCTGAGCGACAGGAGGAGCAGAGGCAAGCGACTGGAAGAGGAGGCGAAGCTCATCAGGGTCGACGCGCTGATGGCGTCGGGACGTTTTGAGGACGCGCACTCCGCCGCGACAGAGCTTCTGAGCCGGAGGCTGAACGAGTCGCTCGAGGACAAGGCGGTGTACGCGCTGGGCTTCTCGTCGTTCCTGGCCGGCGAGAGACGGAGGGCCCTGGACGAGTTTCGCTCGATGGTCGAGGCCGACCCCTCGGGTCCGCTCGTGAACGACGCGCTTCGGATCATGCTGGTCATCGCCGAGGCCGAGGAGAGCGGAGACCCGGCGCAGGCGATGGCCCTCGCAGAGGCGAACGCGGCGCACCTCCGCGGCGACGATGACGGGGCCGTGCTCACTCTCGACGAGGTCATCGGCGCGGGCGAACGTGGCGCGGCGGCCACCGAGGCGCTCCTGCTCCTCGGGGCCATAGAGCAGCAGCGTGGCGACTACGCCACGGCCCTGTCGACCTACGAGCGCGTGTTCGGCGAGACGGAGTCGCTGAGCGCGCGTGCTGAAGCGCTCATGAGGTCGGGAGACATTCTGGCCGGAGAACTCGGGCGCACGGAGGACGCGGCGGGAAGCTACATGAGGATACTGGAGGACCTTCCGACCAACGCGCTGACGGGAGAGGCGCGCAGGAAGATGGATTCGATACGGAAGGGAAGGAGTCTGGAAGGATGATGTCAGTCGGACGGATCGCAGCCCGCGGGGCGCGGTCCACGCTCTACATGGCAGTGGCCGTTCTCTCGCTTCTGGCGTTCGCTTCGCTCGCGCACGCTGTTCTGATCCCCATGGACCTCACGCAGACCGACCACCTGAAGGCGTACGGGGTCGCCTACTGGGCTCTCGAGAAGGGCTACAGGGTGGAGTGGTTGCTGAACTACAGGGGAGGGTCGTTCAACGTGCTCGACGGCGGCTCCGACGTCGTGACCGAGTGTCGCTACCGCGGCGTCTCGTGGGAGGAACCGGGCGGCGCAGAGATGGCGGACATCTACAAGACCATCGAGGACGGCAACATGGAGGTTGTGCTCCTCGAGAAGGCGCCCGCCATCGCCCTGTATGCTCCCGACAACATTCAGCCCTGGGACGACGCCGTGATGCTCGCACTCGAGTATGCGGAGATCCCCTACACGGTAGTGTGGGACAAGGAAGTGCTTGCGGGCGATCTATCGAAGTATGACTGGGTGCACCTGCACCACGAGGACTTCACGGGTCAGTACGGCAAGTTCCATGCTTCGTTCCAGAACGCCGAGTGGTACAAGCAGCAGAAGGCCTACTACGAGGAGCTGGCCCACGAGCAGGGTTTCTCATCCGTGTCCGAGCAGAAGAAGGCGAGCGCGAGAGCCATCAAGGACTACGTGGCGCGCGGAGGGTTCCTCTTCGCGATGTGCTCCGGGACCGACAGCTTTGACGTCGCGCTGGCCGCGGAAGGGATCGACATCGTCGACGTCCCGTTCGACGGAA
>CAYNQF010000160.1:0-2264 GCA_964399265.1 uncultured bacterium | reverse complement strand
TTCCAGACCGAGCCCGACTCGACAACCTGGCTGCGGCAGTACCACACGGACGAGACGCAGGACGCCACCAATGGGTACGCCGCCGTGGCTGCCTCGGGGCACCCCGACCTCGCGGACCTGCCGGACACCATCGCAGGGTACGCTCAGGGCCTGGTGCGCCTGCGTGACCTCTACGCGCCCGACAACGTGTTCATGGGCCTCTGCATCTTCGACAACGAGAACGGCTACAACCCCGATGACAGCGTGACCTTCATCGAGAGCCTCGGCACCAACTTCGACCTACTCTTCACCCACCACGTCGTGAAGTACACGACCAAGGACGACGGCTGGTGGGACGCCTACAGCGAGGCCGATCAGGCACGGTTCGTCACCTGGATCGACACGATCTCGAAGGCCACGGGCCTGCGGTACGTCCACTGGCAGACCGTCATTGGCGCCTCCGACTTCGGCCTAATGCCTGACTACCCGAACGTGGAGCGTATCACGCCGCTCGTGGAGGCGGGCTCGATCGCCAACCTGTTCGACCTCTACACGCTAGACGGTCCACCCCACAGCCAGCCCTGGCACGGCTTCTCGACCTCGCCCCCGACGGACCATCCGGCGTACAACTCGCTCGACAAGCTCGTGGAGCGGCTCGGGGCCTACTACGCGGAGCCGATCACGCTTCCCCGGTGACGTGCCTGTCGGGCTTAGGGGCTCGACCACTCACCAGGCCGATAGCCACTCTCGCCGCGTGTCCACCGCCTCTCCGCTGCGAGCGGCTCATCGTTCTCGATGAACTCTGCCTCCTCGGCCACGCTGGAGGCTCGGCGGTTGGTCTCAACGACGTCGCGCCAGTTCTGACCACCGTGCCGAGACGACTCGGCGGCGATTTTGAGAACATAGCGATAGTCGGCAGGGATCACCTCGGTGACCACGTCGGGCTCGCAAGCAACGTAGAAGCCGTGGACGCAAGTCGCGAGGCTGCCGCAGTCGTACACGATCCCGTCGTCAGAGAGTTCGCCGAAACGAAGGACGTAGCCGACGAGCCCGTCTGACGTCACGACCTCCTTCGTGACGACGGTTGCAGCCCCGGAGGCACACGTCTCGACTGGATTCTCCGGATCGAGGCGTACCAGCGTCAGGTTCTCGTCTTCGTCCTCGTCCTCTCGGGAGTCGGTCACGCGGAACTCAGCCAGGTTCTCCGGCAACGTGGCACACGCGGGCGTGACGGGCGTCGATTCGGCCTCATTCACCGCTTGCTCCGCAGGCGGCACGAGAACGGTGCAACCCGTGCTCGGGGAGGGGGCTGCGTGCTGGCAGCTCACGACGCCCAGAAGGAGCGCCAGAAGAGGTCGACCGTTCACCGGCCGGCGTCATACCTCATCAAGGTACCAGCGCAACTCGATCGCTGGTCAGCTCCGGGGAACAGCCCTGGGCGCTGGATGGCAGGGACGCCTGAGCGGCCCGCTGAGCCCGTCGTCGTCGCCCGCGACGATACCATTCTCAATGTCGCATCCTCGCGTGACAAGAATCGCGGTATCGAGTCTCCCTGGCACGATGAACTCGGTGTCCTTCTCGCCTGACACGATGCGGCCGGGCAGAGGACTTCCTTCTCCGCCAAGCAGCTCTCCGTACACGCGGTCCTTCTTGGTGGTCTTGTTCACCGACACGTGAAGCAGAGGGGGCTTCAACGCACGAAAATGCGGCCCAAGCCTGACGATGTCCCCCTGGCGCACCGTCGTGTCTGGGGCCTTGTAGTAGTTGACCCCTGGATCGTCATCGTCAGTCGTCGCCATCAGTCGGCGGTGTAGGCGGTAGTTCTTGCGGGTTGATCGCCATCAGGCGTTCCATGCGCTGAACCCGTCGGCGAAACCCAGCCTTCCACTTGCGACGTGCTCGCTCCAGGCGGTCTTCGGGGTTGTCGTCGGGGCACTCCACCTCTGCCACCAGTGCGGGGGCCTTCGCGACGTCGAACGTCAGGTTCCACACCTGCGACCCTGCCTCAGCCAAGTAGTTGACAAGGGGGACTGCGAACACGCGGAGGAGCGAACCGACGAACGCTTGCTCGCAGATCTCACCGATAGAGCTTGTCGTTGGGGGCCGGGTTGGCAAGACCAGAGTCCCTCCCCCTCTCCCTACCGCCGGTCGTTCCGAGAGAGTCGTGAAGCAGATCAGATCGCGAGGAGTCAACCCCGCCGAGTCACTCGTCGACTCCCGGCTCTTGAGGCTCCATGGCGTCGTGCAACTCATCCTTGATGCACCACCTGAAGAGGCACCCTGCT
>CAYNQF010000159.1:0-2304 GCA_964399265.1 uncultured bacterium | reverse complement strand
CCATATTCGACACGCTGCGGCCCAGACCCCAGGACCTCAGTCGCGACTACCCGTCCTACTGGGACTGGAGGGAGATGGGGGGCACCACTCCTGTGAAGAACCAGGGCAGCTGCGGCAGTTGCTGGGACTTCGCGGCGACCGGCGCGCTAGAGGGGAACCTCCGCATCAACGAGGGCGTTGTCTACGACCTGTCGGAGCAGCAGGGCCTGGACTGCAATGGTGGTTGGAGCAGCTGCGACGGGGGGTGGGCCGGAGACGCCTACGCGGTCTACACGGACCCCGGCGCCGTACTCGAGTCGTGCATGCCGTACCTGGCGCACGAGAGCACTTGCAGCCAGCGCCTTTGCGAGAAGGTCGCTATCATGGACGGCTATCAGTACGTGGCCGGCAACGTGAACTCGTACAAGGCAGCGCTCCTGGAGGGTCCCATCTCCGCTTGCTACACGGTCTACGAGGACTTCGACGAGTACAACGGCGGATGCTACCAGCACGTCTGGGGAGGCGCCACCGCTGGACACTGCATCGTGATCGTGGGTTGGGACGACGAGATGTGCGGCGGGTCCGGCGCATGGATCTGCAAGAACAGCTGGGGCGGCGGGTGGGGCATCGCCGGGTATTTCTACATCAAGTACGGTGACTCTGGTATCGGCACGGGCGCCGAAAGGCCGTTCAACGCGCACATCCCGCGCCAGCGGCTCGTCCCGGACGAGTACTCGTCCATCCAGAGCGCCATCGACAACTCCAACCGAGGTGACGTCATCCTCGTCGCGGGCGGTGTGTACGACGAGAACGTGAGCGTCGGCGATTACCGCACGATCTACGGCGGGTACGACCCCACGTTCCAGGTGCGCGACCTCGAGGCACATCCGACCGTCATCGACGCGGGTGGTGCCGGGCACGGCGTCAGCATCAGCGGAGGGGACAACGTCGTCTTCGACGGATTCGAGATACAGAACGCGGCCGGAGGCGCGTACTACGGCGTCTACGTCAGCGGGAGCGAGGCGGTGGTCCGCAACTGCGACATCCACGACTGCTATATGGGCGTGTATGTTGGAGGGTCGTCGGTCGACGGTGATGCCCTCATCGAACGCTGCAGGGTCCACGACAACGAGGACCACGGAATCTACCTCTCGGGTGAGTCCAACAACAACCTGACCGTTCTGCTTACTGCCTCGTACTCCAACGGCGGCGACGGCATCTACTCGAACACGACACCGGTCAATATAGAGAACTGCACGCTCGCGACCAACGGGGGCGACGGCGTCGACATCCGTTGGACGAACGGGAACATCGTCCGCAGCTCGATCATCTGCTCGAACGACGGGTACGGGATCGCCTGCATGGTGGCGACGCCCGACAACTCCTACAACTGCGTCTGGGACAACGCGGCCGGCGGTTACAGCGGATGCTCGGAGGGTGTGGGGACGCTGCTAGTCGACCCCATCTTCTGTGATGCCGAGGGCGGCGACGTCTCTGTTCACGCGACCTCGCCGACACTGGGGACGGGAATGTACGAGGAGGACATGGGCTCCCTCGGCATCGGATGTCCGTCCGGTCCATCCGCGCTGTCGGTGGCCCAGAGCGGGGCGATGCTCGAGCTGTCTTGGAGTCCTCCCGCACGGACCGAAGTGGACCACTACGTCGTCTACCGGGACACCCTGCAGTACCACGAGACGTCTATAGCGACCGTGCAGGCGCCCGGCACGTCCTTCGTGGACGTCACGATACCCCCATGCGCTATGCACAACTACTGGGTGTCGTCCGTCGACACCTCGGGTCTGGAGAGCGCGGTCTCCAACCGCGGCTACGGACAGCTCTGCTACCAGGGCCCGCATGATCTCTCGGTCGAGTTCGACGCTGCCGGCAATCGCCTCGCATGGGAGCCGGGCGCGGGCAGCATAGACCGCTACGATATCTCCCGGTCGACCGTCATTGACCCGGCGGACTCGGTGGGATCGGCATACGCGCCCGACACGGAGTTCATCGACGGCGACGCGGAGTGTCCGAGGGACAACTACATCTACCAGGTCGTGCCCGTCTATGACACGGGTTGGCGAGGCGTGAGCACCGACGCGGTGCAGGTCGACCCGGCTCCCTCGCCGCCATCAGGCCTGTCGGTCGAGCTGGTCGGCTCCGACTGCGTTCTCAACTGGAGTCCCTCATGTGAGAGCGACCTGCGGATGTACTACGTCTATCGCGATACGATGCCGCTGTCGCCTCCGCCCAGGTACGAGTTCTGGGTCGGACATACGACGGACACCACGTTCGTCGACGAGGGGCTGAACACTGATCTGAACTACTTCT
>CAYNQF010000158.1:0-2358 GCA_964399265.1 uncultured bacterium | reverse complement strand
CCTCTCCCACGTTCGTGGTAATCTCACGCGCCACACCACAGTCAGCAGCCAATGACGCATTGAGCCGCCTGGTCGGGTCACGGGCGGGTCGGAAATGCAACGCGAGGGAATGAGACGCCATGAGACAGAGATTCGTCGGGGTGCTTGTGCTTGCCGGGCTGGCAGCGGCTGGATCGATGGTTAGGGGCCAGGAGATCTCCAAGGGCTTGAACGTGGCCAGCGTGAGCGCGGGCTTCAAAGACGTGTCGGGAGACGACGCCGGCTACAACACTGTGGACGTCAACGTGACGGCGGAGCGGCTGTGGGGCCGTGAGTGGTCAGCAGGTCTCGCGCTCGATTGGACCCGCCTTGGTGCCGACTACTACTCCGAGTCATGGGGAGCTGTGGGTCCCCTGCTTGCGGTGTATCTGACTCCCGGCAAGGACGGATCCCCCTACGTGTCGGCGCGAGCAACCTTTGGCTTTGGCGGAGACGGCATGAGCCCGGACGGGAAGAGCGGAACGACTCTTGGAGTCGGTGTGGGATACCTCAAGCTGTTCGGCTCCGAGCGGGCAGGCGCTGGAGTGCGGGTCGAGGCAGGCTATCGTCACGAGAAGTACGGCAAGTCGATCATTGGCGACATCATCTACCCGGAGGGTAGCCGGAACCACGCGCGACTCGATGTTGGCCTGACCTTCTACCTGCACTGATCAGCCCGTCGCGCCGCGCTGTATCGGACCTCGGGGATGAACACTCGGCTGCGAGTCACTTGACACCGCTTTCTGCGGCTCTGCAAGCGTTTGCGTGAAGGGGGCCACGATTGACGACAGCAAGGATGGAGTAGACTCGCCCTGCCATGAGACAGCATCTTCTTTCCTCACTCGCCTTGGTCGGAGGCGGAGGCTTGTTCTTGGCGCCCTGCCTCCTTTCCGCTCAACCGATCGTCGCGAACCATGCCATCGTCGACGACTCGCGGGGGATCCCGGCGGCGTACCTGGACCTCGTCAAGCAGATGTGGGTCGACATTCCTGGCGAGTCGCACTCGAGCGGCTACCGCCACGGCTGCACGCTGCTGAGCCAGATCGACCCGCGGTATGCCGTCAGCGTGCGCGAGTCGGGAACGCCCGACGGTCCGACAGACGAGCATCTGCGCATCAGTCGTGCGAGCTGGGGAGACATCACTCACACGACGGGATGGCGCTATGGCTATGGCGAGGAGGACTGGTTCACCACCCCGACCGCGATTCAGCGCACCAAGGACCATGTGACGTACTCCAACGGTCTCGACCTCGGCCTGGCGGCGATCGGCTTCGGCTGGTGCTGGGACATGACGGCAACTCCTTCCACGACGCCGAACGGCGTCGATCCGGTCTACGGCGTGCACTGGGGCGGCAGGAGCGAAGGTGGGCCGGAAGGCTCGCGGCGCTGGGGGCTCGATGCGGACGATTTCGAGCTGACGGGCAACAGCGTCTCGATGGATACCTACATCGACTCGGTCGAGCAGCTCGTCGCCCACCGTGTGGCGAACGGCTATCCCACGCGTCCCTTCTTCACGACTGGACCCGTCGACGGTGGCGGCAATCGGAACGAGACCGGCTATCAACGCTACCTGAAGCACGAGCACATCCGTGATCACGTTGCGGCTTCGAGTGACCGCGCGCTCATGGACTACGCCGATCTGCTCACATGGTCCAATGCGGAGACCCAGAACACCACGACCTGGACGCCTTCCGGCGGCCCGACCCACACGTTTCCGTACATCCACAGCGACAACATGCTCGACCTCGATGGCTCGTACGCCGAGGACGGCGACCACATCGGCCAGCGCGGCACCGTGCGTCTCGCCCGCGCCCTGTGGTGGATGCTGGCCCGGATCGCAGGATGGGACGGGACTCCAGAGATCGTTCTCACCGTTGACGACGCTTTCGTGAACGAGGGGGCGTCGGGGGCCTCGCTCGACTTCGTCGTGACCCTCACCGGCACACCCTCCTCGGCCGTCAACGTGGACTACTCGACGGTGAGCGGCACTGCCGGGGCCGGCACGGACTATGCGGAGACCGTGGGCTCACTCTCCTTTGCGGTTGGCGAGCATAAGAAGACGGTGAGCGTCCCTGTGATCCCTGACGCCGACGACGAGCCCGATGAGCGGCTCGAGCTGCACCTGAGCGGACCGACGGGCGCGGGCGTCGCCGATGGCGTGGCCATCGGGACCATCATCGACGACGACGTGGTGCTTGGGATTCAGGATGCGTCGGTGGCCGAGACCGATGGCACGACGATAATGACGTTCGACGTGACTCTGAGCGAATAGCATCGATCCGCTCTCGGGCCGAGGATCTGGTGTCGTGTTTCCGAAGTCCTTTTCTCGTCGGAAACACG
>CAYNQF010000157.1:0-2375 GCA_964399265.1 uncultured bacterium | reverse complement strand
GGGTCGATCCTCACGAGCTCCGACACGTATCCGTTCTCTTGCATCGGCGCTCTCCGCGGTGAGGTGGCGGACGCAGGGCCGTCCCGTCGTGTGGCAGGCGCGAGGCCGTCTCCTTGGGCGGCCGGCCCTGTGCAGCCCCGGTCAGTAGTACTCCGGCTGGACGTCCTTGAGGCGCAGCTGCAGGCTCGTCTCCCCGCGCCAGTGGTTCTCCTCGAGGACGTAGGCCAGCGAGACCAGCCCGCCGCCGCCACGCAGTTCGTCCAGAGCGTCGGCCATGCCGAAGCCGATCGCATCCATCGAGTTGTCGCCCTGGGCGACGGTGAGCTTGAGATGGTTGTTGCCGACCGCCTTGGCGGCGATGAGCTTGAGGTTGCGCGTGCCGAACACGGGCTCGCGGTTGCCGGCCCCGAACGGCGCCATCTTCTTCATGTGCTCGACGAGATCGTAGTTGCACTCGTCGAGCGTCACGATGGCGTCCAGCTCGACCTCCGGCACGAGGTCCTCCGGAGTCAGCGACGACGAGACGGCGTCCTCGACGCAGTCGCGGAACTCCTCGAGCTTCGCCTCCTCGAGCGAGACCCCCGCAGCGTGGCGGTGCCCCCCGAAACTCTCCAGGTATCCGCGGCACTGAAGGAGCGCGGCGTGGAGATCGAAGCCCGGAATGCTCCTGCCCGACCCCTTGCAGAGCCCTTCCGTGATCGAGAGCAGGATCGTCGGCCTGTTGTACTCGCGCGCGATGCGCGAGGCGACGATGCCGATGACGCCCGGATGCCACTCCGGCGACCACAGAACGATGGAGCGACGCGCGTCGAGATCCTGCGCCTCGTCGAGCATCCTCTTGGCGTCGTCGAAGACGTCCGTCTCGAGGCTGCGCCTCTTCTTGTTCTCGCCATCCAGCTTCTTCGCGATCGCGAGAGCCGTTTCCTCATCGTCGGTCGTAAGGAGTTCCACGCCGACGGCGGCGTCGCCGAGCCGCCCTGCGGCGTTCAGACGCGGCCCGAGCGCAAATCCGATGTGGGAGGCGCGGGCCTCGGCGGGCTCGACGCCCGCGATCCTCATGAGAGCCCTAAGGCCCGGGTTGCCGGTCTCGCGCAGGCGCTCCAGGCCGAAGGCCGTCAAGACCCTGTTCTCGGAGGTGAGCGGCACGATGTCGGCAACCGTGCCGACTGCCACGAGATCGAGGTTCTCCTCGACGGAGTGCGCGACATCGGCCACGACCGAAGGCGAAGCGTCCCCCACCTCGCGCGCGAACGCCGCCATGACCTTGTAGGCAACGCCGACACCGGCCAGGTGCTTGTAGGGATACTCGGAGTCCTTGCGCTTCGGGTCGACCACGGCGACCGCGTCAGGCAGGTCGTCCTGAGGCTCGTGGTGATCGGTCACTATGACGTCGATGCCCGCTTCCCCCGCGAGCCGTATCTCGTCGTGCCCCGTGATGCCGCTATCGACCGTGATGATGAGTTTGGCGCCCCACTCGGAGGCGGCCCCGACACCGGTCTCCGACAGCCCGTAGCCCTCGGTGAGCCTGTTGGGAACGTAGAAGTTGACCTCGAGCCCCGCGGCCTCGAGGCACTTTTTGACGAGCACCGTCGAGGTGATGCCGTCCACGTCGTAGTCGCCGCAGACGAAGACGCGTTCCTTCCGCTCCACGGCGGCGAGAAGCCTCTCGGTCGCGAGTTCAATGTCGGGAAGGAGCGACGAGTCGAACAGCATAGAGAGGTCGGGGGCCAGGAAGTCGGCCGCTTTCTCAGGCGAATCGACCCCGTGGCTAACCAGCACGGCGGCGAAGGCCCTGGGCACTCTGAGCAGCTGCGAGAGCTCGTGGGCCTGCTGAACGGCCACGTCGTCAGGCAGCTTCCACCTTCGCCTCAAGAGCACTACCTCCTGACCGCCTCCGCGGCGGCAGTAGCGTCGGCGCCCGCGGGCGCACGCGTGGAGCGGTGACGTGAAAGAGCGGAGCGGGTCGTAAGCCGAGTTCTGTCGGAAGTGCTAGACTCCCGCGACGGCCATTCATCTGGGACGCGGGTCTCCCCGCGCCTCTAGCGACCTACCCGAGAGTCGTAGCGAAGCGGGCCGCTTCTCCTCTCCTATTTGGTCTCGCTCCGGGTGGGGCTTGCCTAGCTGCCTCCGTCGCCGGGGGCACTGGTGAGCTCTTACCTCACCTTTTCACCCTTGCCGGGAGCCCGAAGGCCCCTTAGGCGGTCTTCCTCTCTGTGGCGCTTTCCTTGGGATCGCTCCCACTGGGTGTTACCCAGCACCCTGCCCTTTGGAGCTCGGACTTTCCTCGGAGGACGAAAGCCCCCGCGGCCGCCTGACCCACTCCGTCCTTCTCTTCCAGACACTCCGAACCGACCACCGCGCCGTGTCCGCGCGCC
>CAYNQF010000156.1:0-2549 GCA_964399265.1 uncultured bacterium | reverse complement strand
CTGGTCGACGCCGCCGTCCTTCTTGACCATCAGAAGTCGGAGCTTACCGTCGCTGCCCTGGCCTCCGACGACCCTCCCCTGGCTCGTCACGTAGCTCACGGCGACAACGCTGTTCGTAGAAACGGGACGCAGGAACTCGATGACGCCGGTTTGCACGTTCACCTGGTTCAGGACGAGGACGTAGTCCTCCAGCTCGGTCAGTTCGTCGAACCGCCCCAACTGATAGACGCCCGAGGGCGCGCTCGTGTCGGCGGGCGCGTTCAGGAAGGCACGGCCGGGGACAGCACCGGTCTCCAGGTCGTTGGAGCCGTCCCTGTCGTCGACATAGACCCTGAGGCTTGCGAACTCCTCGGTCGTCTTGAGGACCTGGCTGTCGGGAGCGAAGAACGTGAAACGCTTGTAGGAGACGTCATTGATCACGAGCGAGTCCGACTCGGACCCTCCTGCGAAGGACGCGCCGGCCGACTTGCCCTCCTCTTTGCTGGCGATGGCTATGAGATCGAGCTTCCCTATCTTGCCCGTCATCTTCGCGCCGAAGAGGCCCTCGTGAGTGCCGCTGTAGCTCACGAACTCCGTGCCCGGGAGCGAGAGGTTGACCTCTCCCAGCTCGATGCGCTGGATGATCTCGTCCTCGTCTCCCTCGTATCGCACTCGGATCTGGTTCGCCTTGCCTGCGCTGAACGCGTCTCCGCCGCTCCTGTGATCAACATAGACGTGTATCTTGCGCCCGATCGTACCCTCGAGATTGACCGTCAGCTGCTGTTCCATGTCGAGTTGCGGGAACCTCGACGCGGGCCCCGACTCCGACTCGAGCGCATCGACGACGTAGCTGGTCTGCCCTCCGAAGGTGATGCGCTCGCTGCCACGCACCTTCAGGTTGGCGCCGGGCCCGATCGCCCGCACGAACGGCCCAGGAAGAGGCATCGGGATGTCGATGTCCAGGAGGCCTTTCGTCTCGCCGGCGCGCTCGATCCCCAGCTTGGCCAGCACGGCCGTCCGCCACGCACTGCTCCGCACCGCCGCGCTCTCCGCGCGCCTGAAGCTCTCGAGGTCGTTCGCGTACGAGACGAACGAGAGGAAGTCCCCGGACGTCGTTTCGAACGCGACGAGGTTCCTATCGAGATCGAACTTCTCGACGAGCTTGAACGGTACGTTGGTGAGGTCGAGCAACGGAGCGCCGCCGCCCGGCGGCCCGAGGCCGCGCCCGGGCAGAGGCCGCCGGAGCGTCCACGGCCGCAGGAAGGCCATCCGGCTGTCGAAGCGCATTCCGACGCCGACGCCGCCCAGGAGGACGCGCGGGAACGGCGCGGGGCCCAGCGTGTCCGCGGCCGCGCCGATCAGCGATTCGACCGCGGCCGACACGGTCTCGGAGACCCCCAGCGACTCGGGGGCCGCTGGGGTCATCTCGGAAGGGCCGAGGGAGTCCGGGACGCCGGGAATCATCTCGGAAGCGCCGAGGGAGTCCGGGACGCCGGGGATCATCTCGGAAGCACCGAGGGAGTCCGAGACGGCGGGGATCATCTCTGAAGCGCTCAGCGAATCCGGCGGCGCGGCGACCGAGTCGACGAAGGTAGACATCCGGAGCGGCAGCGGCGGGCCGGCGTGAGGAAACGTGTCGGGCTGCGCCGACCAGTCGTAGAATGTCGGCGCTCCGCCTTCATCAATGTCGGCCTCGAGCGTGTCCGCCGGCGTGCCGGGAAGAGAGCCCTCCTCCTGCGCCCGGACCGCCATCCAGGCGGGTATGAATAGGACAAGCGCGACGACTGTCAGAAGTATCAGCTGACGCGTCGCTCTCGATGTCGACATCGACTCACTCCGCTGGTCCCAGGTGTCTCCGATCGGCCCGGTGCGCTCGCTCGGGCGAATCGTGTTGCGGCATCTCGGCCTCAGGTAGTATATCTTGTTTTCGCCGTATGCCAACGATTGCGTGAACCCATCGATCCCCCGGGGATCGCCCGGCCGCTTCCTTTGACGGACAGGTCATGAGCATTCTCTCCAGATACGTGCTCAGAACCCACCTCGCCCCCGCGGCGGCGGGTCTCGCGATATTCTACTTCGTGCTCTCGATGGACTTCATCGTGGACTACCTGAACCTGTTCATAGCCAAAGGCGTGCCGGGACTGGCGGTCCTCGAGGCCTTCGGCCTCAGCCTGGCATGGATGACGGTCCTCGCGGTCCCGATGGCGGTGATGGTGGGCGTGCTCACGGCCTTCGGCCGTCTTTCCGGAGACAACGAGATAACGGCCGCCAAGTCGACCGGCATCAACGCCTTCTCTCTCATTCTGCCCGTGCTGATTGCCGCGATCGTCGTGTCGCTCGGCCTCTTCCAGTTCGGCAACAGAGTGCTTCCCGACGCCAACTACAGGCTCAAGGCGCTCCTCATAGACATACACAGGGTGCGACCGCTTGCCACGATCGAGCCGGGCATACTCACCCAACTCCCCGGCGGCTACCGCATTATCGTCGGCAGTCTGAACCCAAAGACATCTGAGATCTTCGACGTACGCATTCACAGGATGGAGGGAGACGATCCTCTTCAGACGATAGTG
>CAYNQF010000155.1:0-2590 GCA_964399265.1 uncultured bacterium | reverse complement strand
CCTCCGTCCAGGGGACCACGTGTCACAGGGAACGCCCTCGGGGGTCCGTTCCCGCGCCCCGCGACCTGAGAAGCGCTATTCGGCTGCGCGCTCCGCCGCCTCTATGGTGTTGCGCAACAGGATGGCGGTCGTCAAACTTCCGACGCCTCCAGGCACGGGCGTCACTGCCGAGGCCCAGCCCAGCATCTCGTCGAAGGCGACGTCGCCCACGACCCTGGTTCCGCCCGGCTCGTCCGGATCGTCGACGCTGTTCACGCCGACGTCGATCACGACCGCACCCTCGCGGACCATGTCACCCTTGAGGGCCTCCGGCCTGCCCATCGCCGCCACCACGACGTCGCCGAGGCGCGTGTACTGGGCGACGTCCGGCGTGCCGGTGTGACAGACGGTCACCGTCGCGTTGCCTCGCTCGGACTTGCGCAGGAGCAGACTGGCGAGCGGTCGGCCCACCACCGGGCTGCGGCCCACGATGACCACGTGGCGACCGCCGGTCGGTATGCCCGAACCGGCGAGCATCTCGACGACGGCGAGCGGCGTCGCCGGGGCGAACGACTCTCGGCCCGCGGCCAGCAATCCCATGCTGCGCGTCGAGGCGCCGTCTACGTCCTTGCGTGGGTCGATCTCATCGACCACCGACGGAGGGATGCCCCCGGGCAGCGGCTGCTGAACGATGATCCCGGACACGGCCGGGTCCTCCGAGCGCTCCCTGATCGACTCCGCGACCACGCCGGGACCGGCCGCCGGATCGATCTCGGCGATGGCGACGTCTATGCCCAACTTCGCTCCGGCCTTCGCGATGCTCGCGGAGTAGATGCGGGAGGCGGGATCGTCTCCCACCAGCACGACGGCGAGACCGACGGGCCTGCCGGCCTCCTTGAGCACCCTCACCCTGGACTCGACGTCCGAGCGTATGGCAGCCGCGACCGGCTTGCCCTCCAGGATCCTCGTCTCCAAGGGACCTCCGACTCAGGCCCGGCTCACGTTCCCTGAACGTGCAGGCCCGTGAGACGTTCGATCGAGCGGGCGCCGCCGCTCGCCTCGTCGACGTCGACGATCACCGCGTTCATGACTCCGGGGCCCTCCCCGGCCTTGTACCGCTGCGGTCGCCCGGTGATGAAACGGTACAACGCTACGTCGGACATCATCCCGATGACCGAGTCCTCGGGCCCGGTCATTCCGATGTCCGTGATCGCGGCCGTGTGGCCGTCCACTATTCTCTCGTCGGACGTCTGCACGTGCGTGTGTGTTCCCACGACTGCGCTGGCCTTCCCGGCCAGGTGCAGCGTGAGTGCGATCTTCTCCGACGTCGCCTCTGCGTGGAAGTCGACGATGACCACGGGAGTCGTGCGCCGAGCTTCCTCCACCACCACCACGCCCACGCGGAACGGGCAGTCGATGGGCTTCATGAACGTGCGGCCCTGCAGGCTGACGACCGCGACCGGAACGCCCCCCGACGGGGTGACCACGGTCACCCCACGGCCCGGGGTCCCGGGCGGGTAGTTCGCGGGCCTCACAATCCGCCGGTCGGACTCGATCAGTCCCTCGGCCTCCTGACGGTCCCACATGTGGTCACCGCCCGTCAGGACGTCCACGCCCGATACGAACAGCTCGCGGGCCTTGCGCTCAGTTATCCCGAGCCCTCCCGCAACGTTGTCGCAGTTGGCGATGGTCAGATCGATGTCGTGCGCCGCCTTGAGGTCGGGCAGGAGCGCGGCCAGCATCTCCCTTCCCGTTCTCCCAACGACGTCGCCGATGGAGAGTATTCTCAATCCGGAGCTCCGTTGCGATCCAAGGCGACGGCCCGGCCACGGCGGCCGGGCCCATCGCCACTGCGGGTCTACTTCGCGTAGTCGACCGCGCGCGTCTCACGAACGACCACGACCTTGATCTGCCCGGGGTACTTCAGCTCCGCCTCGATCTTGCGCGCCACCGCGGAGGCGAGCACCTCGGCCTTGGCGTCATCGATCTTCTTGTGCTGCACCATGATCCGGATCTCGCGTCCGGCCTGGATCGCGTACGAGCGCTCCACGCCCTGGAACGAGCCGGCGATCTCCTCCAGCTTCTCCAACCGCTTGATGTAGGTCTCGAGCGTCTCGCGCCTCGCGCCCGGCCTGGCGCCGGACACCGCGTCGCCCGCCTGGACGAGGACCGCTATCATGGACGTCGGCTCTACGTCCTCGTGGTGCGACTCGATCGCGTTCACGACCAGGTCGCCCTCTCCGTAGCGTCTCGCAAGCTCGGCGCCGAGTGCTGCGTGCGTGCCCTCCATCGTGTGGTCGACGGCCTTGCCGATGTCATGCAGGAGGCCGGCCCTCTTGGCCATCGTGACGTCGAACTCGAGCTCGCCCGCCATGAGACCGCACAGGAACGCAACCTCCTTGGAATGCTGGAGCATGTTCTGGCCGTAGCTGGTCCGATAGCGGAGCCTGCCCAGGAGCCTGATCATCTCGGGCTTCAGGTCGTGGATGCCCACGTCCAGGCACGCTTCCTCGCCGAGTTCGAAGATCTGCTCGTCGAGTTCCTTGCGCACCTTCGCCACTACCTCCTCGATGCGTCCCGGATGGATCCTACCGTCGCCTATGAGCCGCTC
>CAYNQF010000154.1:0-2672 GCA_964399265.1 uncultured bacterium | reverse complement strand
GATGTCCGCCGATCCATTGGATCTCAGGCTCGTCCTACTGCAGCGTCGGGTTGTCGCTGATCTTCATGGCCCACAGCTCGCGTCCTTCCACGCTCTCGCCGATCGACACCAACTCCGTGATCGACGGGTACGTCGCGGCCCACGCCTGCATGTCGGTCGTAAGCTCCGAATAGCTGTGGTACTCGCCCCTGTCCGGAACGTCCAGCGAGCGCACGACATCTTTGAAGCGCGGCATGAGCACCCGCGGTCTGAAGCCGTTCGTCCAGAGGGCGTCGACCTCCGACGGGATGGCGGCGATCTGCGCGGCGCCGTCCCGCACCGTGACGATGTCCATGCCCAGATCGTTGAGCCTCTGGATGTCCGCCCGTGACACAGCGTCAACCTCCACCAGCGCCGCATCGTCGCGTGGGTAAGCGAGGGCCGTGGTCGGTAGCAGCAGGGCCGCAATGAATAGCGCGGCCACAGAGGTGCGCCATGCTGTCATCTCGAGGCTCCTTCCCTTCGCATGCTTGACGGGGAGGCGCGCCGGAGACCCGGTATCGCGCCTCCCCCTGGTTCGCTACTTGAGCAGCGTCATCTTCACGCTGGAGGTTTCCCTGTCGGCCGAGAGCCTGGCGAAGTAGACGCCGGAGGACACCGACCGCCCTTCGTCGTCCCTGCCGTTCCACGCGATCGAATGCGGCCCGGGCGTCATCGCTCCGTCGACCAGCGACCGCACCAGCCGTCCGCTCACGTTATACACCGCGAGTGAGACGTGCTCCGCTCCGGAGGGCACGGTGAAGGCTATCGTCGTGACGGGGTTGAACGGGTTCGGCCGGTTCTGCTCCAGAGAGAGCTTCGCGAACTCGTCGCCGTCGCCGTCCACCACGCCGGACTCAGCCAGGAACCACTCGATGATGCGTCTGGCCAACGTCTTCTGATTGTCGGGATATGGGTTCACGACCTTCACATCCTCGAACGGGAAGCTGATGAAGGCCACCTTGTGACCGTCCTCCTCGACCTTCATTCCGCGCTCGGTCGAGAGCGACGTGAACGTCACGTCGACGCCACCGTCGGTGACGAAGCTGTCGCAATCGGCGCTCGGGACGGGTCCCCCGACCAGTCCGAGGGCCATGCCGTCGGAGATCGCGTCGCCCGACACGCCGGTCATGGTGAGCCCCCCGACGTCCGAAGACCACGAGTCGATGTGCAGGTAGTTGTTGATGAAGGGCGTCATGGCGACGCGGCTGGAGAGGTACTCCATGCTCGTGATGAACAGGTTGCCCCCGCCGTCAAGGTAGTTGGCCATGACGGCCTCGTCCGCCAGCGTGATCTGGGTTCCGTTCGAGGCCGCCGTCGTCCAGAAGGTGGCCCAGAAGGAGTTCACGAGCTCCTGCGATGGCCTGCCTCGGGCGTAGACGTCCCACGTCATGGCCGGGTAGCCGGTGTCGGCCAGCGCTGTCTCGAGGTACGTCTGGTACGAGGTCCCTCCGTCGTCGTCCACGAGGAGCACCGGCGGCAGGTCGACGAAGGTGCCGAAGCTCTCGGTGAGGAGAAGCGACGGCTCGCCGCCGCTCTGCACGGTGAGATTGGTCACCGCCCTCCCCTGCACGTTGCCCAGGTAGTCGCCCATGTGGACGTAGAACGTGTCCACGTCGCCGGGAGCAAGCACGAACTGTGACGGCCCGAAGTAGCAGATGCCGTTCGTCCCGCAGTACTGGGCGAACCAACTCCACTCGCTGACGCCCTCGGGAAGCTCGGCCTGCGCTATGTCCACCGTGACGGTGTCGGTCGCGGTGCCGCGGTTCTCGACGTAGGTCGTGTAGACCGCCTCGCCGTAGTAGTCGATCTCCTCGGCATAGACCGGACTCGACATGTGGAGGTCGTAGGCCGGCGGCATGATGCTCGCCTGTACGATCTCCTTCAGGGTCGTGTCTTCCACGAACACGACCACATGCATGTTCTGGTAGTTCCATCCCCCGTCTATCGTGAAATTGCGGGTGACCTGCACCGAGTCGCCCGGAGAGGACAGCGTGAGCGTTTCCGTGGGAAGGACGTCTCGGACGGTGAAGTCGTACACGTTGGAGTTGTACTCGCAGCCACCTTCGACCAACAGGAACTGGGCCCGAATGGACGAGTAACCCACCGACGCGCGCGCCACGAAGTCGACGGTCACGTAACCCGAGTCCGACTGGATGTGCCCCACCGGACGTATCTCGAGGGGAGGCAGGTCCGTGCGGTGGGTCTGGATGATACCCCTGTACCAGTCGGTCGTCAGCTCGAGATCCTCGTAGACGCCGATACAGGGATCGGTCCCGTCGAATCTGACGTGCGGGACGCCGCCGACGGTGTACCAGCTCGCGCGGGCGGTCGACTCCGACGTCGTGAAGGGGTCCGGCCCCACGTGATAGTAGAGAGCCGCCAGCTGGCAATCCCCGCACTCGTCGCTCAGCACCTGGAGCGCGGCGTGCGCCTCGGGGCAGTAGCCGCACCATGTCCCCCCGAACATCTCGGCCAGAACGACACGGTCGACAGAGAGTGCCGGAGTGGCCGTGAGCAGCATCAACGCCGCCACCCCGAGCATCGCCGTTCGCCTGATCATGCTGTCCTCCCTCTGCGGCGGTGCCGCTCGGTGTGTTCAGGCTCCTGCCACCGGGAACTTGTGGTGGCAGTGCTCCTGACCTCTGTAGTCA
>CAYNQF010000153.1:1531-2675 GCA_964399265.1 uncultured bacterium | reverse complement strand
GTGTACTCCCGCTTGTCGCGCGCGTGCTTACCGAGCGTCTTGCGCGCCCAGTCGGGCACGCACTCCCATGAGTCGTAGCTATCATTATAGAAGCAGAAGTTCATCGAAAGCTCGCGCCTTACGATCAGCTCCTCGAGGAACGCTTCCGTGCTCTCTTCGTCGGCGCGCGCCTCGCGCACTCTGAGGGCGATGTCCAGGGGGGATACCTGTCCGAAGTGAAGGTAGGGTGCCAGGTCCGACTGGACATCGAGCCCGGGATCGCTGTGGTCGCGGGCGTAGGCGTCGAGCCCGTCGGTCAGGAAGGACTCCAGCTTCCGCTGCGCCTCGCTCTCGCCGCCCAGGTAACAGGACGTCCGACGGGAACGGCGCGCCACGTTCAGCTGCTTCAGTATCGAGTCCGGTCTGGACGTCCTGAGCCCCGGAACGCGCATCCCGAGCGAGTCTCTCCGGGGCTCGCTCTCCTCGAGCGGCCTCATGAACTCGTCCAGCTTCCTCAGTATCTTCGGACGGATGGTCCTGGCCGCGTACTCCTCTTTGTCGGACGCGGTCTCTACAGGGACGACGACGTCGGACTCTACCTGGACGAACCGGCAGGGTAGAAGGCGAGCGAGCTTCTCGCGCCACGAACGCTGGACCCGCAGGTAGCCCCTGTCCGTCACGACAAGCGCCGCCGCGCGCCCGAGCGATGTCACTGCCTCGACAGGGGATTCGAGCTTCACCACGAGCTTGATGCCGTGTTCGGCAAGCGCCGCGTGCGTCTGGGCGAGTCCCTCGAGCATGAACGCGTAGTGACGCTCCTGCGCCTCGGGGAAGCGCTGCGTGATGCCGAAGACCGCCAGGACCGGAAGCTTGAGCCTGTCGGCCTCGCGCACCGCCAGCTCGAGGGCGTGGTTGTATCTCGCGCGCTGGGACTGCTGCATCCAGTAGAGGACGTAACGGCCGCGCGTCGGGTACTCCTCGTTCAGGTACTGCACTCTCTCGGGATGGATCACGCAGTCTTCCTACGCGGAGACGTCGCTCACGACGCCGAGCCGCCCGGGTCCTTCTCCTTGAGCTTCTCTCTGCGTTCCGGTGTCAGCTCGTGCTCGAGCTTCCATCCGGGCTCCGCATGGTCGTCCTTCCTCTTTATGAGGAGCCACTCGTT
>CAYNQF010000153.1:0-1431 GCA_964399265.1 uncultured bacterium | reverse complement strand
CGGCCTCCTGGCAGAGCGCCGCGTAGCGCGCGAGCGCGTGAGCGTTGGCGCGGATGCACGCCATCGTGGGGATGCCGTCCCCGATCGTGATGACGGCGCGCCACTTGGCGAAACGCGCCCCGAGCCCCGCGTATTCGGCCAGCCTGTCGCGCAGGCCGTCCAGACCCTCGGTCACCTTCTCGCCCGGGAAGCCGGCCATGGGCTTGGCGCCCTTGTCGACCTTGATGCCCGGGACGATCCCCTTGCCGGAGAGGAGCTTGGGGAAAGGCGTGCCGTCCGACGCGGACTGCCGCAGAGTCTCGTCGTACATGATCACGCCGGATATGTGCTTCTCGGCGCCCGCGGTGGTGAAAAGGATCTCCCTGTACGCGCGCCTGTGTTCCTCCGTCGATTCCACCCCGATCGTGTCGAACCTCTTCTTGATCGTGCCCGTGCTCTCGTCTGCCGCGAGGATGCCCCTGCCGGGGGTGACCATCTCTCTTGCCGTTGTCTCGAGGGTATTCACGTTCATGCTGCCGTGCCTCCTTGCCGGTCTTCCGGCGTGCTCTCGTTATCAAAGTGAACGTCGCTCGGGCGGTACTGCGTCATCCTTGCCAGTCGCGCCTATTCTCGCGCCGAGGTAGGGGGGCTCCAGCAACAGAGAAGACTCTAGCCCCGGTCAGGGGCACGTGTCAACGTGGGCAGGCCGCTGACCTGGTTGCGTCCGTGCAGGGACCTCCAGGCCGAGATGGCTCGGCGCACCATAGGCCGGAACACAGGTTGACACTGCCCATTTCCGCGTAGTACGCTTTCAGGTCACCGTGGCCGCGTACGGTGCGGTCCCGGACGCCGTTTGTCGTCTTACCGGGGTAGGTGGAAACGCCTACCCTCATTAGCGAATCAGCGGTCGGCCACACGCGCGGGAAGCCTCCTCCGTGAATGCCCCAGGGCTACGCGGGACCCGCTCCCCGCCGCACGCTTCGGAGGTGCCGATGCGGTACAGGCTCACAAGCGAGCTACTGAAGGACGACATGATCGAGAGGATCGAGACCCTCTCTGGCCAGGACCTGCTGGCCTGCTACCAGTGCGGCCGATGCTCAGCCGGCTGCCCCGTGGTGGCCGAGATGGACATGCTGCCGAGCGAGGTCATCAGGCGGATACAGGTCGGGCAGGTCGAGAGAGTCCTCGCGACGAACACGATCTGGATATGCGCTTCGTGCCTTCAGTGCGCGTCCCGCTGTCCGAAGGGCGTCGAGTTCTCCAGCATCTGCGATGCGCTCCGCCAGATCGTGTTGCGCCGCCGTCTCTCGAGGCCGGACGTCGACGCCGACGATGTCACGCCGGTGATGGTGTCTGACGCTCCGCAGATGGGTGTCGTCGGCGCTCTCAAGAAACTCAACGGATAGCACGCGTTGGAGGCATTGATGAAGATCCCGTACTACCCCGGCTGCA
>CAYNQF010000152.1:0-2695 GCA_964399265.1 uncultured bacterium | reverse complement strand
AGGGCCGCCGTCCCGCGTGGGCGGGGGCAGCTTGATTAGGGGCTGCATGAGACCTCCTTGTGTATTCTCCAACGCCAACTATACAGTTTTGGAAGGGGGCGCGAAAGACCCCTCCGGAGCAGGATGCGCTTGCCGCGGGGGCTTCGCCGGGGTTATCCTCGCCTGACAGGAGGAATTCATGTTCGACAGTCCGTCCGTGCGCGCCGCCGCGGCGCTGACGCTGGTCCTGCTGCTCGTGTGCGCGCCGGGTGCCGCGCTCGCCAGAGGGGCAATGGTCACGTTCAAGGTCCACGTTCCGGACACGACACCGGCCGACGCCAGCGTGTACATCGCGGGCAACATCCCGTCGCTCGGTCCCTGGGACCCGGGGAAGGTCGAGCTGGGCAAGATCGGCGACAGGCTTTACGCCATAACGCTCGTGCTGCCGGTGGATACCGATCTCAGGTACAAGTTCACGCGCGGCACCTGGGAGACGGTCGAGAAGGGGCCCGGCTACGAGGAGATAGCCGATCGCGAGATGACGGTGACCTGCGACGAGACCGTACCCATATGGATCGACACGTGGCGCGATCTGTCCCCGTTCAGGGAGTCGCACACGATAGTGGGCGATCTGAGAATGCACCCCTCGTTCCGCGCCACGAAGCTCGGCAACACCAGAGACATATACGTCCTCCTGCCTCCGGGCTACGACGAGAACCGGGAGGCGCGTTATCCAGTCCTCTACATGCACGACGGGCAGAACCTGTTCGACGCGGCCACGTCCTTCATAGGCGTCGAGTGGGACGTCGACGAGACGCTGACGAGGATGGTCCAGTCGGGCCAGGTTCGTCCCCTCATCGTCGTCGGCATCAGCAATACGCCTGACCGCGTATTCGAGTACACGCCGGCGGCCGATAGGTCGCGTGGCGGCGGCGGCGCGGACATGTATGCCGACTTCATCCTGAACGACCTGAAACCGTTCATCGACAGCACGTACCGGACGCTGCCCGACCGCGACAACACGGGAGTGGCAGGCTCCTCGCTCGGCGGGCTGGTCTCGCTGTACCTGGCCTGGTCGCACCCGGACGTCTTCTCGAAGGTCGCGGCCATGTCGACCACCTACGGCTGGGCTGACTCATACATCATCAAGTACATCGCCAATCACAGCCCGCCCCCGGGTGTGAAGGTCTGGATCGACATGGGAACGGCCGAGGACCGCACCGACAGGGACGGCGACGGCGTGCCCGACATCATCCAGCTGCACAGGCGCGTGCGCGACCTCCTCATGGACGAGGGCCTGACGATCCCCGACAGGCTGCGGTACGTGGAGGACGAGGGGGCGGTTCACAATGAACGAGCCTGGAGCGCAAGGTTCCCCCGCGCGCTTCAGTTTCTGTTCCCGGGCCGCGGGTAGCCCGGGCCCGTTCCACTTCAGGAGGAGACGATGGGGCAGCGTGCGATAGAACGCGCGAGCGTGTTGCTGTGCCTCGCCGTCGTGCTCGCGCTCGCATTGAGCGCGGCCGCGGCCGAGATGGTGGTTCCCAGGGAACCATGGCCCTCGCCGGACGGTGCGAACATAGCGTTCACCTACATGGGCGACATCTGGGTGGTGCCGGCGACCGGTGGCGAGGCGCACAGGGTCACCGACCACGAGGCCTACGACTCCCATCCCGTATGGTCTCCCGACGGGGCCGCCATCGCGTTCGAGTCGGACCGTGAGGGCAACGGCGACCTCTTCGTGATCCCGGCCGCCGGCGGGCCACCGGTACAGCTAACCTTCCGCAGCACCTGGGACGATCTGCAGTCCTGGGATCGCGACGGCTCCGGGTTGTTCTTCATCTCCTCGAGAGACACGACCGAGAGGGAGTTGTACCGGATCTCGGTTGACGGTGGCATGCCCCGCCGGGTGATCAGAGACAGGGCGTTCAACATCGCGGTGTCTCCGGATGGACGCTGGATCGCATACGTCCGCGGACGCACGCCCTGGTGGCGGAAACACTACAGGGGTAGCGCGTCGCGCGACATATGGATCCGCGCGTACGACGGGGGCGAGAGCTATCGTCTGGTCGACTGGCCCGGGGACGACGACCGGCCCATGTGGGGAGCGGACGGGCGGACTCTCTACTTCCAGTCCGAGCGAGCCGACTCGGTCGCCAATATCTGGAAGCTAACGGTCGAGCTGCCCGAGCCCGATTCTGACGGCGTGCCGAGAGTCGTAGACCCGCCGAGCCAGGTCACGTGGCATGACACGGACGGCGTGCAGTTCGCCGCCATGTCCGACGACGGGACGGTCATGGCCTATGAGTGCGACGGCGCCATCTGGGCGCTCGATGTTCCCTCCGGAACTCCGGTACGGCTGGACGTGTCGGCGCCGAGCGACCTCAAGTGGAACGATCTTCTGAGGATGAACAAGTCATCCGGCTGTTCGGAGTTCGCTCTGTCCCCGGACGAGAGCGAGATCGCGCTCGTGGTGAGGGGAGAGGTCTACGTGGCGCCCTTCGAAGACGGTGAGTGCGGCGAGACCATCCGGATCACCGATACTCCGGCCCGGGAGAAGGACGTCGCTTGGATGCCCGATGGTGAGACGCTGCTCTTCTCCTCGGACCGTGACGGCAACTACGACATCTTCGCAGTGAGGTCCGACGAAGAGGGAAAGCCCACGCTGTCGAAGGCGCTCAAGCGCACGCTCACGAGGCTCACGGACTCCCCCGAGGAC
>CAYNQF010000151.1:0-2710 GCA_964399265.1 uncultured bacterium | reverse complement strand
CGGCCAACGACCACGACGCGCCGCAGGTCGAAGCTGCCCGCCTGCACGGCGCGGTGGGCCCTCCGGAGCGCGACCCGGAAGAGTGTGACGATGACGACCGTCAGGACGCAGAAGACGCCGACGAGCACTCTGGAGTAGACCGTCTGCGAGGCCAGGAAGGTGCTCGCCATCAGCATGACGGCGGCCACTGCGGTCGCCCTCGTCGCCCTCAGCAGTATGTCGGGGCCGTCCTCGCGCTCCGTCCTCCTGTCGTACAGCCCGAAGAGCGCGAACGACACGAGGAGGACTATGTTCGCGAAGACGATGAAGGGCGTGTAGAAGCCCACCCCGAACATGGGTTTCGACAGCAGCCCGCGAAGGCTCGAGCGGAGCAGATACGAGAGCGTGAACGCCCCGTTCACGGCAATAGCGTCAGACAGAAGCAGGATCGCCTTGCGCAATCCCGTACGGTGCCTCTTCATCAGATAGGCGACCTTCCCCCACTTCTCGTAGAAGTGGAAGAGCGAGATGAGATGCGCCAGGAGTTGCTTCGAGGGCGTCCGCCTGGCGCTCTCACGTGCATACCTGTGCGTCATCCTGGCGTCGGCGACGTAGTAGACCTTCCAGCCGCTCTTCCAGGTCCTGTAGCACCAATCGACGTCCTCGAAGTAGAGGAAGAACCGCTCGTCCATCAGCCCGATGTCCTTGAGCGCATCCTTCCTGACCATCATCGAGGCGCCGATCACCCAGTCGACCTCGCGCGAACTCTCGTGGTCGAAGTCGGCCATGAGGTATCGTCGAAGGGCCGGCGACCCGCCAAGGATCCTGCCCAGGAACGTCCTTCTGAGCAGGAGCGTCCAGAACGTATAGAACCGCCTGCAGGAGTCCTGTACCGTCCCGTCCGCGTTGAGGAGCTTCGCCCCGGCGATGCCGGCGTCGGTGTGCCTCTCCATGAATTCGACGAGTCTGTCGAGCGCACCCGCGAGGACCCTGATGTCCGGATTCAACACCAGGACGTAGTTCGCGCGCGCCGCCCTGATCCCCTGGTTGACCGCTCTCGAGTACCCCAGGTTCGTGCTGTTCCGAAAGTAGCGGACCTCAGGGTACTCGCTCCGCACGAAATCCGACGTTTCGTCGTCCGGCGAGTTGTCGACAAGGATCGTCTCGATGCCGGGCCCAGCGTTCTCCCTGATCGACGGCAGACAGTCGCGCAGGGGCCCGAGGCTCCTGTATCCCACGATCACTATCGATAGATCGGGTCCGCCGGCGGGGCTCACGTTCTCTGGAAGATCCTCGCCATCCGTAGCCGCCACACCAACCACATGGCCTCCCACACGATTCGTCTGGACATCTTCGACGTGCCCGAATGCCTGTCGACGAACACGATCGGTATCTCCAGGATCGAGAATCCCTTCCGCCAGCACCTGAAGTTGACCTCGATCTGGAACGAGTAGCCGTCGGAGCGGATGGAACCGAGGTCGACGGACTCGAGCACGTGTCTTCGGAAGCACTTGAAGCCGCCCGTCGAATCGCGCAGGGGCAGTCCGGTCACGATGTGCGTGTAGACGTTGGCGAAGTAGCTCAGGAAGAGCCTCCGGAGAGGCCAGTTGACGACGTTGGCGCCCGTTATGTAGCGCGAGCCCAGGACCACGTCGTAGGTCTTCGCGTTCTCGACGAGCTTCGGGATCTCATCCGGGTCGTGAGAGAAGTCGGCGTCCATTTGCACGATGAGGTCGGCACCGGCCTCGAGCGCTCGGCCGAACCCCGCGACATAGGCGGAGCCGAGGCCCATCTTGCCCGGTCTGTGGAGCGCATGGACTCGCGGGTCCTCCGCCGCCACCGAGTCTACGTACTCGCCCGTGCCGTCCGGCGAGCCGTCGTCGACCACCAGCAGCTCGACTCCCTTCATCTGGTTCAGCACCCTTGGGATGAGCTGTTCGATGTTCTGACGCTCGTTGTAGGTGGGTACGACGACCATGATCTTCATAGGCGGTGGCCCTCTAGCTTCTGCCCCGTGACGGGATCGCCCAGAGAAGGACTATGAGCACGGACGCTGCCAGCGTCAGAATGAAGCCCGTCCGGAGGCTCCCGGGAACGTGCTTCATGAGCACCGTGTGTTCACCAGGCTCCAGATAGACCGAGCGGAAGGCGTAGTTCGTGCGGTAGATCTCAGTCTCCTCACCGTCCACGAACGCCTTCCAGCACGGCGGGTAGTATACCTCCGAAAAGACGAGAAGACAAGGTCGCGTGACGCTCGCCCGCACCTCCAGGCCCGCCGGAGAGTATGACTCGAGAGAGACGCTTCCGTCCTCGACACCTTCGACCGGGCCCGGAAGCCGTTCGGTCAGGACCGCCGTGCGCGTGGGATCGAAGAGCGCGTTCCCGTACTCGCCGAGCGCCTGCGTCTCGTCGACGTCGTACTTCACGTCTCCGATGAGGAATACCCGCGGAAGAGCCCCGTCGAATTCGTAGACGCCTGGCGCCACGTTCCGGAGCGCGGGATGTTCGATCGCCTGCGGACTCACTATATACCTGACGTTGAACATCGAGAGAAGCTTCAGGTTCCCGACGCCCACCTTGTCCAGAAGGTCGTTCACCACTGACAGCTTCGCCGGATGGTAGCCGCCGATCGATTCGATCCGATGATACATCCACTCGTTGGAGCTGAAGGACGGTCCGACCGGCGCGATCCTGAACCGTCCATCCTGCTCCCTCAGATAGCTCACCGCCG
>CAYNQF010000150.1:0-2784 GCA_964399265.1 uncultured bacterium | reverse complement strand
GTTGGCCGCGACGAGCACCTTGTAGCCCGAGATCGTCAAGAGCCGCGCCACGAGCTGGCGAAGCACCTCTTCGTCCTCGGCGACGAGGCTGGTCTCATTGCCACGCTCGAGCCCGCGTCCGGGAGTCTTGACGGCGATCGCCTGGGCGTCCGCCTTCTCGCGCGGGAAGTAGATCTTGAACGTGGTGCCCTGTCCCGGCTCCGAATACACCCAGATGTTGCCCCCCGACTGCTTCACGATACCGTACACGGTCGAGAGTCCGAGCCCCGTCCCCCTGCCGCGTTCCTTGGTCGTGAAGAAGGGCTCGAAGATGCGCGCCTTCGTCACTGCGTCTATTCCCGAGCCCGTATCTGAGACGGCGAGCATGACGTGAGGTCCCGGCGTCACCGCGACGTGGTCCTGCGCGTAAACTTCGTCCAGATCCACGTTCGCTGTCTCAATGGTGAGCTTGCCGCCCCCGGGCATGGCATCGCGGGCGTTCACCGCCAGGTTCAGGATCACCTGGTCGATCTGGTCGGGATCGGCCTTCACGCGCCAGAGATCCGGGGCGAGCGCCGTCGTGAGCTCGATGTCCTCGCCGATGAGGCGTTGCAGCATCTTCTTGATACCGGCCACTCCTGTGTTCAGGTTGATGACCTTAGGCTGGAGGACCTGCTTGCGGCTGAACGCCAGGAGCTGTCTCGTGAGGGACGCAGCGCGGTCGGCGGCGCCCTTGATCTGCTCGACGTCGCGGCAGATCGGGTCGTCCTTGTGCAAGTCATGCATGATCACGTCGGAGTAGCCGATGATCGCGCCGAGCATGTTGTTGAAGTCATGGGCGATGCCGCCGGCAAGGCTCCCGACCGCCTCCAGCTTCTGCGACTGGCGGAGTTGCTCTTCGATACCTTTTTGCTCGGTCAGATCGCGCCCATAGAGGTTCGCGTAGGCGAGTGTCTCCGTGGGCGCCACGACGAATGCATAGACGTGGTTGCCGCACGCGATCTCCTCCTCGTGCGTTGCGCCCGTCTCGCATGCCGATGATACCAATAGACGGAGCTCCTCCGGGAGCGGCTGTCCGACTCCGCTGTGCCAGCCGGCCAAGAGAACTCTGCTCGCCGGATTCGCGTAGAGGATCGTCCCGTCGGGAGACGCGCGCAGGACGGGCGCGGGGTTCTCCTCGGGGAATCTTGCCAGGTCCGCGATCCGCTCCTCTGACTGTCGTCGCTCCGTGACATCCTGATTGACGCCGTACGTCCGCACGGTCTGCCCATGCTCGTCTTTGGTGATGAAGAAACGCACCGCAATGTGGCCCGCCCCGCCGTCGGCGTAGATGATGCGATGCTCGAACACGCGGCTGTAGTCCGGGTCGGTCGACTCGATGGCGGCCCGGGTCTCGATGTCCACCCGTGGCGCGTCGTCGGGGTGGCAGAACCGTCTGGCGTACTCAACCGAGGACATCTCGTACCCGCCGACCTCGGCGGCCGTGGTGTGGAATATCCGGTAGAAGTTGTCGTTGAACGTGAACACGTCGCGCTTCACGTCGTATTCCCAGTGGCCGGCGCGGGCCATCTGGAGCGCGTTCGACAACTTGGCCTCAGTCGCTCGCAGCGCCTCCTCCGCCACCCTCCCGCTCCGACGCATCTGCGCATCGCGCAGCTCGCGCTCGATCGCCGGCACCAAGCGAGCCAGACTGTCCTTGAGCACGTAGTCGTTCGAGCCCGCCTTCATGGCCTCGACGGCGATGTCCTCGCCGATCGTGCCGGAGACGAGGATGAAGGGAATGTCCTGATCCTTCTCCTTCACGATCTTCAGCGCCTCCAGCCCCGTGAAGCCGGGCATGGAGAAGTCGGCCACGATGACGTCCCACTCGGCCTCATCGAGCGCGGCAAGCAGGTCTTCGGCCGTGTCGACTCGCTTCGTTGTCTCGTCGTATCCGCCGCGGCGGAGTTCACGGACGATGAGCGTCGCGTCCTCTTCGGAGTCCTCCACGATCAGCACTCGCAATGGTATCGCCATCGTGGATAGCCTTCCCGGCCGCTATGAATTCCGCGGAGGCGCCTCGTTGACGAGGAGCCAATACAGCCCCAACTGCTGGATCGCCGCGCTGAACCGGTCGAACTCCACGGGCTTGCGCACGTAGCTATTGGCGCCCGCCTTGTAGCTCTTCAACAGATCAGTTTCCTCGTCCGAGGAGGTGAGCACGACCACCGGGACGAGGGCGGTGTTGTCGTCATCCCGGATCTTCCTGAGCAGCTGAATCCCGTCAACGCGAGGCAGCTTGAGGTCGAGGAGGATCAACGCGGGGAGGTCCGTCACGTCACGGCCCTCGAACGCGCCGCTCCCGGCGAGGTAGTCGAGCGCCTCGGCCCCGTCGTGCGCCACTACCACCTCGTTAAGGATGTTGGCCTTCTTGAACGATTTCAGAGTAAGGGTCTCGTCGTCCGGATTGTCTTCCACCAGCAGAATACGCTTGGCCTGAATGCTCGCGGGGGTCTGTTCGCTCATCTCGTGCCTCCCTCATGCGACAGTGTGAAGTAGAACGTTGCGCCCTTGCCTGCCTCGGACTCCGCCCAGATCTCGCCGGCGTGTCGCCGGACGATCCGCTGCACTGTGGCGAGTCCGATGCCGGATCCCGGGAACTCGGTCGTCCGGTGGAGCCTCTGGAAAGGTGCGAAGAGCTTTTCGGCGTAGGCCATGTCGAAGCCGGCACCGTTGTCTCTCACGTAGAACGTGGTCTTCCCGTCACGCTCGGTCGTCCCGAACTCGACAATCGCGAGCTCGACGTTCGAGGTGAATTTCCACGCG
>CAYNQF010000149.1:0-2888 GCA_964399265.1 uncultured bacterium | reverse complement strand
CATGGCCTCGAGTCTCTTCTCGTGGCCGAGTCTGTACATGTTGACCCTGAACAGCACGAGCTAGCTCCTTCTGGCCAATCCGATGGCGACCGCGAACCGCGGGCCCTCGGCGTTGAGTTGCTCTACGTTCACGCCGACGCTCTCCACGTTCGCGAGCGGGTTCAGAACTTGCGTCGGTATGCCGAGGTCACTCTGCATCCTCTTATCGATGTCCGGCTCCAGCGCCCGACCACCCGTCAGATAGATCCTGTCGATGCCCTGCTTTCCGGTCTCGTTGTGGTAGAAGGTCAGCGACCTGTGCACCTCGCGCAGCACCGTCTTGACCCAGGAGTCGTCCACCTCAGATACCTCGGAGCCGTTGGCGGGCCGCACCCTGGCGCTCTTCGACACGAGCGGTATGGACCGGGCGAAGAAGAGTCCGCCCCTGCGGTAGACCGCCATCGTGATGGCCTTGACGCCCAGGTCTATGACCGCGAGCGCCTCGCCGTCGAGCAGTCCTTCCTCTTCGATCTCGTTTATGAGCGCGAGGGGGGTGAGGTCGACCGCGTCGGGCTCGACGCCCGCGCCGGCCAGCATCTCAACGTGCGAGTCGAGCAGCTTCGTCTCCACCGCAGCGAGAAGGACCTGCAGGCCGCCGCCTTCGTTGCCGCTGGCGCCGTCGAGCGGTTGGAAGTCCAGAACGAAGTCCGAACCCTCGAACGGCACGTGCTTCCTGGCCTCCCACCTTATCGACTCGGCAAGCGCCTGCTTGGGCATTTCCGGGAAGGTCACATGCTTCACGCTGACGCCGGACCCTCCGACGGCAGATACGACCGGCGTGTTCTTGCCGGCGCCGCTTCCGCTCAGCGCCACGCGTATCGCCTGCTGCACGGCCGCGGAGCGATCCTCGGATTCCGCGATCTCGGCGACCGCCAGCCCGACGAGCTTGGATCCACCCGGTCCGTGTCTCAGGGTGGCCGCCTTCACGCTCGTCGCACCGACGTCGAGTCCGGTTACTATGGTGCCCTTGCCGAAGGTCAAGACTCTCCTCCCGCCTCTAGTAAAGAGACTGGTTCCTGCAGACAGCGATGGACTCGAGTTCGATCATCTTGTCGTCCGTGTCGATGGACGGCGTCTCCAGGTCGTCGTAGAGCGCCATCTCGATCCGCACCTTGACGCCGTTGCCTGACGTGAACGTGAGAGAGGTGACGTCGTTGGCTATCACCACGTCGTGCAGGTTCTTGATCTGGGTGCCGTCCAGTTCGTAGTACCCGATCGTGCTGTCGCCGGAGGCAGTTGTCCTGTAGACCGTCATCGAGTGGTGGTCGCTGCCGATCGTGACCCTGCTCCCCGCGCGGATGTCCTTCACGATCCACTCCATCGCGTAGTCGCCGTTGCGCTGTATGGCCAGACGGGCACCGGAGAGGTCCCAGGCATCGAGCGATGTGATGTACATCATGACGACCGCCGCTATGACTATCCCGCCGACGATGCTGGCGATCATGACCTCGGTCAGCGTGAAACCCTTAGAGTCCAGTCGCGGACGTCCTGAGATGTTGCTGATCACCTTCTACTCCCCCACCAGCGTAGTAAGCCTTACGCGGTCACGAGGCGACCCCTGCGGCCACTGCACTTCCACCGCGACCACCTTCGCGCGCGTGGTGACGCCCGATCCGGTCCAGGTGGTCTCGCGCACCGTCCACTGGAGGTCACCGACGAGGTCGTCGACCGTGTCGACGCTGGCCTTGCTGTCCAGGAGAACGGTCGGATCGTTGGGATGCGTCCCCACGTCCATGTCGAGACTCGTCCAGTCCGCGTCGCTGCCGGTCGATGAGTACCCCGCGTACTTGAGCTCCTCGATCTTGAGCTCGGCCATGCGCAGAGCCACCCGTCTTTCGCCCTCGAACTCGACCGTGGTCTGGCCGCTCCAGAGCATCTGGAACACGAAGACGATGGCTATCGAGAACACGATCACTGAGACCAGGATCTCGATGAGGCTGTAGCCGCCTTCACTGCGGAGTACGTTCTTCACCTGCTCACACCTCTTCCGTGCCGGATGGGCCGGGGCCACGAGGACCCCGGCCCACCATTCGGTCTACCAACCCGTCTCTGAGAACGAACCGGTGCCTGCGTCACCGTTGGTGGCGTCGGCGCCAGTCTGCGTCCACGTGATCGTGGCTCCATCGGGAGCCCACGAGCCGGTCTCGGTCGCCACGACGGTGAAGCCCGTCGCCGCCAGGTCGTCCAACGCGTACGTGAAGTACTGAGCGTTGCCCGTGTCGTCGGCCGCCATGAAGTTCGCCAACGTGCCTCCCACGTACGTGTTGTTCTTCTGGAAGTACACGAGGGCGCCGCTGACGACCGAGTCGATCGTCGCGTAGGCCTCGCTCTTCTTGCTCTCCTGGATGTAGTGCATGTACACCGGGACAGCAATGCCGGCGAGCACCAGAACGATGATCACGACCACCATCAACTCGACCAGCGTGAAGCCCTTCTGGTTCCTCATAAGCCGCATCTTTTCTCACCCCCCTTCGCGGTCGTTTGTGAGCCCTTGCCTGCACTTGGTCCCTTCGTCACTAGGCACCTTGCGCTTGCACTAATCGAACCAAACCTACATCGAACGCCTCACAGCCCCGCCGAGGTGGAAGACCGGCAGGAACATCGCCACCAGCATGAGGGCAATGAGCCCTCCGACCAGCACTATCATGAGCGGCTCGATGACCGCCGCCAGACCCTCGATCGAACTCTCGACCTGCTCGTCGTAGTGGTCTGAGATTGACGCGAGCATGTCGCCCAGCTTTCCAGTCTCCTCGCCGGTCGACACCATCTGCACTACGGTGTCCGGGAACACGCCCGTCGCGTGGAACCCGGTCGACAGGTTGCCGCCCTTCGAGACGAGGTAGGCGATC
>CAYNQF010000148.1:0-2902 GCA_964399265.1 uncultured bacterium | reverse complement strand
CTTGCCCCACTCGCCCGCCTGAACCGGCATCGACGTCGTGCCGACCACCATGTCCCCGGCGAGACCGAGGTACTTGTAGCCAAACGTCCACCCGTCGTGTGTGAGTTCGATCGCGTAGGTCAGATCGTTCCTGGGAAGAACGGGCGCATCGAGCCATGGATGCTCTTCGTCCCGTTCTGGGCTCCCGTACGTGGCGTAGCTGTATCTCATTCCGAAGCCGGTCAATGCGGACAGCACGCCTGCAGCGTTGGCCGCGAGGTCCTGAACCGACACGCCCTCCGCGTCCATCACGCTCACCTCGCAGACCTCCCAGACGGCCATCGTGCCGAGAGCGAGGCCGGCGGAGCGCCCGCTGCCCATGCCGAGTTCGACGCCCCGCTGATAGAGGCCGCGCGAGACCCAGGCGTGCGTGCCCTCCGAGGCGGAGCCCGCCGTAGCATTCTCTCCCCAGCTCTCCCACCTGAGCGTCGAGGCAGCGAGCGTCGACGCCGGTACGACGAGGAGGACGACAAGTCCGATCATCAACACCATGGCAGTCTTCGTCATGCTGCCCTCCTGGAACGACGGCGTCTCCCCTAAGCGATTATACACCGAGGAGGAGATCTGGTCATTCACGTCGATTCGGGAAGATGAAGCAGCCGGCCGGCCCCAAGCGACGGTCATGCGCACTTGCAGGCTGTTTAAGGAAATGACTTGGCGAGGGGACCGGCCAGCCGTTGTCCTGAGTTGTGGTGGAGGGGCGCGCGGACGGTGTGTGGGACGCGCCCCTGCCACCGGTTGTGAGTCGTCGTCGATCCGGGCTGATCCGGCGTGCTCCGGTACGCTGCGCCAGAGAGAGAGTCCACTTCTCGGAGCACGCAATGTGCTACGGCTTCTGTGGACCGACACTCGGGAGACGCCTGCGCGACGTAGGCGGCTCCCTGACGGCTCACCTCATCAGTATCATCTTGCTTTCAAAGTGCGAACTGCCGGCGTCCATCCGGGCGAAATACGTGCCGGACGCGACGTCGTTGCCGCGACCGTCACGGCCGTTCCAGGTCACCGAGTGCGTCCCGGCGTCGAGTTCGTCGTCGACGAGGACCGCCACTCTGCGTCCTGAGCAGTCGTAGACGGATATCGATACGTTCTCCCTGCGGGCCAGCGCGAATGCCAAGCTCGTAGAGGGGTTGAACGGGTTCGGGTAGTTCTGCATGAGGGCGGTCACCCTCTGAGTGCCGTGCTCGTCTATGCCGGTCTCGCCGCTGAGGCTCACCGACGTGGCGGTCGGTATCGAGTTCTCAGCGGTCACAACGAGATCGGCATCGGCGTCGGTGCCGATGGGGGTAACGAACGTGGCCTTGCCGGCCGCGTCCGTCGTGGTCCTCTCGTACACCTCTCCGCCACGGCCGCTCAGGCAGGCCACGGCCATCCCGACCGGGAGGCCGTTTCTCGTAACCGTCACCGAGACCTCGGCCTCGGATCTGGACTCGACGATCACGGTCTCGACGTCGACATCGAGAGCCTGGGGGGTGTCGGTCCAGATCGGCATCTCGGGATCACCCAGCAGGTTCAACTCGTACATCGCGTAGCGCATGTAGTCGTCGATCTTCGCGAGCCCCACGTAGTGATGCTTGGCATCCGCGTGGACGGTCCCGGCGTGGACCAGGTCCTTCACGAAGAGCGAGCTGAAGAACTGCTGGCTGTAGAGGTCCGACACGCACTGTCCCGGATAGCCGGGGCAGCCCCATCCGTACCTCGAGTTGCCTACGTAGGCCACCCCGCCGCCGTACGGGTTGCTGATCCAGTGCTCGCCGAAGGTGTCGCTGTCTATGGCGGCCGACCAGCACCCGACCGAGTACCACACGCCGCCGCGCACGTCGTTGGTCAGCGCGTCGAGGTCGCTGTTCGAGAGGCTCTCAGGACCGACACCGGCACACGTGGTGTTGGAGTGCCCCTCGTGCATCACTATGCCGCAGCCGTCCTGTAGCGCGGCCATCGCCGAGGCGGCGTCGAGCGCCCCATCGCTCTCGTAGAGCTTCGAGGCCGGATCGAACGCCGACGGGACGTAGTCGTCGTCGATCATGTCACAGGCTACGCCGCCGTCGGTGTAGGGGTCCGGGGAATCCCACAGGATCTCACCCAGATAGAGCATCTTCGTCTGGTAATCGGTGGTCATCGCGAAGGCGGCGCCCTCGTACTCGAGGACCTTGTCGACGAAGGCGGCGACCCCGGCCGCGGTCGTCACCGGGGCACGCCCGACGTATACGTCCGCGTACATGTCGATGTCGTCCTCGTCGACCTCGCCCCAGCGGTCGTCGCCGTCTTCGTTCCAGCTGCCGTCGAGGTCGGCGTAGTAGAGGTCGCACGGAATGCCCTGGTCGTAGAAGAAGTCATACGCCATCCGCGTCGGCACGACGCCGGTGTCCCCGCCCAGCAGCACCCACTCAACTCCGTGCTCGCCCGCCTGATGCGCGATGCAATTGCGGATCGCTTCGGCCTGATCGACGCCCGCGTACAGCGGCTCGGCCGAAATGTCCTCGAGGGTTATGATCTCGGTCCTGACGCCCTTCCGGGTCTTCCAGTCGGCGAGTCTCCCGAACTCGTCCGCGAATGCCTCCGGGCAGACGATCAGATAGTCATACCCGTCGTCCGAACGAGCGAACGCACTCTGGTACGCCGCCATCTCGTCGGGGTTGACCGCGGAGCGCTTGACGCTCAGAGCCACGGCCTCGGTCACCGGCCTGGCGGCCCTGGCGTCGGTGTCCGGCTCCAGCGAGATGATCAACTCAATGCGTCTGTGGAGAAGGAGCTCGCCGGTCGCCGGCACGTACGAGAGGGGAGCGACCTGAACGTTTGCCACGCGGAACGCGCCGGAAGTGCCGACCCCGGCCAGTCGAGCGGCCTCTCGCGGAAAGGGCAGCAC
>CAYNQF010000147.1:0-3025 GCA_964399265.1 uncultured bacterium | reverse complement strand
CAAGTTCAGGTCGATGGTCGAGGACGCGGAGGCGCTGAAGCAGAGCCTCATGCACCTGAACGAGCTCGAGGGCCCGGTCTTCAAGATCAGCGAGGACCCGCGCGTGACCGGGATAGGGAGGTTCCTGAGACGCACCAGTCTCGACGAGCTTCCTCAACTCATAAACGTGCTGCGCGGCGAAATGAGTCTGGTCGGTCCGAGGCCTCCGCTTCCGTGCGAGGTGGAGAACTTCGAGGGGTGGCAGAGAGAGAAGCTCTCGGTCGTCCCGGGCATCACGTGTCTGTGGCAGATCAGCGGAAGGAACCACATAGGATTCACAGAGTGGATGAGACTTGACATAGAGTACATCCGGCGTCAATCGTTCGGCCTCGATTTCAAGATCCTCGTGAGGACACTCCCCGCAGTCCTCTCACGGAAGGGAGCCTACTAGGACCGACTGCTTCAGGGCTTTTCTGCTGCGGTGCCGGTGCATCCGCGGCGAAAGCAATCCGGTGGCGTACGCGCAACGGAAGCTCCTCACTCACACCGCGACGCTGCCGGATTACCATTTCTCGCTTCTGCGAGCATTGGATTGACAGTCGGTCGGGCCTCTCATACTCTATGGTACCGTGCTCGACCCAGTTGGCTCGGCTCATGGAAGAGGCGGGTACCATACCCGAATGTCTAGCGTCAGCGACATCACCCGCGCGCCCGGCGCGCGGCGCACTACGGCGCGAAGCGCGGACGTCTACCGCTGGCTCGTGCTGGGACTGATAGCGCTAGGCGCGTTCCTACGTTTCTACAGACTGGGCGTCCAGAGCCTGTGGGTCGACGAGGTTCTCACGATCGGCTCAGCCGAGATGGGGGGAAGGCTCGGGGCCGCGGAGTTCTTCGGCAACGTCCAGGGGCCGCTGCATGCTCTGCTCGTACACCTCGCGGCGCTCGTCTCGGACTCCACACCGGCACTCCGCGCCATCTCCGCCCTCGCAGGCACGGCGCTGATCCCCGTCACGTACCTCTTAGGCAAGGCCATGGCGGACAAGCGGGTCGGAGTCCTGGCCGCCCTCTTCGTCACGGTCTCGCCGTTTGCCGTGTGGTACTCGCAGGAGCTTCGGAACTACTCGCTCATGATGCTGCTCGCCGCCGCCGCGTCGCTCTTCGTCTGGCGGGCGGTCACGGAGAGAGGGCGCTCGTGGGTTCCGTACGTCGTCACGATGACGCTCGCCGTGTACTGCAATCTCTCGGCGGCCTTCCTGGCCGTGGCGCACGGTCTCTTTGTGCTGACGCGCGGTCTCCGCGACCGGCGTCTGTGGGACCCGGGGCTAATGAGGCGGGGCTTCACCGCGCTCTTCCTCGTGGCGGCGCTGTGCGTCCCGTTGGTGTGGGGACTCACCTCCTGGGCGGAGAAGGAGGACATCACCGAGCAGGCGACGTTCGCCCCTTCCGCCGATCACGAGGAGCTGCGTCGGGGCGAGACGACCTTCACCATGGATGCGATCCCCTACTCGGTCTTCGCGATGGGATACGGGTTTTCGTTGGGGCCCGGCCTGCGCGAGCTTCACACGGCGAATCCGGCGGCTGCGATGCGCGACAGCGTCGCCGTGGTGGGTCCCGCGGGTGCGCTGCTGGCCGTCACGCTGGTGCTCGGCCTTGTCGGCATGGGGCGCCGGCATCGCGGACTGGCGTTCAGTCTACTCGTCATGCTCGTGGTGGCGGGAGGTTCCGTGGCGCTCGCGCTCATGAACGTGAAGCCGATGAATCCGAGGTACCTGGCGGCCGCATACCCGCTGATCGCGGTGACGCTCGCGGTCGGTGTGGCCTCCGTTCACCGGGTGGTCGGAGGCTTGCTTTGCGCCGCGATTGTCGTATTCTGTTTCGCATCGCTCTCGGGCTACTACTTCGAGCCTCGCTACTGGAAGGAGGACGTGCGCTCGGCGGCGTACTATGTCGAACTCCACGAGGAGCCCGGCGACATCATCCTGGTTCCCGTCGTGCGCGACGTGTTCAATCAGTACTACGACGGCGCCGCCGAACGCATCGTGTTCTACCGCGGCCAGGCCGGCAGCGACGCGGCCGTCGACGAGAGACTGGACCGGGAGGTCGGAGACGCGAGGCGTCTCTGGTACGTGGCGGCGCGCTCGTGGGAGGTCGATCCGGAGGGCAGGATACCGGCGCGTCTCGAGGCGAGGGGCAGTCTGCTGGATGCCGCGGACTTCATCGGTGTCAGGGTCGAGCTGTACTCCCTGGTGGGCAAGCTCGATGCCCGGGACGGCGAATCGGGCTCACCGCGGGATGCCGTTGACGTGGACGTCGGCCCACGGTAGAGTCCGCCGGGCGGCTGCTTTGTGAGCGTTCCTTCACCGGCAGAGGTGGTTCCGTTGGGGGAAGCGGCGACCGTGGCACAAGTTATGCTTTACTGAGCCGTGTCTCGCCCGTTCGGGGTGAAGGCACGTGCGTGTGCAGTAGGGGGAAATCGGATGCGCGAACGATGGATTCGCCGGCTGCTGGCTCTGGGCCTGGGGACCCTCGCTCTCTTGGCGGGGTGTGCTTCCGGGCGTGGTCGCGACGATGTGGTGATCCCGGACGCCGCGGCCTACGAGTCACCCAGGCAGTCCGGCTATCGTCTCAGGCCCGGCGACACCGTGGAGGTCAGCTTCCCCGCCGACCCCGGCGCGGTCTACTCGACGCCGATCACACCTGACGGAACGGTCACACTTCCCATGGTGGGCGAGGTCCCGGCGGCTGGAGGCACGACGGTCGATCTGGCCGACGCCATTTCCGAGAGGATGACCCAGTACCTGGTCGACCCGTCGGTCTCCGTGATGCTGAGGGAGATCGGTGAGCAACCGGTGTTCGTCATAGGCGAAGTGGGTGACCCCGGCAGGGTCGAATCGACGGGGACCCTGACGGTCTCCATGGCGCTGGCTGCGGCGGGCGGGGTCGAGTCGACCGGAAGGCCGTCAAGCGTGATGGTCGTGCGAACGTACGGCGTCGAGCAGCCCGTGGCCTTCAGGGTGGACGTGACCAAGGTTCTCTCAGGACGCGA
>CAYNQF010000146.1:0-3032 GCA_964399265.1 uncultured bacterium | reverse complement strand
CCACACGTCGTGCCACCTGCCGCGAATCGTCCGGAGCATCCGCCCGGCGTCCTCGGGGTCGGCGGGCTTCCCCAGGATACGGCCGTCGATCTCGACGACCGTGTCGGCCGCGAGGACAGTCCCTCGCTCATGCCTCGAGACAACGTCCCTGACCTTCGCCTCGGCGAGCCTCAGGACGTGCTCCCGCGGTGTCTCTCCGGGGACCGCGTTCTCTTCGACACCGGGCACGTCGACCACGAAGTCGAGTCCCAGCCCCTCCAGGATACGCTTCCGGCGGGGCGAGCCCGAGCCCAGTATGAACGGACGCTCGTCGATGAGCCGCGTCACTAGAGGACAGCTCACGCCGTGCCCTCCCCCGCGGTCGCGCCGCGCTCCCGCGTGTCGAGCACGATCGTCACGGGGCCATCGTTCTCTATGGAGACGAGCATGTGCGCGCCGAACGAGCCCGTGGCCACTCGGACCCCGCGCTCCCGCACCAGCGACACCACGCGCTCGTAGAGGCGCTCGCCCTCCTCAGGCGGCGCAGCGCCCACGAACGAGGGTCTCCTCCCCTTCCTGCAGTCCGCCAGGAGCGTGAACTGCGACACGATGAGCATGTCGCCGTCCACGTCCTCGAGCGAGAGGTTCATCTTGCCCTGGTCGTCCTCGAAGATGCGAAGCTCGCAGAGCTTGGCCGCCATCCAGGCGGCGTCCGCCTCGCCGTCGCCCGCGGCGACCCCGAGGAGCACTGCGAGCCCGAGACCGATCTCGCCTACGACGTCGCTGCCGACCGCCACACTCGCTGCGCTCGCCCGCTGAATCACCGCCCTCATGCCGATGCCTCCACGCCGCTCGACGCGCCGGCCGCGTCCGCCCCTTGAGCGACCGCTCTCATGCCGGGGCCTTCCCCTCGCCCGTCGGCCGTCCCACCGAGCGCCTTCTAGCGACGCTCCGGACCCCCTTGAGCGAGCCGATCGTCTTCATGAGCCTGTTGAGCCTGTGCAGGTTGCTCACCGCAACGACGAACCGCGCAACGACCTGTCCCTCCTCGGTCGTCATCGACGCGCCGGTCACCTCGACGCCCTGGTCGGCGATGGCCTTCGACACGTTCGCGAGGAAGCCCTTCGTGAGGTTGCCCCTCACGACGAACCCGGCGGGGAACGTCTGTCCCTCCGTCACGTCCCAGTCCACGCTGATGCGGTGAGCGTCGTCTATCGTCGGGCCGAACGTGTTCGGGCATCCGACGCGGTGCACGGAGATGCCGCGGCCCCTCGTTATGATGCCGACGATCTGGTCTCCCGGCACGGGCTGGCAGCACTGCGCGAATCGGACCATGAGGTCGCCGACGCCCTCGATGCGCACGCCGGTCTCCTGCCTCCGCACGCGGCGCGTGAAGCGCTCGACGATGTTGCGGCCGCGCTGCGACGGCCTGAACTTGCGCTCCAGCTCCTTGTGTGAGATGTCGCCGCGGCCGACGGCCGCCGCGAGCTGCCCGGCCCCGTCGAGCCCGAATCCCTGGGCGATGTCGTCGAGGGAGACGTCCTCCGACTTGAGCTCGAGCTTGCGCATCTCGCGGTCGATGATGCGTCTGCCCAGGATGACGCTCTCGTCGTCGGCGCGGGCGCGCAGGTAGTGACGTATCTTGCTCCGCGCCTTCGAGGTCGTCACGTACGAGAGCCAGTCCATGTTCGGGTGCGCCGACTCGGACGTCATGATCTCCACGGAGTCGCCGCTCTCCAGCTCGTGCCTGAGAGTCACGAGGCGGCCGTTCACGCGAGCCCCGGCGCACCGCATTCCGACGTCGGTGTGGATGGCGAAGGCGAAGTCGATGGGCGTCGCGCCCTTCGGAAGCTGCTTGAGGTCGCCCGCCGGCGTGAAGACGAAGATCTCGTCCCGATAGAGGTCGAACTTGAGGGCCTCCAGGAACTCGCCCGCGTCGGTGAGGTCGATGTTGCCGTCCAGGAGCTGCCTGACCCAAGCGAGCCGCAGCCTGAGTTCCTCGTCGTCGGGGCCGCCCTCCTTGTAGGTCCAGTGCGCGGCGATGCCGACCTCCGCCTCTTCGTTCATCTCGCGCGTGCGGATCTGTATCTCGACCATGTGGCCCCTGGGGCCCATCACGGTCGTGTGGAGCGACCTGTAGCCGTTCAGCTTGGGTGCGGCGATGTAGTCCTTGATCCGGTCGTGGATCGGCGTGAAGAGCGTGTGGACGATGCCGAGCACGCGGTAGCACGACCCTATGGTGTCGGTGATTACGCGGACGGCGATGAGGTCGTAGATCTCCTCGAAACGCTTCCCGCGCTCGGACATCTTGCGGTAGATGCTCGCGTGGTGCTTCGCGCGCCCGGAGATGGACGCCGGCACTCCCTCGGCCCCGAGCTTCTCCCTGATCGGACCAGAGATCTCCTCGATGTACGCTTCGCGCTCCGCACGCGTCGTGCGCAGAAGCTCGGCGATCATCTTCTCCGCCTCGGGTTCGAGCCACTGGAACGCTAGGTCGTCCAGCTCCCGCTGCATCCTGGCCATGCCGAATCGGCCGGCCAGGGGCGCGTAGATGTCCCTCGTCTCGCGGGCTATGCGGTCGATCCGCTCCGTCGAGAGGTGCGAGATCGTCCTCATGTTGTGCAGCCTGTCGGCGAGCTTGATGAGGATGACGCGGACGTCCTGCACGACCGAGAGGAGCATCTTGCGGAAGTTCTCGGCCTGCTCTCTCTCGCGGCTCTCGAACTTGAGCCCGGTGATCTTGGTGACGCCGTCGACCAGTTCGGCGATCTCGTCGCCGAACTCGCGCCTTATGTCCGCGACGTCTACGTCGCTTTCCTCGATCACGTCGTGGAGCAACCCGGCCGCGACCGTCGCCGAGTCCAGCCTGAGGCCGGCAAGGATGGTCGCTGTCTCTTCGGAGTGAGTGTGGTAGGGGTCACCGGACTGGCGCAGCTGGCCCGCGTGCGCGCCGACGGCGAAAGAGTGCGCCTTCTCGATGAGCGGAGCGTCGAGCGCCGGGTCGATCCTCACGAGCTCCGACACGTATCCGTTCTCTTGCATCGGCGCTCTCC
>CAYNQF010000145.1:0-3187 GCA_964399265.1 uncultured bacterium | reverse complement strand
AGGCCGACATGGCCAACCAGGTGATAGACCCCGAGATCGAGCGGATGGAGTTCCGCGACAGCTTCGACTGGCGCGACTACGGCGGTATCACGCCGGCGAAGGACCAGCTCGACTGCGGGTCGTGCTGGGCGTTCGCCTCGGCCGGCGCCGTGGAGGCCAACGTCAAGATCAACGAGGGCGTGGAACTCGACATATCCGAGCAGCAGGCCATCGACTGCAACACCGCGGGCAGCGGATGCGACGGCGGCACGTGCGTGGTCGGCTTCAGCGTCTACAAGGATCCCGGCGCGGTGAGCGAGGAGTGCTACCCCTACCTTGCCGAGGACAGCAACTGCCGTCAGGGCGCATGCGACGTGGTGGCCCTGGTCGACGGCAGCGCCTACGTCACCAACACGACGTCCATGATCAAGTACGCCGTGGAGACCTACGGTCCCATCACCACGGCGATCACCGTCTACGACGATTTCTACGGCTATTCGACAGGATGCTACGAGCACGCGGGTACGGACTTCACCAATCATACGGTCGTCATTCTGGGATGGGACGACTCGCTGTGCGGCGGTGCCGGCGCGTGGCTCATCAAGAACAGCTGGGGGCAGGACTGGGGCGTCAACGGGTTCGGGTGGATGAAGTACGGGACGTGTCGCATCGGTTCCGCCGCGTACAGGCCCCTGAACGCCCACATACCTCACGAGCGTCTCGTTCCCGACGAGTTCGGCTCGATACAGCTCGCGCTCGACAACTGCAACCGCGGCGACGTGGTCAAGGTGGCGGGCGGGACGTACCATGAGAGCGTCACCGTCCCCGACTACGTGCAGATGTATGGAGGATACGATCCGACGTTCACCGTCCGCGACCCGGACCTCTATCCGACCATCATTGACGCGGACCAGGCTGGTCACGGACTCAACATCTCCGAGCGCGATCACATCATCGTCGACGGCTTCGAGGTCGAGGACGCGGGCGGCGTCGGCTACTACGGCATCTTTCTCAAGAACAGCGAGGCGATCGTCAGGAACTGCAGGGTGCGAAACTCGTGGCGCGGCATCGGTGTGCTCCCCGGCACGACCTCGTCGGCAGAGACCGACCTGATCATCGAGTATTGCAGCGTGAGCGGCTGTGACTACGAGGGCATCTACGTCAGCGAGGCCGAGAACCCCAACGTGACCATCCAGTACACAGCGGTCTTCGACAATGGCGCCGAGGGCATCTACTCGAGCCTGTCGCCGACCGACATCCTGAACTGCACGATTGCCGGAAACGGTGTGAGCGGCGGCGTGTACATGACCTCCAGCTCCGGCAACCTCATCAAGAACAGCATCATTACCTCCAACACCGGATACGGGATCACCTGTAGCGGCGTGACGGCCACCATCACGTACAACGACGTCTGGGACAACTCCGACGGCGACTACAGCGGGTGCTCGGGCGGTGCTGGGTCGATCTCAGAGGACCCGGTCTTCTGCGACGGCGGCGCCGGCGACTACGCGGTGCACGCGTCGTCGCCTACTCTCGGCGCGGCGCAGTACGGGTACAACATGGGCGCGCTCGGAATCGGCTGTCCCGCCGGACCCCAGGGCCTGACGGTCATACAGAACGGCGCTTCGCTCGAACTCTCGTGGAGTCAACCGCCGGCGGCCCGGGCGGACGTGGACTACTACGTCGTCTATAGAGACACGACCCAGATCCCCTTGAGCCAGCTGGCAGTGGTCGACGCTCCGGAGACGACCTTCACGGACGTTACGATCCCTCCGTGTGGCTCGTACAACTACTGGGTCTCCGCGGTCGACTTGGGCGGACTCGAGGGAGCCGCGTCCAACAAGGCGGTGGGCGACATCTGCTACGCCGGTCCGACCGGTGTGGACGTGGTCTTCAATGAGGGGGCGAACGAGATCTACTGGACCGCCGCTGACGGCCCCGTCGCTCGGTACGACATATACAGGAGCGTCGAGGGCGCCTCGGCAGACTCCGTTGGCTCCGTATCGCAGAGCGAGACCTTCTTCATCGACGACACGTCGGACGACTGCCCGAGGGAGCGCTACGGCTACTCGGTGCTTCCCGTGTACGACACCGGCTGGGTGGGCGTCATGTCGGAACAGGTCATCATCGACCCGCTCATCTCTCCGCCTAGCGGCATGACCGCCGAGTGGGTGGGGAGCGATATTCTGCTGACGTGGCCGCCCAACTGTGAAAGCGACTTCCGCCTGTACCGCGTGTACAGGGACACGATCCCGTTCTCCGATCCGGTCAACTCGGACCTCTGGGTCGGCGCGACCACGGACACGTTCTTCCTCGACGAGGGGCTCGACACCGGTGACGTCTACTTCTACAGGCTCACCGCGGCCGACGCGTCTCAGGAGCAGAGCGAGTACTCGGCCATGATCTGGGTCGGGTCCGGCAGCGTGCTTACCGTGCCGTCTCCGTACGGCACGATCCAGGCGGCCATCAACGCGGCTTCGGCGCTCGATACGGTCCTCGTCGACCCCGGGACCTACACCGAATCCATCACCCTGAAGGACGGAGTCCTGCTGCAGAGTACTGGAGGACGTGCGACGACGACCATCGCCTATCCCACCGGCACGGTAGTGAGCGGCGTCGTGCTCTCGGACATCGCGGTCCTGAGGGGCTTCACGATCAACGGACAGGGCACCGCGTCGGCCGGACTCGAGGCGTGGGGCTCCTATCTCGTCGTTGAGGACTGCACGATGACCGCGTGCACGAGCGGCGCCTCCATCAAGTACGGCGGCTCCACGCACTTGTCGGGCAACATCTTCACCGGCAACCAGTACGGCATCTCGGTCGCGGACAGCGCGGCCCCGTTCCTGACCGGCAACACCTTCGACTCGAATCCGGTCGCGGCCATATGGTCCACGGGCTCGATCGGACCCGAGGTGGGGCGGACCCTGGCCGACGCGAACGACTTCATCAATGTGGGATTCAAGAACATCTACAACCTGGGAACGGCGAACATCGATGCCGAGTACAACTGGTGGGGCACCGATTGCCCTGAGGACTCGTGGTTCGAGGGCGCGGTCGACTACACGCCGTGGACCGATGAGTTCCACTCGGGCGTCTACAGCAGCTGTACAGGCATTGCCGAGGAGATCGGGAAGCCGCTCGCGAGCTACAATTACCCGAACCCCTTCAATCCGTCGACCACGATCCGTTACACGGTGCCGGATCCCGG
>CAYNQF010000144.1:0-3397 GCA_964399265.1 uncultured bacterium | reverse complement strand
CTTCGACCAGGCCCTCAGGAAGTTCCAGCGCGTCCACGAGCTGCTGCGCGACCTCCCGCGGATTCCTGCCGGCCTTCCTGGCCAGCCCGAGAGCGACGCTCGTCGCAGCGTCTCCATGAGAAGGATCGCGCGGCGGGCTGACGTCGGCGCGCTCCTCGGCGAACCCCAGCTTTGAGAGGGCCTTCTCTATCGCCGATGTCAGCTCAGAAGTGAACAACAGCTGCTCCCGTGGTCTCTGCGCTCATGGGCGGACAGGTTCGTGAATCATACAACAACCCTACCCCTGCCACAAAGCGCGCTCCTGTGTCCCGCGCGTGCCGGCTCCACCTATCTTCGGTAGGCAACGTAGATGTCCGCCTCGATCTTCTGACCGAGCGAATCGTAGAAGAGGTGTGTGAAGTAGATGTTGCCCGCGTCGTCCAGCCCCGGGTCGCCCGAGTAGTTCGAGAGGATCTCCTCGGGCTGGGTCCAGGTCGTTCCCGCCCTCGCCGACCTGTAGACGGAGGGGCCGGTGTATCCGAGGCCGCTCCAAGCGGTGTACCAGAGTTCGTTGCCGTCGGCCGAGAGCCACGGCCTGCTCTCGTCGCCCGGGCCGTTGACGGGCGGTCCCAAGTTCCGGGGCTCCGACCAGCTCTGCCCGTTCCAGCGCGTCTCCCAGAGGTCCTGTCCACCGAGGCCGCCGTCGCCCGACCGGTCGAAGATCATGACGTCACCGGCGACGGCCAGCTCGCCGACGTTGTAGTCCTCGTTGAGCTGCATCCCCGCGTTCGCCCAGTCGCGCCATCCGCTGCCCGTGAACTCTGCGGTGTAGATGTCGCCGTCCTCGGTGTAGTTGCCGACGCGAAACGAGCCGAACCAGAGCGTGTCCCCCGGGCACGAGAAGGGGCCGTCGAGCGCGAGCCCGCTCTCCAGGTGCGCGCGCTCGGGCTCCGTCCATGACCGCCCGTCCCGGCCGCCCCCGAATCCGCGGCCGGGGGCACCGGACACCTCACACCACCAGATGCCCGTAACGCCGTCCAGCAGCTGCTGCTCCGCCGGGATGTTCCCGTCGGGCGTGAAGAAGAAGACGAAACGCGTCCCATCCCGCGTGATGACAGGCGCGTCCTCCACGCCGGCCGTATTGACCGGGCCAGGCATGGGGACGGGGTCCTCCCACTCCGCCGAGTGCAAGACCGGTGGAAAGAAATCGGTCTCGGGGGTCATCTTCACCGCGCCGGCGGGGATGGAGTCCTCGCGGGTGAGCGGAGCCGAAGGCTCCGACGTGGAGTCGCAGCCGCCGACGGTCAGCAGAGCCAGGCACGCCGCGAGCGCGATCGAGAGCGCGCCGGCGAGGCGCCGTGCACCGGCCTTATGTAGAAGCCCGTACGTCACCGCACTCTCCTCGCCACGAGTATCTGGTCGCCACCCACGCCCGCGGCGCGGATGGCGCCTCCGATGACCCGGCGCGCGGCCGGCGCCATCGGCCCGAACGCGCGCTCGAGCCCTCGCGGGCGCATGGACTCCGTCGTGTGACTAAGGACCTCTAGCCCGTGGGCACGAGCCAGCTTCTGCAGGCCCTTCATGCTCAGTATGTGCAGGTGCTCCGAGCGGAACATCTGCCAGCGGCGCGAGCCGAGCAGAAGCCTCCCGTACGCATTGGGGTTGGGCGTCGTCACCGACACGAACCCTCCTGGCCTTGTGAGAGCCACCATCTTAGACATCAGAGCGGCGGGATCATCCACATGCTCAATGACGCTCACGCTGGCCACGAGATCGTAGTCGCCCTCGCCCAGACTCTCATAGCCTCCGAGCCCGAGCCTGACCCCCAGGACGTCTCTCGCGTACTCGACGTCGCCCTGCGACATCGTGGTGCCGTCGACCTCGTATCCCCTCTGGGAAGCCAGGTACAGAAACCCGCCGCTCCCTGCACCCACATCGAAGACGCGCGCGGGCGGAGGACAGCAGGCTCTCACGGCTTCGAGGATGAGACCCCAACGGTACCCGCGTCGGGCCAGCAGCTCGTCCGCGGTCGTCTCCGCCGGGCCTCCCCTGCTCGCGTACGAACCGCCGTCGTACCGGGCGTCGGTGACGAACGTGCCGCACGCGCGGCAGCGGTAGACGCGCAGCCCATCCCTCTCGAAGTCGAATCTCGTGGGTCCGTGCGTCCCGCTGACTGGACACGGTGGCCCGCCTACCTGGCCTGCGCCGCTTCGGAACATGACACTCCGGTAGTCCGCGCCCGCGCGCGGACCTCGAGGGGAAACACCTTGTTGACAGCTAGCGGGGCGTGGTCGCCTTCATGAACTGGACGCGCTCGTGCGCCGCCGGGTTGGAGCTCATCTCTCGGCTCATCGTGCCCTGGAACTCGGACACGGTCGTGTAGTCGTGCTTCTCCATCCAGCTCTCCAGCTCGCCGACGATGACCGACAGGTGGTCGACGCCCTTCTGGTAGAGCACGGAGCAGACCTCCACGACGTTGGCGCCCGCGAGCAGCTGCTTCACGACCGCGCGCCCATCGTGAACGCCTGTGGAGGCGGCGATGTCGCACGAGACGAACCCGGAGAGTATGGAGACCCACCTGAGAGAGGTGGACAGCTCGGATGGCGTGCTCAGGGGCGGTCCCGGAGCGATCGTCATCTTCTCGACGTCTATGTCGAACGGGTAGAACCTGTTGAACAGCACGAGGCCGTTCGCGCCGGCGCTCTGGAGCTTCAGCGCCATCTCGGGGAGGCTCGAGAAGCTGTAACCGATCTTAACCACGATGGGGACGTTCACGTGCTTCTTCACTTCCGTGAGTATGTCGATGTAGACGTCCTCGTTGGCCCGCGCCGTCTGGCGGAGCGGATCCGCCGGGAACACGTATATGTTGAGTTCCAGCGCGTCGGCGCCCGCCTTCTCGAACCTGGACGCGAACTCGGTCCACCGTCCGGAAGACACGCAGTGCACGCTCGCGATGATCGGTATCTTCGTGTCCCGCTTCGTCTGCCTGATGAGGTCCTCGTAATAGTCGACCGCGTTCTCGCGCCCGTAGGAGCGGATGTAGTCCGCCGCCTCCGTGTGCCAGTACGAGGCCCCGCTCTCGTCGGCAAGTTCTGCCGCCTCAGCGATGATCTGCTCCTCGAAGATCGACTTCAGGACGACCGCGCCCGCCCCGGCCTTGTAGCACTCGTCGACGCCCTCGATCGTATTCGTGAGCCCTGAGCTTCCGACCACGATGGGGTTGCGGAGCTTGAGTCCTAGGTACTTCGTGGAAAGGTCGACCATGTGTGACCTCCGAGTTCAGTCTCCCAACGGCATGAAGTCCACGTCCGAAAGGGACGGATCGTCGTTAGCATCGTAGATGTCCAGTGCGTCGATCTCCCCTTCGGTCGCGTGGTCCCAGATGTTCCCCTCGGCGTAGACGACGGGTACCGACGCC
>CAYNQF010000143.1:0-3449 GCA_964399265.1 uncultured bacterium | reverse complement strand
ACGATGTAACGACGATGAGAAGGATGGCGACTACGGCCACCCACCTTCGGCGTCGCAAGTTGCCGCCCTCGAGCTATCCGGCGGCCTTGACCTTCGCGCGGGAGGAGCGGAAGGAGAGCTCGTCCCCGTTCCGCTCCGCGATGATCTGGCCGCCATCGCTGTAGTTGCCCTTGAGGATCTCCTCGGACAGGGGATCCTCGAGGTATCTCTGGATGGCGCGGCGCAGAGGCCGCGCACCGAAGGCCGGGTCGAAGCCCTTCTCGATAAGAAGGTCCTTCGCCTCGTCGGATATGGTCAGCGTCACGCCGGTGTCCTGGAGCCGTCCCTCGACCTCGCGCAGGAGTATGTCGATGATCTGCCTCATCTCCCCTACTCCGAGCGGGTGGAACACGACGGTGCCGTCCACTCTGTTCAGGAACTCCGGGTTGAAGGCGTGCTTGAGTTCCTCTGTCACCTTCCCCTTCATCTGAGAGTAGACGTCCTCTGTCGAATCCTCGGTCTGGAAGCCGATCCCCTGGCCCTTCGCTATGTCGCGACCGCCGACGTTGGAGGTCATGATGATGACCGTGTTCTTGAAGTTGACGATGCGCCCAAAGCTATCCGTCAACTGCCCGTCCTCCAGGACCTGCAGCAGGATGTTGAAGACGTCCGGGTGTGCCTTCTCGATCTCGTCGAACAGGACCACGCAGTACGGTCGCCTGCGGACCTTCTCGGTCAGCTGACCGCCCTCCTCGTAGCCGACGTAGCCGGGAGGCGCGCCGACGAGACGCGACACAGCAAACCGCTCCATGTACTCCGACATGTCCAGGCGGACGAGCGCGTTCTCGTCCTCGAACAGGAACGCGGCCAGGGCACGGGCCAGCTCGGTCTTGCCCACACCGGTCGGGCCCAGGAATATGAACGAGCCTATCGGGCGCCTCGGGTCGCGAAGACCCGCCCTGTTCCGCCGCACGGCCTTCGACACGGTGACGAGGGCCTCCTCCTGCCCGACGACCCGCCTGCGGAGTTCGTCCTCCATGTGGAGGAGCCTCTCGGTCTCCTCCTGGGCGAGCTTCTTGACGGGGATGCCCGTCATGCTCGCGACCACCTCGGCCACGTCCTCCGGTCCCACCGCAGCCTTGCGTTCGTGTTTGGACTGGACCAGCTCCTTGCGCGCGGTCTCCAGCTTCGATCTGTACTCGCGTTCCCTGTCGCGCAGCTCGGCCGCCCTCTCGAACTCCTGGTTCTCGCTCGCCGCCCTCTTCTCGCAGGAGACTTGCTCCAGCTCCTTCTCCAGGTCCTTGACCTCCATCGGTATCGCGCTGATCTCGAGCCTGGCACGCGCCCCGGCCTCGTCGATAACGTCGATGGCCTTGTCCGGCAGGAACCTGTCGGAGATGTACCTGTCGGCCAGCTTCGCCGCGGCGGTCAGCGACTCGTCGGATATCTCGGCCGAGTGGTGCTCCTCGTACTTGCAGCGCAGGCCCTTCAGGATCTTGATGGTCTCTTCGACCGACGGCGGGTCCACGATGATCGGCTGGAAGCGTCTCTCCAGAGCACCGTCCTTCTCGATGTGCTTTCGGTATTCGTCGAGGGTCGTGGCGCCGATGGCCTGCAGCTCGCCCCTCGCGAGCGCCGGCTTCAGCATGTTCGCCGCATCGATGGCGCCCTCGGCTCCGCCGGCTCCCACGATCGTGTGCAACTCGTCAATGAAGATGATGACGTTCTCGCTCTCACGGATCTCCGCGATGAGCGTCTTGAGGCGCTCCTCGAACTGCCCGCGGTACTTCGTGCCCGCAACAGTCGACGACAGATCGAGCATCACGAGGCGGCGGTCCTTGAGCGTCGCCGGGACCTCGTTCGCAACGATCTTCTGCGCGAGGCCCTCAACGATGGCCGTCTTGCCGACCCCGGGCTCGCCGATCAGGACGGGATTGTTCTTCTTGCGACGTGACAGAACCTGAAGCACGCGCTCGATCTCGCGTTGGCGGCCGATGACCGGGTCCAGGACACCCTTCCTCGCGAGTTCGGTCAGGTCACGCCCGAACTGGTCGAGCGTCGGCGTCTCGGCCTCCCTGGAGGAGGGCTCGTCGGGAGCCTCCGTGCCGGGACTGCCTCCCAGGACCTTCATCACCTGTTCGCGCGCCGACCGCAGGTCGACGTCCAGGTCGCGGAGCACCTTCGCGGCGACTCCCTCGCCCTCACGGATCAGCGCCAGCAGCAGGTGTTCCGTGCCGATGTATTGATGGTGGAGTATGCGCGCCTCTTCCCTGGCCAGCTCGAGCACGGTCTTGGCTCGGGGCGTCCACTGCGTCTCCTTCATGGAGGCGCCGTACGTCCCCCTGGCCACGTACGACTCGACCATCTCGCGCACCGTGTCGAGGTCGACGGCCAGCTCTCGCAGAACGGTCGCCGCGACGCCCTCTCCCTCCCTCACGACGCCCAGGAGCAGGTGCTCGGTGCCGAGGTAGTCGTGGTGCAGCCTCGCAGCCTCCTCGCGCGCGAAGTACAGGACTCGCCTGACCCTCGGTGTGAAGTCCCTCTGTCTCTGCATTCTTGCTCCCCCCGTGCCTCACGGCTGGAACGTCATTGACAGCTCGCGAGTTCCCTTCTCACAAGATCCGCGCGCGCTCCGTCCAGTTCGCCGGAAGCCGCGGCGGCTCCGAGCGCGTAGGCCAGATGTCCCGGTTGGGCGATCATCAGCAGCCGGTTCACGACCGCCATGCTCACACCCTCAAGCAGACCCAGGGCGACTCCGAGTCTGAGAGACGAGCCGTGTTCCATCACCTCGTCTGCCGTGAGCAGCCTCGCATTCGCCAGCACGCCGTGAGCGCGATGCACCTCGTCCGAGAGCTCCAGCCTCCGCTCCGCAAGCAGCCTCTCCCGCGACGAGACCTCGAGTTCGGCTATCTGAGCGCCCACTCGTTCGACGGTGTAAGCGATGTCCTCTTCAGACTGGCCCAGGGTCGTCTGGTTCGATATCTGGAAGAAGCCTCCGAACGCCCTGCTTCCCTCTCCGTAGTATCCGCGGACGGACAGCCCGAGCTTGGCCACGGGGGTGGCCAGCACGCCTTCGTCATTAACGGAGAGGGGCTCGAACAGGTCGGCGAACTGGGTGCCCTCTTCGAGCGCCTGGCCGAGGCGGAGGCCCTTGGCGGCCAGCATCTCCTTGATCTCCTTCAGCGACGTTTCGCCGAAGTTCTTGTACGCCAGCAGATCGGTCTCGGTGGTCTTGATGAGGTCGCCGAGCGTCCGGATGTTCATCTTCTTCAGGCAGTTCCGGGCGCGTACCGACAGCTCGAAATCCGTCACGGGGATATCCAGCACCGCGTTGCGACGCGCCAGACGCCGTGCCTGATCCTCGTCGTAGTACATTGTCTTCGAGGCCGTCACGTCCCGAACGAACAGCCGCGCCCGCGGGTGACTCGGGTTCGTCGCCAGGATCGCCCTGAGCGCATCGACGGCCTTGT
>CAYNQF010000142.1:0-3487 GCA_964399265.1 uncultured bacterium | reverse complement strand
CCGGCCGCCTGTCTGTGTCTCATCCGGAGGCGCTGTTCCTGAGCCTCGAGAAGAAGCTCTGAACCAGGCCAGCGCACTCCTCCCGCAGCACGCCTGACGTGACCGCGGCCCGGTGGTTCAGGGACGGGTCGTCCAGGAGGTTGCCCAACGACCCCGCGTATCCCGACTTCGGGTCCGGGCAACCGTAAACGAGCCTCTTGATCCTCGCCAGAACCATCGCTCCGGCGCACATCGAACAAGGCTCCATCGTAACGTAGATGGTCGCCTCAGTCAAGCGCGGGACCCCCAGAGACCTGCAGGCCGCACCTATCGCCAGGACCTCGGCATGCGCGGTCGGGTCGCGTTGGGACTCGATCGAGTTGTGGCCGCGTCCGACGATCCGGCCGTCCTGCACCACGACGGCACCTACGGGAACCTCTCCTTCGTCGACCGCGAGCCTCGCCTCGTCCAGTGCCGCGTTCATCCAGTAAGCGTCGTCGCGCTCCGCGATGCTCGTCTGCCCCTCCTTGTGCTCCGATGCGCGAGAAGCTAGCAACGACGGCGCGGCATGTCAAGTGCCACCACGAAAAACGGCCGCCGGTCGGCGCCGGCGGCCACGCTCTTCGCACGTCCGGTCCCCTAGTTGACGCTCTCGTCCCCGTAGACGACCACGCGGTTTCGCCCGAGGGCCTTCGCCCTGTAGAGGGCCTGGTCCGCGCGTTCGACTAGTTCGCACTTGTCGCCGGCCTGTGTCGGGACGGTGGCGACACCCAGGCTGATGGTCAGCCGGCCGCCCGGCATTGCATCCTCGCCCTCGAAGACGGCTTCAGCAACGAGTTCCCGGATGCGCTCGGCCATCCGCCGAGCCGAGTCCGGATTGGCCTCCGGAGCGATGATCGCGAACTCCTCCCCCCCGTACCGCGCCACGAAGTCGCACGAGCGCGAGGCGTTCTTGAGAAGCAGCGACAGTTGTTTGAGGGCAACGTCGCCGGACGGGTGACCGTGCGAGTCGTTGAATCTCTTGAAGTTGTCGATGTCGATCATGAGGAGGCTCACCGCCCGGTTGTAGCGGAGGGCCCTCGCGACCTCGGTCTCGAGCAGCTGGTGGAAGAACCTGTGGTTGTAGAGGTCGGTCAGGCCGTCCTTTCTCGACAGCTCCTTGTAGAACTCGCCCTCCGCGGCCTGCTTCTTGAGTCGTCTCTCCTTGATCGCGTTGGACACGATGATCCGTATCTGATCGATGTTGAACGGCTTCGTGATGTAGTCGGTCGCGCCCAGCTTCATGGACTCCACCGCCGTCTCCATCGACGCGTAGCCCGTCATGACGATGACGTCGACGTCGTACGCGAGCTTCTTGGCGGCCGCCACCACACCGAGCCCATCCAGTTCCGGCATGACGATGTCGGTGATGATGATCTCGTACTGCGAGGTCCCCATCTTGTCGACCGCGTCCCTCCCGGACACCGCGAGGTCGACCGCGTATCCCTCCTCCGAAAGGACTTCCTTCAGGAAGGAACGCATGATCTCCTCGTCGTCGACGACGAGGATCCGGGTCTCCACCTTCGTGGCGGGCTCGGTCTCGTCGGTGCGCGCGGGCTCGCGCTCGAGTTCCTCTGGCGTCAGCAACGGAGCTCCTCGCCGGCCGTGGCCGGCGCCTCGAGTTCTCTCGCGTACTCACTCGAAGGCAGCTGTATGGTGAAGGTCGATCCCACGCCTACCTCGCTCTCCACGTCGATGTCGCCGCCGTGATCCCTGATGATGCCGTAGCTCACGGACAGCCCCAACCCAGTGCCCTGTCCGACCTCACGCGTGGTGAAGAAGGGCTCGAAGACTCTGCCCAGGTACTCCTTGCGGATGCCCTTGCCGGTGTCGGAGAAGCTGACGGTCACCCTGTCCCTTGAGGGGGCGGCGCTCGATTCCACCCTGAGCTGCCCGCCCGACGGCATCGCGTTCTTAGCGTTCAGAATGATATTGGCAAAGACCTGCTGCAGCTGGTGCGGGTCGCCCACGACGGGAGGCAGTCCCTCGTCGAGCCTCGTCTGCAGGTCGATCCCGCGCACGGCAAGCTGCTTTCCGGTGAAGTCCAGCGTCTCCTTCAAGGCCTCGTTCACGTCGATGGCCGTGAAGCTGTTCTTCGACTCGCGGGAGAACCTGAGCAGGTTCTGGACGATGCTCCTGCACCTCTGGGCCTGTCGCTCGACCTGACACAGGTGCTCGTCCAGTTTGAGGGTCTCGGCCGGAGCCAGACCTATCTCCGCGTGATTCCGCAGGCGCTCGATGTCGTACTGCAGGTAACCGAGGATCCCTCCGAGCGGGTTGTTCAACTCGTGCGCCACGCCGGCCGCTAGCTCGCCTACCGCGGCGAGCCTTCCCGACTGCACGATCTTGTCCTGCATGTCCTGAAGCTCTCTCGTCCTTTCGTCGACGCGCTGCTCGAGGCTGTCGTTCAGTTCCTGCAGCTGTTGCTTGGCCGACTCCAGCTGGCGCGTGCGCTCCTCGACCTTCTGCTCGATGGTCGCACGCGACTGCTCGAGCCCCTCGTAGAGGCGCGCGTTCTCCGCGGCCCTCGCGATCTGGCCGCCGATGTTGTCCAGGAGCGCCTCCTGGGAGTCCCCGAACGCGTGTCCGGCGTCCCCGCAGGCCGCCAGCACTCCTATGAATCTGTCGCCGGCCACCAGTGGGACGCCCATCCAACCGGCGTGATCTATCTCCCTCCTGCCGAGTTCACTCGCGAGCCGCTCGTCGAGCCGCCTGTTGCCCTCGTCGGCCGATATGTCGGCGACGAGAAGGGGTTTCCTGTGCTTGGCCACCCAGCTCGAGAACGACGGACCCAGCGTCGAGCGCCACGATACCACCTGCTGGTCGGAGCCGAAGCAGGCCCTGAAGTCAAGTTCTCCCGACTTCTCGTCGTAGAGCGCCAGAAATATGGCCGAGGCGCCGAGCAGGCTGCGCGCGTGCTCATGGATCAACTCCACCAGAACGTCGAGGCGCAGCGTTGAGGACAGGTCGCGGCCCAGCAGGTTCATGGCCCGCAGCTCCTCTATGCTGTCGGCAAGGCTGCGCCTGGTGTCCCAGAGGGACTTCCCGGCGGCGCCCGAGACCATCAGCACGACGGCGAGCAGAGGGAACGTCGCCGGCTCACCGGGCGTGTACGCGACCACGAGCAGCAGACCGAGCGGGATCATCGCAAGCTCGATCACGACGCCCTTGCCTGCGATCCAGCGCGCGTATCTCATGAGCGCCGCCTTGACGCCCCCGCTCGTAAAGCTCCGGAGCGCGGCACCCAGCACTCCGAAAGCGGCGAAGAGACACACGAACCTCCCGGCATCGGCCAGGTTGACGTTGGTCGGGAAGATGCGCCCACCTATCGCCAGATAGACGACGCCGGCCAAGAAGATGGCAATAACCTGCGTGCCCACGTCCTCGACCGTCCTGCGGACTCCGGACCGCAGCGAGATGCCGCCCAGGATGGCGGTAGTCAAGGCCACGACCCAGGTCGCAACGAAGC
>CAYNQF010000141.1:0-3693 GCA_964399265.1 uncultured bacterium | reverse complement strand
CGGTGAATCCGGTCAGGGCCGGGAGGCAGCAGCCGTAAGCCGGTCACCCGATGTGCCGCGGGGGAGCTTGACAGGAGCCAACTGGCCCGGCATCGCGTCGGGGTCGGAGGTCGAAGCGGACGCGTGCCGGGGCAGGGTCCTCCGGAGCCCTCACCGAGGTGTCGGACAACAGAACCGGGGGTCGCATGTCCTACCTGGTGCTCGCCCGCAAATGGCGTCCGGAGACCTTCGCCGACGTCGTTGGGCAGAAGCACGTAGTCCTCACGCTCGCCGCCGCCGTGGAGACCGACAGGGTGGCGCACGCGCATCTCTTCACCGGTCCCCGGGGCGTCGGCAAGACGACCGTGGCTCGCATACTCGCCAAGTCGCTCAACTGCAGCAAGGGCCCCACCGGGGAACCATGCGGCGAGTGTGAGTCCTGCAGGGAGATCGCGGCCGGTCGCAGCCTCGACGTCATCGAGATAGACGGTGCATCCAACCGCAAGATAGAGGACGCCCGCGGCATCCGCGAGACCGTCCAGTACGCGCCGCTGTCCGGGCGCATGAAGGTCTACATCATCGACGAAGCGCACATGCTGACGCGCGAGGCGTTCAACGCGCTTCTGAAGACGCTCGAGGAGCCTCCGCCGCACGTCGTGTTCGTCCTCGCGACGACGGAGCCGGGGAAGATCCCCGAGACGATCGCGTCCCGCTGCCAGCGTTTCGACTTCCACCGCATATCGTCCACCGCGATAGAGGCGAGACTCGCGCAAATATCCGAGGCGGAGGGCATCGAGGTGGCCGAGGGCGCTCTCAAGCTCGTGGCGTCCAGGGCCGACGGGAGCATGCGCGATGCGGTGAGCCTTCTCGACCAGCTCATCTCGGTCGGCAAGGGCAAGGTCGCGTCCGAGGACGTCTCCCGTGTTCTTGGCATCCCGGACTCCGACGTCTACTTCGCCATATCGGACGCGATCGCGTCGCAGGACACGGGAGCGACGCTCGGCGCACTGGAGAAGGCGCTCGAGTCCGGGTTCGATGCGAGAGACCTCCTGGATGGATTCGTCGATCACACGCGCAACCTCCTCCTGGTTCGCTCAGCTCCGGACCCCGCGAAGCTCGTGGGGCGGATCGCCGACTACACGTCGCACGATGGCCCGTCGTCGCGGATGGGCGAGGACGATCTCGTCCGCATGGTACGCATAGGGGTCGAGGCGCAGGCGGCGGCGAAGTGGAGCACGCAGCCCGGGCTCATCGTGGAGCTTGCGCTGCTCCGCATGGCGCGCCTGGCGAGGTCCGTGGCCATCGAGGACGTGCTCAAGGCCGTGTCCGGCGCAGGCGGCCTGGAAGGCGGGAGCGGCGGAGGCGGCAGAGGAGGCGCCTCGGAAGGCGGAGCCTCGGAAGGCGATGCACGAGGCGAGGCCGGCAGAGCGCGCGGTCCGGCGGGCGGAAGTCCGGTCGGCAGGAAGAGCGGTGCCGCTGCCGGCGGTGGAGCACCGGTCGGCCGGGTCGAGACCGGCGCGCGGAGGACGGGCGTGAGCCCCGCCTCCGGGCGGAGCACGGCGGTGGCCGAGGCGCCCGCCCTTCCGGAGGTCGAGGCGGACCCGGGACGCTGGCCCGAGGTACTGGACAGGATCAGACAGGAGAGACCGTCGCTGGCGGCGTCGCTGTCCGACGCTGAGCCGTGGTCGCCCGGAGTGGGCAGTCTCGGTCTCAGGGTCCCCAACGGGACAGCCTTTCACATGGACCAGCTCCGGGACCGGACGAACATGACGATCATGGAGAACGCTGCCGGCTCCGTGTTCGGTGGCACGGTCAAGGTGAGGCTCGACTTCACGAGCGATGCGCCCGCCCGCGGCGGCGACGCCGCGCCCTCGAGGCAGCGGTCGGCGGACGCGCGGGACCCCATGGTGCAGAAGGTGGTGGAGATGTTCGACGGGCGAGTCACCGGGAAGTCCAGGGAGGAGTGACCAAAGCATGGCGCCCAACATGGCGAAGATGCTCAAGGAAGCTCAGAAGCTCGAGAAGCGCCTGGCCGCCGTCCGCGAGTCCCTGACGGAAATGAAGGTCGAGGGGACGGCAGGCGGAGGAGTCGTCCGTGTCGAGATGAACGGCCAGCGGGACGTGGTCTCGGTGAGTATCGCCCCCGAGGCGCTCGACGGGGCGGACAGCGAGATGCTCGAGGACCTTCTGCTCTCGGCCCTTCGTGACGCGAAGCAGAAGTCGGACGAGGTGGCGGCCAGGGAGATGGCGAAGGTCACGGGGGGGATGATGCCTCCCGGCCTGGGCTAGCGGGCGGAGGTCTCCGGATGTACTCGTTCCCACCGTCTCTCGACCGCCTGGTGCAGCTGATGAGCAGGCTTCCCGGAATAGGCAGGAAGTCGGCCACCCGCATCGTTCTGCGTCTCGTGGACTCGACCGAGGCGGAGTGTCGTGAACTCGCACGCTCCATCGTCGAGGCCAGGGAGCGCACTCGCAGGTGCTCCTTGTGCGGCGCGCTCACGGAGGATGACCCGTGTCCGATCTGCAGCGACCCGAGGAGGGACGCTACGCTCGTGTGTGTCGTCGAGAGACCCAGCGACGTGCTGGCCCTCGAGCGCACCGGGCGCTACTGCGGGCGCTACCACGTCCTCGACGGCCTTCTGTCGCCGCTGGACGGGATCGGACCTGAAGAACTCCGCATCGACGCCCTCGTCTCGAAGGCGGGAGAGGGTGGCCCGCGCGAGGTGATTCTCGCCCTCAACCCGACCGCCGAGGGAGAGGCGACGGCGCTCTATCTCGGCAAGCTCCTGACACCCCTGGGCGTCAAGGTCTCTCGCCTCGCGAGCGGGCTCCCGGTCGGCGGCGACCTCGACCTCGCGGATGAGCTGACGCTCGGGACCGCCCTCGAACAGCGAAGAGAACTCTGACGGCGGCCCGCGTTCGCGCGGGCACCCTCGGCTGCCATCGTGGCAGCTTCCCCCTTGCTGAACGATACGTCGTTCCGCCGTAGCCGGCCCGCGGCAGTGGAGTTCCGCGCGCGGTGGCCGGGTCCTTTGGCCTTGACCCACCCAGCGGCTGGTGATAGCGTATTCATTCGGTTCGTTTCTCCCCCAAGCGTAACGAATTCGCCTGAATGAGGAGGTTCGATGGCGGGGATTCTCGAAATACGCTGGCATGCCCGAGGAGGGCAGGGAGCGAAGACGGCGTCGCTCCTGCTGGCAAAGGCTGCCGCAATGGAAGGGAAGTACAGCCAGGGCTTCCCTGACTACGGCCCCGAGCGGATGGGCGCCCCGATGAGAGGTTTCACCCGCATCAGCGAGGAGCCGATCAAGGTACACTGCGCCATCTACTCGCCCCAGATCGTTGTGGTCCTGGACGAGACGCTGCTCCAGGCGGTCGACGTAGCGGCCGGCACGCCCGAGGACGGCATCATCGTGGTCAACACCGTGAAGTCGGCCGACGAGGTGCGCAAGGAACTCAGCCTCAAGGGCAGACGCGTGTTCGTCATTGACGCGACCGGCATCGCAATAGATGAGATCGGTCGTCCGATACCCAACGCACCCATGCTGGGCGCGCTCATCAAGATATCAGGCATCCTGTCGCTGGACAGCGTGATGAGCGAGATCAAGGAGAAGTTCTCTCACGGCTTCCGGCCCGAGGTGCTGGAGGGGAACGTACGCGCGATCAACCGCGCGTACGAGGAGGTGAAAGAGGCATGAGCGAGAAGTCGTGGAC
>CAYNQF010000140.1:0-3791 GCA_964399265.1 uncultured bacterium | reverse complement strand
CAACGGGCGCGAGATCATCGCTGAGAAGGAAAAAGAGGAATAGCATCCCATCTCCACGGGAGGTCGTGCTCCGTTGACTTCTGATGGCTCGGTGAGAATAGCCGTCGACGCGATGGGAGGGGACAGCGCCCCGGCTGTTGAGGTCGAGGGGGCGCTGCAGGCGGTCAGGGAGTCGGATGGCCGCGTGGAGGCCGTGCTCGTCGGTCGTGAGCCCGAGCTCCGGGCGGAGCTCGGCAGGCACGACGCGGAGGGGCTCCCCATCTCGATCGTCCATGCGGACGAGGTCATCACGATGGGTGAGTCGCCGGCGACCGCCATCAGGCGCAAGCGCGGCGCGTCCATAGTCGTGGCCGCGAACCTCCAGGCCGAGGGCAAGGTCGACGGCCTGGTGAGCGCCGGCAACACGGGCGCCGTCGTGGCCGCGAGCCTCTTCGGTATGGGAATGCTGCCAAACGTCAGACGGCCTGCGATCGCCAGCATGTTCCCGACGATCGGCAGGCCGTCCGTCGTTCTGGACGTCGGCGCGAGCATCGACTCGCGCCCGTCGGACCTTGTCGAGTTCGCGGCCATGGGCGACGTCTACGCCCGGTACGTCCTGAGGCGCGAGACGCCCAGGATCGGGCTCATGAACATCGGCGAGGAGAGCACGAAGGGGAGCGAGCTGACGCAGGAGACCTACAAGCTGCTCGAGGCCGGACCGATGAACTTCGTCGGGAACGTCGAGGGGCGAAGCTTCCTGCACGGCATGGCCGACGTCGTTGTGGCCGACGGGTTCGTCGGCAACGTCATGCTCAAGCTCGTCGAGGGCGTCCTCGACGTACTCACGGAGGCTCTCAAGGACGCGGGGGCCGACAAGGGACTCGAGATGCTCAAGCGCCAGTTCGACTACGCCGAGTACGGGGGCGCCCCGCTCCTCGGCGTGAACGGCGTTGTTATCATTGCGCACGGGAGTTCGTCAGCGAAGGCCATAAAGAACGCGATCAAGGTGGCCGCTCGGTTCGTGGACACGGATCTCGATGCCAGGATCGTGGAAAGACTCAAAGAGGTGGCGGTCAAGCATGCCTGAGCACGAGAAGAACGTCTACATCGCGGGAGTCGGCGCCCGCGTGCCGTCGAAGGTGATGACGAACGAGGACTTCGAGAAGTTCCTCGACACGTCCGACGAGTGGATCACTCAGATGACGGGCATCAAGGAGCGGCGCTACGCCGCGGAGCAGGAGGTCACGTCCGACCTCGCTTCCGAGGCGGCCCGCCGCGCGCTCGAGGCCGCGTCGCTCGACCCCGAGGACTTGGACATGATCATCGTCGCCACGGCGACGCCGGACATGATGTTCCCGTCGACCGCCTGCATGACGCAGGCGAAGATCGGCGCCAGGAACGCGTTCTGCTTCGACGTGGGGGCAGGGTGCACCGGGTTTCTGTACGCCCTCGTCACGGCGTCGCAGTTCGTGCGTCAGGGCGCGACCCGAAACGCGCTCGTGATCGGCGCAGAGGTCCTCTCCAGGTTCTCCGACATGACCGACAGACAGACGTGCGTCCTCTTCGGGGACGGCGCGGGTGCCGCGGTCCTCAAGCCCTGCGGACCCGAGCGCGGGCTCCTGGAGCACTACCTCGGCGCAGACGGCACGCTCGCGAAGCTGCTCTACATGCCGGCGGGCGGCTCGCAGGCTCCGGCGTCCGAGCAGACGGTCAAGGAGCGGCAGCACTACATCAACATGCTGGGCCGCAAGGTCTATGTGAACGCGGTCAAGGCCATGGGCGACTCCATCATGAAGGTCATCGAGGACGCGGGGTTCGAGGGCAAGGACCTCGACATCCTGTTCCCTCATCAGGCCAACATCAGGATCATACAGAGTGTGGCGGAGCGAGCCGGCATGCCGATGGAGAAGGTGTTCGTCAACATCCACAAATACGGAAACACCTCCGCGGCGTCGATTCCGATCGCGATGGCGGAGGCCCTCGAATCGGGACGCCTGACCGACGGCATGCTCGTCGGGATGGTCGCCTTCGGCGCCGGCTTCACCTGGGGCGCCTGCCTCATGAGATGGTAACAGCAGGGGTTGCCGCTTGAGACGCCTCGCTCGACAGGAGGCCGGCGCGGCATTGGTCCGGGGGCAACGGGCCGGAGGTAGACGCTTGGACCGCATCGCGCTCATCTTCCCCGGACAGGGCTCGCAGCGCGTGGGCATGGGGAAGGACCTCTTCGACGAGTCGCCCCAGGTCCGCGAAGTGTACGAGCGCGCGTCCGAGGCCATCGACTTCGACCTGGCGGCCGTGTCGTTCGAAGGGCCCGAGGAGGAGCTGACCAAGACCGTGAACGCCCAGCCGGCCCTCCTGACGGCCAGCGTCGCGGCCCTCACGCTGCTCTTGGAAGGCGGCATTGAACCCTGGGCCGCGGCCGGTCACAGCCTGGGCGAGTACTCGGCGCTGGTGGCGGCGCGCAGCATGAGCCTCGAGGATGCGGTGCGGGCCGTGCGCGAGCGCGGCAGGCTCATGTACGAGGCGGGACTCGAGAGACCCGGCACGATGGCGGCCATCATCGGCATGGAGGAGGCCGAACTCGAAGCCGTGCTCAAGGACGCGCGGGCGGACGGCGTCGTCCAGATAGCCAACCTGAACTCGCCCACTCAGATCGTCATCTCCGGCGAGGTCGAGGCGGTCAATAAGGCCATGGACATCGCGGCCGAGCGCGGCGCGAACCGCGTCGTCCCGCTCAAGGTGAGCGGGGCGTTCCACTCGGAGCTCCTGGTCTCAGCACGCGACGGGATGGAGGGCGTGCTCGAAGGCGTCGCCATCGAGGCGCCGCGGTGCATCTTCGTGGCTAACGTCACCGGCGGGGCGCTGAGCGACCCCGCGGACATCCGCGCGAACCTGGTCAAGCAGATCGTGTCCCCGGTTCGCTGGGTCGACTGCGTCCGCGCGCTCTCGAACAGGAAGGCATCGATGATGGTCGAGGTCGGGCCCGGCAACGTGCTTCGCGGGCTCGCGAGGAAGATCGACCCCGAGATGCGGACTATGGGAGCGGGGACGCTACCGGAGATCGACAAGTTCCTTGCCGCGATGTCGGTGGGATAGGGGAACGACCATGAAGCTCGAGGGTAAGAGGGCCGTCGTCACCGGAGGCGGCCAGGGCATAGGCAGGGCGATAGCTCTCAAGCTTGCCTCGGAGGGTGCGGCCGTCGCGGTCATAGACATGAACGCCGAGGGCGCCGCCCTGGTGGCCGAGGAGATAGAGGGGGCCGGCGGCAAGGCGTTTCCGTACGCGCTCGATGTCGGCGACCCGGAGAAGGTGAACGAGGTCATGAAGGCGATAGGCGAGGACCTGGGCGGCATCGACATACTGGTCAACAACGCCGGCGTCACGCGAGACGGCCTCCTGGCAAGGATGTCGCAGGCCGATTGGGACCTCGTGATTCGCGTCAACCTGACGGGCGCCTTCAACTGCACCCGCGCGGTGTCGCGGGGCATGATGTCGCAGCGCTACGGCAGGATCATCAACATCGCGTCCGTCGTCGGACGCATAGGGAACGCGGGACAGGCGAACTACTCGGCCTCGAAGGCAGGACTCATCGCCCTCACGAAGTCCACGGCGAGGGAACTCGGAAGCAGGGGAATCACCGCGAACGCCATCGCCCCCGGCTACATCGAAACCAAGATGACGGAGTCGCTGCCCGAGAAGGCCCGCGAGGAGTTCGCGTCGAAGATCGCGCTCCGGAGGTTTGGGAGTCCCGAGGACGTGGCGAATGTGGTTGCATTCCTCGCGTCCGATGATGGAGACTATGTGACCGGTC
>CAYNQF010000139.1:0-3887 GCA_964399265.1 uncultured bacterium | reverse complement strand
GCGGTGTCGAGCACGGTGAGGATCTCGTCGCGCGTGACCCCTTCAAGGCCAAGAAGGTGCTTGCGGGTCCAGTGCACCTACTCCTCCCTGAGGCCGAGTGCGAAGAGCAAAGACGGGCCACGCCGGCAGATGCCAGTGCGAGCCCGTCTTATGATGTTTCCTCTTCTCACCCTTTCTAGCCTCTCAGTGCTAGATTAAAAGGCGTCTCCATGTCAATTGCGGAGTATATGCCGGGCGCCCGATGAGCGCAAGGACAATCTTGTCAGGCGTCTCCCCGGAGCGGGACCACGCAGAGGAACCTGAGGGGGCCTTCCCCGGTGTTCACGAAGTTGTGCTGCTCGTCCGGGGCCGCCATGAGTGCATCCCCCGCCACGAAATCGGCGTCCCCATGCTCGGTCCTAAGCGTGCCCTTGCCCTCGAGGACGTAGACGACGTGCTCCCAGTCGTGCGCGTGGTAGGGCGTGTTGCCCCCCGGGGCTATCTCGAAGAGCCTCATGGCCGCGGTCGGCGACCCGTCTCCGGCCGTGATCATTCCCGCCTTCTTGACGCCCACGGCGCCCTCGACGTTCACGGGAGCCGGGACCCTGTCCATCATCCGTACGTGTTTCACGAGCCCTCCATTGCGCTTCACTCGACCCGGCCTGACCGGGTACGTTGCCCGACCGGTCCTGACCCGGTACGTCACTCGACCAGGCCCGGCCGGGTGGGTCGTGCCTCGGTCCTATCCCGTCGGGCCGACGAGCGCCACAAGCATCTTCGACATCGCGTCGTGGAACACGAAGTGCTTGAGCACCAGTATGGCCGCGATCACTATTACGGCCCGCAGGCTGTCCCGCTCGCTGCGGACCGCTATCTCTCTCTTGTAGACGTGTGTGCTGGGATCGGAGTAGGCCCTGGGGGTAGGCAGCCAGGCCGGCACCTCACGCCTGTAGCGCTCGTACTCCTCGCCGAACGTCTGCCTGAGAACTGCCTCCTCCCACGCCACGATCGCGGAGTACTGGAAGAAGAACGCGAGCGGGAAGACCCAGAGCAGCCAGTCGACCTTCGACAGCACGACGAGTCCGTAAGCGAGCAGGAAGTTGCCGATGTAGAGAGGGTTCCTGACGTGCGCGAACGGGCCCGACGTGACGAGTTCCTTGACGTTGCTCCCCCGCGTGCGGGTGCACTTGCCGGCCACACCGACCGCCCTCATCCTGTACCACTCCCCTCCGACGACGAGGGCCAGCGCCACCACCGCTCTCCACGGGGACAACCCGCCGGTCGTAGGCCAGACGATCACGACCAGTACCAGGAGCACCGGAGTGACGCTCCTGACCCTGAACAGGACCCCTCCGAACCTCGCCCACGCGCTCAAGTCGTGCTCGCCTCCCTCTACGTCCAAGCTTCGTCCGAGAGCAGGATGATACAGCGTCGTGCCGCCGAGTTCAACACGCATGGTCTCCGTGCTCGTCGCCGTTCCCGGGCAAAGAAGAAGGGGCGGCAGTGAGCCGCCCCTTCTCATGGATCTTGAGGGAACCGATCTAGCGGTACATCGACTTGATCGAACCCCACGTGGAATCCTGGACCGGCGAGTACTCGGTTCCGCCGATCTTGGCCCACTTGATGTACCAGCCGAGGTCGTCCGTCTCGTAGCTCTCGCACCCGAAGAAGAAGCCGATCATGACCTGCTGGCCGATGAAGGCGTCGAGCACGAAGCAGTCGCGGACGAACGTCACGCTGTCGCCCGTGAAGACCAGCTCACCGGCGACGCACTCGGGAATGAAGTACGTGCTGTCGAGAATGTCGTCGTAGCCGTCGGACGGCGTGATCAGCTGCCACGTGGCGCCGCCGTCGGTCGAGACCTTGACGTTGCCGCCGTCGAAGCCGCTCTCAGTGTCGTAGTAGTGGCACAGCTCGAGGCACGAGCAGCTCTCGGTGATGTCGAACGGACCGATCGCAGCCGCGCCGCCGACGAGCGTGCCGTAGGTGCCGCCCAGCACGGTGCCCAGGATGTTCGTCACGGCGACGTCGTCGCAGGCGACCTGCGGGATGCCCGCGTCTACGCCCCAAGCCCACGGGTTCGGGCCCTCGCCGCAGTCAATGAGCATTACGCCGTTGTCGCTGACGTTGAAGTCGTTCTCGACGCAGGTGTACGGGAACGGGCAGCACGCCTCGACCGGGCAATCGCACGCATCGCACGTCACGGTGACATCGAAGGCGCCGCCCGTGGGGGCGCTGCCGTATGCGTCGACCACGACGTAGTACGTGCCCGGCTCGAGGCAGGGCGACGTGGCGGTCGCATCGCCGTAGGCCATGCAGTCGGTCTCGTCGCAGCTGCCAAGGATGAAGATGTCCAGGTCACTGGACATGTTGGTGAGCTCGGCCGTGAGCGTGTAGCACTCCGGGCCGGCGAGCGTCACTTCGTAGACCATCTCGCCACCGCCCTCGTTCCAGGTGGTGCACGAGTAGTTCGTGACGGTCCCCATCAGGCCTGTGTTGTCGCCGGAGAGGGTCTCGCCGCACATGATTGGAATGGCGTTGTCGCAGATGAGAGCGCCTCTCTGCGTCGGGGTCGGCACTGCCAGCTTGTTCTCGACGCCGGCGAATGCGACGGTTGCAACCGCAAGAACAAGAACCAAAGCTATCGTGAAGCGCATCGTTGCCTCCTCACTAGCGCGTGTGCAACTCCCGGCCGCGGCAGCCTACGCGGCCCCCTGACATATCAATCCGGCAGGCCAACACCTCCTTTCCAGCCTCTCGCGAACCTTTCCTGGTACACCCGCTCACGAATGGAACTCGCTGCTCCGTCCGAAGCTGTGCGACGGTCTCTAACACCCCACAACGACTTGCGGTGGTAGAAGCCACTACAAGGGTATCACAAGCTAGACAGCCACGCAAGAATATGGCGACGACCGTTCACCGTCAAGAGAACACACGCAGTAGGTCTGTTCTGCACTCCGTAGGTCATCGCGTCACACATAACTGCAGTCGCGCTCAGTAACGCCGCTGGATGCTCCATGCTCGTTGTGGTATAATTGTGTCTGGGGATCCGCCGGTCCCCTTGTCTGGTGAGGAGTTCCGAAAGGGGCGCGCCGCGAGGCGCAGAGGATCAGGGAGGCAGCGAGATGACGAAGCACCCCGCCCCCCGGGGGCACATCGCGTTGGCATTGCTGGCAGTACTTCTGGTGGCCGCGCCGGTCGCCGCGAAGGTCACGGAAGCCCTTCCCGCGGCCTACCTGCACGACTGCGCGCCGCTCTCGGCAGTGCAGCGCGTGGATGTACCGTCGGTCGACCTGGCCGCGGTTCGCGCCGAGGACGAGGTGCGGCAGAGCGAGGGGCTGGCCCCACGCTACGCCATCAAGAATCCCGTCTCGCTGTCGCCGTTCGATAGTGGACGGTGGGAGGAGATCGAGCTGGGCACCAGCATGTGGAGGCTCCGCGTCTCCTCGCCCGGAGCGGTCTCCATCAACCTGGGCTTCGGGCTGTACGAGATGCCCCAGGCGGGACGGCTCCTGGTCTATGCCTCGGACGGAAGCTACATCATCGGCCCGTACACGGCTGAGGACAACGAGGCCCACGGCGAGCTCTGGACGCCGGTGGTGCTGTCCGACGACATCGTCGTCGAGGTGACCCTTCCGACCAAGGAGATCGACAACCTGGGGCTCACTCTCACGTCCGTCAACGTGGGCTACCGGGGTTTCAGCGAACTTCTGTCGCGCGCGCCCGGGTCCTGCAACAACGACGTCATCTGTCCGGTCGGAGACGACTGGTGGAACGAGATCCCGAGCGTCGCGGTCATCTCGACGGGCGGCGACCTCTTCTGCACGGGCTTCATGATCAACAACACCGCCGAGGACGGAACGCCGTACTTCATGACGGCTCATCACTGCATAGAGAACGAAACAGAC
>CAYNQF010000138.1:0-3909 GCA_964399265.1 uncultured bacterium | reverse complement strand
CTCTACGTGGGTCTCGTCACCGATACGGGCCGTTTCCAGTATTCCAATACCACGCCGGATGCGCATCGCATGGCTGCCGAGCTGCAGGAGCGAGGCCTCGACGTGGCGACGGTCTACCGCCAGGTGTACGAGAGCACGCCGCTGCCCAAACTACGCCTGCTGGAACGCGCTCTCTGCCACCTGGACATCCGTCTGGGCGGGGCGTTGGTGACATCGTGGCTGGACAACGAGGATTTCGCGTTGGCCGGGGCCGACGAGGGACATGCTGAGGGCATCATCGATACCCTGCGGCGCATCCATGGCGTCAGGGTGGCGGCCTTGGCCAGGAGCCGGACCCGCGACGGCAGGCCGGAGACTAAGGTCAGCCTCCGTTCCACGGACGGCACCGTCAATGTCGCGGTTCTGGCTGCTCGTCAGGGCGGAGGCGGGCACGTGCGGGCTGCGGGATTCACCAGTGAGGACCGGCTGGCCACGGTGCTGGAATGGATCGAAGAGCAGGTCGAGGCGAGCTTGTGACTCATGAGACTCGGTCCGGAGCCGCACCCATCCATGCCGGTCCCCAGGCGATGACCGGCCGCGTAGTTCTGGTGGACAAGCCCATCGGCCCGACCAGTTTCGACATGGTACGTGTCGCGCGCCGGGGCGTGGGCGCCGCGGGCCGAGCCGGGGGGTCTCAACGCTGGAGTGCGAGAGTGCGCGTTGGCCACGCCGGCACTCTCGACCCGTTTGCGAGTGGTCTTCTTCTGGTCTTGGCGGGCCAGGCGACGCGTCTCTCGAGCCTGCTGATGGGCCTGCCCAAGGAGTATGACCTGACCGTTCAGTTCGGCGCCGTGTCGTCGACCGCCGATCCCACCGGCGAAATAGCGCCGACGGGTGGACGTGTGCAGGCTGAGCAGGTGCTGCGGTCGCTCGATACTTTCCGGGGTCGCGTACGACAGAAGGTGCCCCTCACGTCGGCCGTCAAAGTATCGGGCGATGCCCTATATAAGAGGGCCCATCGGGGCGAGGACGTAGAAACCCCGGAGCGTGAGGTCATGGTCTACGATCTCACCATGATCGGTTTTGACGAGGAGGCTCAGACGGCGCGGTTGCTCGCCCTGACCGGCAGCGGCACCTACGCCCGCGTACTTGCCGAAGAGATCGGAGTGGCGACAGCGGCGGGGGCGTACGCGGCGTCGCTGAGGCGCACCCGCATCGGTCCCTTCCGAGTGGAGAACGCCCTGGATTCCGACGAGCTCGAGTCGTGGCCCCAAGCCGTGGGCGGACCCGGAGTGCTCGACCTCGATGATGCTCTAGGTTTTCTGCCGCGGCAGGAGCTGAGCCCGACCGAAGCTCGGCTCGCGGAGAACGGCAACCAGTTGATCTCGGCGCCGTGGCCTCTCTTCAGGGTCTACGCAGGAGGGACCCTTCTCGCCGTATACGAGCGCCACGGCAGCGTCGCGAAGCCCCGTGTGGTCGTTTCGAGGCCGGCCTGAACATGCGCCTCTATTCCTCACTGGAAGACGTCGCCGAGGCATCCGCGCGCGGCAGGGTAGTCGCCATCGGAGTGTTCGACGGTGTGCATCGCGGGCATCAGCGCATCCTCACCCAGGCCATCGACGAGGCCCGGTCGACGGATGCACTCGCGGCTGCGGTCACCTTCTACCCCCACCCAGAGCGGGTTCTACGCCCGCGTTCTGCGCCGCGCATGCTCACCTCCCTGGAGCGCAAGGCCGAACTGCTCGAGGCAGTCGGTATCGACGAACTGGTTGTGGTCAAGTTCGACCACACGTTCGCTCAGCTCTCTCCCGAATCGTTCTGTGGCGCCGTGCTCTCCAAGCGTCTTGGCGCCCATGCGGTGTTTGTAGGGGACAATTTTCGCTTTGGCCATCGGGGGGCCGGCTCCGCGGACGACCTCGCCATCTACGGCGCTACCCATGGCTTCCGGGTTCGTCCAGTGCCACTGGTGGAGGACTCGGGGGAGGTCATCTCCAGCACGCGCATCCGTGAGCTCCTGAAGCGGGGGCACGTCGCGGAGGCGACACGCCTTCTAGGGCGGCCCCATCGTCTCGAGGGCACGGTGGTCAGCGGCGCGGGCCGGGGTGGAAAGGTCCTCGAGACTCCCACGGCCAACCTAGTTCCCCAGCGCGACCTGGCCATGCCAGGGTTGGGGGTCTACGTCACGCGGTCCGTGGTCAACGGAGAAGACGTGCATCCGTCGGTCACGAGCGTCGGAACGAATCCGACGTTCGAGAGTGACCACAAGGTTCGCATTGAGACGCTGCTGCTCGATTACCAGGGCGATCTCTACGGGGCGTACCTGGCTGTGGATTTTCTCGAGAGGATTCGCGGACAGAAGACGTTCGCCGATCCGGCCCACTTGGCGCGGCAGATCAAGAGGGACATCGAATTCGCGCGACTCGTCCACGCCGAGCACGAGGCTCTGCGGGCGTGACCCCGAGGCGCGACCCCAGGAGCCCAGACCGACGCGGGGCGGTTTCTCGGATCCCGGCGCTCACGGTGCTGTTGTTGATGGCCGTGATCGTTCTCGCTTTGATCTTGGCCTTGGGGTATTCGCCGACGAATCCGGCTGAAGCGGTCGGCAGCTTCGGCGTGGGAGTGGGGCTGTGGCTGGACGACGACCAGAAGGGCTTCTCGGAGGGGGAGCTCGAGGCACTGTCGAGTCCTCTACCGGCCGATGCCGTCTCGGTTCACGTGCCGGTCCTCATGTATCACTACGTCGACGACGAGCCACCTCCTGCCGGGAAGTACGCCGACGGTCTCACCGTGCGAACACCCGATTTCGTGGACGAGATGGACTATCTGGTGGAGAACGGATACCACACGGTGACATTGGCGGATGCGTATCTAGCGATGGCCGGTCTGAAGACTCTTCCGGAGAAAGCCGTGGCTCTGACCTTTGACGACGGTGGTCTGGACAACTACACGGTGGCCTTTCCCATTCTGGTGGAGCGAGGCCTCACCGGCACATTCTTCGTGATCACCAAGACCGTTGGTGCGCAGGGACAGATGGATTGGGATCAACTGCGGGAAATGGCGGATGCGGGCATGGCAGTACAGTCACACTCGTATTCGCATCCCGGCCTGCCCGGGGTGTCCGATGAGCGTCTGCGCTCCGAGCTCGTCGATTCACGCGAGACCATAGCTCAGCAGGTCGGCCGGCCCGTGTACGTCTTCTGCTACCCATCGGGAGAGTACGACGAGAGGGTCATCGAAGCGACGAGAAGCGCAGGCTACGTGATGGCGGTGGCCACCGACGACGGGGATTCTCTCGGCCCGGGATCCGTGTTCGAGATAACTCGCACGCGCATCCAGCCTTACCTCGCGCTGGCATCGTTCGCCAAATACGTCAAATGATCGGGGAGCCGCCCGCGACCGTGAAGCTCTGAAGGATCTCGTCGTAGAGCGGCGCATACTTGTCCCAGTCCTCCTCGCTGGCCGCGAACTCGAGGTAGTACCACGTGTCGTCGGCGAAGAGGAGGCATTCTGTCGCTATTACGTTCAAGTGATCGACAGGGAGCAGCCACGTGTACTTGAACCCTGCCGCTGTGCCCAGCCTGACGTCTCGGATGGGCCGCAAGAGTCGGACCCGGGAGTCCGCCTGCGTCACGGCGTCGATAAACTGCTCGATGTTGTTCTTCGCCTCGGCGAGAGGTGATGCGTCTGTCGGGCCGCCGCCGAGTACCTCGACCCAGACGAAGTCCAGATAGCAGCCATCGTACGTGGGACCGTGCCAGTCCGCGAAGGCGGCCGCCACGAAGGCGTCGGAATAGCTCTTGGCCAACGCTTGGTTCCTGCTGCCGTACACTCGTGTGCCGACCTCGCCAGGATCGGTGTTTCGCCAGGAGGACGGATACGACATGCTGAATGAGAACTCGTCGTCAACGTAGGCGTGCAAGAGGTCGTCTG
>CAYNQF010000137.1:0-3928 GCA_964399265.1 uncultured bacterium | reverse complement strand
GTGCTTCAGTTCGACCTTGTACGGATGCGAATCGAGAGGCCCGTACACGACCGGGATCCTCCGCTTCTTGAGTTCCGTATAGATCTCAGGCTGATGTACGTCGCCGGCGTGCTCGACGGTGACACTCAGCTTGAACTCGTCCACGATGCGCAGGAGCGCCGCGATGTCGTCGATCTTGTGGACGTGGACCCTGAGGCGCTCCTTCCGCGTCAGAACGTCGCGCAGCACCTCTTCCTCCGCGGTGAAGGTCACCTCTTCCTTTTTCTTGCCCTTGGCCTTGTCCTGCTTGTGGATCTTCTGGCACACGCTGTCGAGCTTGGCGCGGAGGATGGCCAGCGCACCCATGCGCGTCGACGGGCGCTTGCCTTTCCACTCGACCGTCGACATCGGGTTGTAGCCGAACGCGGCCTTCACGCCCGCCCTCGCGAAGAGGGCGTCGTTGGTGTCCTTGCCGTAGTGGCGTATGACCGCGGAGCGCCCGCCGATGATGTTGCCGCTTCCGGGGACGACGCACGAATAGAGGACGCCCGCCTCGATCGCCGACGTGAACGCCGCGTCGTCCATCTGCACCGAGTCCAGAGCGTCCGGAAGCGCCAGGACAGAGTCCATGAGCTCGTTCCCTTCCGACTCGCCCGACGGCTCCCCCGCCCTGAACATGCCGATGTGGCTGTGCGGGTCTATGAACGCCGGTGTGACCGTGTGGAAGCTGCCCTTCTTCGAGCCCTTGGCGTCCCTCGAGATGCCTATGATCCGGCCCCGCTCGAACAGCACGTGGGCGTTCTCGACGACGGCCTTTCCGGTATAGACTCGCTTGGCCTTGACACAGTCCACCTGTCCCCCCTCTCGAAGTGACGACCAGGGCGGCCGTCTCCGTAATCCGGGTCGCGACGTGTTCCGCAGACTTTAGTAGCCCCGGCCCGTGCGTGTCAACGAGCAGGCTAACGTGCCTGCCCGCGCCGCGTTCCGGGCGTGCGGAAGACACGGCCACACAGCTTCTTGACTAGGTCCACCAAGTAGTGTATGCTAGTAAATAGTTGCTATGCAAGGATTTATGCGTTCCCGAAAGGTGATTCAGGCCAGAAGAGGAAGAGCCCCTTGAGACAGAAGAACATTAGGTCCACAAGGACCCACGCCCTGATCATCGTCGTGCTGACTGTCGTCGCCCTCGCGGCATCGCAGGCATCGGCCGTCCGCGTGTGCTCGTACAACGTGCTCAACTTCCCAGGCACCACGGGGACAGCGAGGGTGCCGGACTTCAGGACCGTGATTGACGAGGTCCAACCGGACGTACTGGTCGTTCAGGAGATGCTGAGCCAGGCCGGCGTCAACCAGTTCCTGAACAACGTACTGAACTACGGGACGCCCGGCCTCTATGCGGCGGGCCCCTTCGTTGACGGCCCCGACACGGACAACGCGCTCTTCTACAAGCCGTCAGTCGTCACTTACGTCTCGCACTCGGAGATCGCGACCTCGCTTAGGAACATATCCGAGTACGTCCTGAGGCCGGTAGGCTACACGTCGCCGGCCGCCGAGTTCAGGGTCTACTCGATGCACCTCAAGGCCGGCTCGACGTCGAGCGACCAGGCACAGCGGCTCGCCGAGACGACCATCCTCAGGAACCACCTGAACGCGCTCCCATCCGGCACATGCTTCATGCTCGGTGGCGATTACAATCTGAGGGCGAGCACCGAGGACTCCTACGAGAAGCTGCTCGCCAACGAGGCGGACAACGACGGGCGCGCGATGGACCCCATCAACAGGCCCGGGACGTGGCACGACAACTCGTCGTTCGCCGACATCCACACCCAGTCGCCAAGGACCGACTCGTTCGGGGGCGGCGCCACGGGCGGCATGGACGACAGATTCGACTTCCTTCTTACGTCGTACGCCCTGGATGACGGCGTTGGCATGGAGTACCTCCAGGGTACGTACACGGCCTTCGGCAACGACGGCCAGCACTTCAATCAGTCCATCAACGAGGGCACCAACTACGCCGTGAGCGCGGCCGTGGCTGACGCCCTTCACGCTGCGGCCGACCACGTGCCGGTGTTCGCCGACTTCGAACTCCCGGCCAGGCTCGATGCCCCATCGCTGCTCGCGTTCGGCGACGTGGCGGTGGGGACGCAGGCGGCCATGACGCTCGCGGTCGAGAATTCGGCCACGGCGCCCGCGGACGACCTGACCTACACGCTCTCGTACTCGAGCGGGTTCTCCGGACCGACCGGCCCATTCGACCTGCCGGCGGGCGATACGAACCAGCACAACGTGACCATCGACACCGCCAACACGGGCTCAAGGAGTAGCTCGGTGACCATCCAGAGCGACGATCCGGATCATCCGAGCTGGGGCGTGTCGCTTACGGGAACGGTCGTCAACCACGCTCAGCCGTCGCTGGCATCGGGCTACGTCGTGACGACCGGCTCGCTCGACTTCGGCTCTCACGCCGCCGGCGACTTCGCTGACCAGCAGGTGTCCGTGTGGAATTACGAGTACGACTCGCTTCAGGCCATGCTCAACGTCTACTCCGCCGAGATCGTGGGCGGCGACGACAGGTTCCATCTGACGGGCGGAACCATTCCGGTCGACCTGGGCGCCGGTTCCGGCGATTTCACCCTGCAGTTCGACGACAGCGGGGCCACTGAGGACTACCTCTACACGGCCGCGCTCACCTTCCACAGCAGGGACGACCAGGACGTGCTCGGCGGGACCGTGCTGAGCGACCTGACGGTCACTCTGACGGCCTACGTGCAGGGCGGAACGGGCGTGCCGGACGAGGCGCCCTCGGTGCTCTCTCTCGCCGTAGGGTCGCGCAACCCGTTCTCCGACCGCGCCGAACTGGTTCTGTCGATGCCGTCGCCGGGCAACGCCCGCGTCGACGTCTTCGACGTGAGGGGCCGTCTGGTGACGACCCTGACCTCGGGGACGCTCCCCTCGGGCGAGCACAGGCTCGAGTGGAACGGAGCCGACAGGAGCGGACACCCCGTGTCGGCCGGCATCTACTTCGTGCGCGCCCAGGTGGACGGCTGGCGCTCGTCGAAGAAGCTGGTACTGATGCGTTAGGGGAAGGAAACGCGCCGGCCGCTCAGTGGGCACAGGCGCGCTGCGAATGGTAGTCTCGATGGCGCCGGATGGGCCGCGAACGCGGCTTGTCCGGCGCTCTCGCTTACTGACTCGGGATCTCGATCTCGCCCCGCAGGTAGCAGACGGCCTCGCCGCCGATCAGGACCCTGTCTCCACGGTCCTCGCAGAACAGGTCTCCACCGCGGCGCGACACCTGCCTCGCCCGGAGCGATGACTTGCCAAGACGACTCGACCAGTAGGGAACCAGGGTGCAGTGAGCGGAGCCCGTGACGGGATCCTCCGGCACTCCCATCGCCGGGGCGAAGAAACGTGACACGAAGTCGACCTTCCGCCCGGGCGCCGTGGCGATGACGGCGGGAGCGTCGAGTTCCGAGATCCGGGAGAAGTCGGGCGACAGCGCGGCGACCTCCTCTTCACTACCGAAGACCGCCATCAGGTCCCGCGATCGCAGGAGTTCGCTCGGACGGGCACCCAGGGCGTCCGCAACGCGATCCGTGAGGCCCGTCGGCTCGGCCGGGCGCGACGGGAAATCCATCACGAACAGCCGCCCGTCACGCTTCACCGTGAGAACGTCGACCCTTGCTGCGAACTGCACCTCGTCGCCGTGGGCCATAGCGTTGTCGAACACCACGTAGGCACTGGCCAGGGTCCCGTGACCGCACAGATCGACCTCTACCACGGGCGTGAACCACCTGATCTCGAAGGCGTTGCCTCGCGGGTGGAGGAACGTGGTCTCGGAGAGGCCGTTCTCAGAGGCGACCGCCGTCATGGTCTCGTCCGACAGCCGCTCCTTCGTGATCACGACTGCCCCCGGGTTGCCGCAGAAGGGCGTCCCGGTGAACGCGTC
>CAYNQF010000136.1:0-3928 GCA_964399265.1 uncultured bacterium | reverse complement strand
CCAGCCTCGTCCTGTGCTGCCACAACAGCGAGAGGAACTCGCGCATCCCGGCCCCCTATTTGAACAGCCCGACGGTGTAGGCGCTGGCCGCCGCTATCCCGATGTGATACAGGACCTGACTGATGTCGAGCAGGAACTGCATGCCGGCGAACCGCTCGAGCGTTTCCGGAACGACGACGACGTCCCCGGGGCGCAGGCGGGCCCAGCGGCTCCGGTCTACCGAACCGTCCGCCCGCACGACGTACGTCTTGCCGATGTCGCCGAAGCGAGTCTTTCCTCCAGCGAGCCTCACGTAATGGCGGACACGCTTCCCCTCCTCGTATACGAACGCGGTGGGATTGTTGACCTGGCCCATGACCATCACGAAGTCGGGGCGCTTGGGAACGTAGAGAGCATCGCCGTCGGCGAGCACGATGTCGGCGTCCTCCGGATGTCTCAGGGCGTCCTCCAGCGAGATGACCATGCGACCGGTCGCCTTGGTCGTCCGAAGCTCCGCCACGAGCTGACTTCCGGCCTCGACCGCCGCCTGGCGCTGCGCCGACGCGCTCGCCGACTGGGACTGGGAGGTCGAGACGGTGAGTCTGGACAGGTCCGCCTCGAGCTGGTCGGCCATCCTTGCCAGCTGCTCCTGCTGGAGCTGCCGCACGCCCTCGCGCGTGAAGACGGCCGCCGGGAGGTAGGCGTCGGTCAGGAACCCTCCGAACCTCTCGATGAGATGCGACATCTTCTCGCCGTCCTCGATCGGATAGCGCCCGGGGAAGGCCACCTCTCCGGTGACCTCGACGACCTCGTCGCCGCGCCAGTTGCTGATTCGGCGAACGAGCAGCTTGTCGTAGGGATGCAGAATGATGTCGGCCTCGACGGAGCCGTCCAAGACGGCCGCCAGGTTGACGACGACCTGTCTGAGTTCGCGTCGCTCACCGTCTACCACGGAATACCGGGTCAGCTCTGCTTCCTGACGATACGCGGACTCCTTCAGGTTGCCGCCCGAGAAGATGAGGTCCGACACCCTCATGTCGTCGAAGAGCGGATAGGTCCCCGGCTTGTTGACCTCGCCCAGGACCTGCACTTGATCGTGTTGCCTGAACTCCCAGATGGAGTGGACGACCAGCTCGTCCATGTCCTCGAGCAAGATGTTGCTTCCCTCTTCGTCGGCAAGAACCCGCGTGAGATCCAGCGGCACGCGTGTCACGTTCATCGTCGCCGGGTCGGTGCGCATCAGCTCGGCGGCATGCGTCCAGGCGTTTCGTGTGAGACCGCCGGCAGCGAGTATCAGGTCGAGCACTCGCATGTCCTTGGTATACGCGTACGTTCCCGGCAGCCGCACCTCGCCGCGCACGCTGACGCTCGGCGCCTCGCGGAAGTGACCGCGGTGGAACACGTAGATCCTGTCCCGCGGCTTGAGCGTCACGTTCGCCTCGGGACGCCCGTCGATGAGCGCGGCGCCCAGGTCGAACCCGATGAACTCGAGTTCGCGGTTGAGGTCATTCTCACGCTCGATGAGCCCGTACGCGAAATACGTCTCGGGCAGGAGTTCGTCGGGAGAAGATATGACGTCCAGTAGCTTCATCCCATCGTAGTACTGGCGCATCCCGGGACGAAGGACGTTGCCCTCCAGGAAGACCGCCAGCTGGTCCTCATCGACGATGGAGAAGACCTTGAGCAGGTCACCGCTCTCCAGAGGACGCTCGGCGGTGCCGTCGAAGCTCATGTCGTAGGTCACTCTCTCGCCGTTCTCGATGCGTTCGAGCTGCATCAGGTCCCGGAAGGCGATGGGGCGCAGACCTCCCGCAAGATCGATGAGCTGCCTCGCCGTCATGGGACCGTTCATCTCGTAGATTGCGGGCCTCAGGACCTCGCCGGCCACGCCGACCAGGGGACCGACGGGCGGCACGAATATCACATCGCCGGGCATGAGCCTCGCGTCCGACGACGTGTCTCCTCTGACGAGAAGATCGTAGAGGTCCATCTCGCTCACGACCGAGCCCGCGCGCTTCAGCTGAACATGCCTGAGGCTGCCTATCTTGAGGACGCCGCCGCTCGCGAAGAGAGCGTTCGTCAGCGTCGACAGGCCGCTCACGGTATAGCTCCCGGGGCGGAAGACCTCTCCGAGCACGAACACCCGAATAGAGCGAAGACGGCCCATCGACACGCTGACATCCACACCGATCGTCCGGTTCTCCACCTCTCGGCCTATCACGTCCTTCATCTCGCGGAACGTGAGGCCGGCGACCGTGATGGGGCCGATCTCGGGGAAGGAGATCATGCCGTCCCGGTCGACGGTGAGGTCCGTAGTAAGGTTGGTCTTACCGTACAGCTGGATGTGTATCTCATCGCCGGGACCGATGATGTAGTCGGGGCTGACGGGAACGTCGGTGGCGGGAGCGAACGTGGTCGGAGCGCCTGCGAACAGCTCATACCCGAACTGTCTGAGGTCCTGGTCGACCTCGAGCGGGTGAGATTCCTGGACGAAGTCCCGGAACGCGCGTCGTATCTCAACCGCCCCGTCCGCCACGGGCTCGTCCGACGAGAGAAGTGGAGCATCCGGGGCGGCGTCCGCCCGGCCTTCTCTCGCCAGCTCGTCCTCCGCCACGCTCCGCTCCGGGCTCCTTGGCCCGACAAGATCCGGCGTGGTCACGTCCCGCTCGCGTTCCTCCGCGGGCGCCGCGCCGTAAGTCTCGAGAAGTCTCGCCCGCTGTTCCGGCGACAGGGTCTTTAGGAGATCGAGGTCCTGGGCCGTGAACGTCTGCGCCGGCGCGAGCGAGGCTACGAGCAGGCAGACGGCGGCAACGGCCACGCTGCAGCCCGCGAGTCCGCGTCGTGACATCGGCGACTCCTTCGTTATATCGCTTGTTTACGTTCCGGTTCACGTGGTCCGGACACAACTGCCCAGACTGCCCGGATTCTGTGGGAGCGGACGGAGAGTGTCAAGAGCGGAGACCGACAACGAAGCGGCCGCGGCCCTCCTCCGGACCGCGGCCACTCGTGCTTCCATCATCACTGTGTCATCGAAGAAAGGCCATCTTGGCGCGGGCGGTCACGTCGCCCGACGTCATCTCGAGGAAATACACGCCGCTGGCCGCCGGCGCGCCACCTTCCGCTCGCCCGTCCCACCGGGCGTCGTACGTCCCCGGCAGCATGAACCCGTCCGCCAGAGTGCGCACGACCCGGCCGCCGGGATCGTAGACGACGACGCGCACTACCGAGGGCTCGGTGACGGTGAACGCGACGCGCGTCCCGGGCCCTGCGGGATTGGTGCGGCTCCACACAAGCCGCGAGTCGGCCTGGTCCTGCGGCTCATCGACGCCGACCGACTCGTCGTACATCGCCGCGTACGCGTCGAGTATGCCCCAGCCCATCAGTGTGTCCGGCGATCCGCTCTGCGACGCGGTGGAGTGCAGTGCCTCCATGACGTCTGCGGGGCCCCAGTCCGGATGTCCCTGGAGAAGCAGACCAACGGCTGAGGCCGTGAGCGGACAGGAGAAAGAGGTCCCGCTCGACTCCGCGTAGGACGCGGTGTCGACGGTGGTGGCCACGTGGACGTAGAGTCCCTGCGCCATGACGTCAGGCTTGATGCGACCGTCGTACGTCGGGCCAACGGAGCTGAACCACACCCTGTCGCCGCCCGAGTCCACGGCTCCGATCGACAGGACGCTGTCCCCATCGGCCGGCGCAATCATGTACCTCCAGGCCCCGCCGCCCTCGTTCCCCATCGAGATGACGACGACGATGCCTCTCGCGGCCGCCATGTCCGCGGCGATTGTCGTGACGGCCGTCGCGCCGTCCATGTCGGAGTAGTCGTACCACTCGAAGTACCCGAGAGAACTCGAGATTATGTCGGCACCGAGGCTGTCCGCCCATTCCGCGGCCTCGACCCAGTAGTCCTCCTCGACCTGTATCTCCTGGTCGACGATCTCGGTCTTGGCCA
>CAYNQF010000135.1:0-4053 GCA_964399265.1 uncultured bacterium | reverse complement strand
AGGAGATCACGACCGGAAAGGTTCTGGACGTCACCTGGCGGGCGGGCGAGAAGGTCGACGATGTCCGCCTCGAACGCCAGAAGGCGCAGTTCCTGTACTCCGACGATCTCTTCCACTTCATGATGCTCGGCAGCTACGAGCAGGTCTCGCTTCCCAGGGAGACCATAGGCGATGCGGAAGCAGGGTTCCTCAAGGAGGGCCTCGAGGTCGAGATGCTCCTGGAGGGAACCACTCCTATCATCGTGGAGATGCCGAACTTCGTGGAACTCGAGATCGTCCAGACGGACCCGGGCGTCAAGGGAGACACGGTGTCGGGCGGCTCCAAGCCTGCCACGCTCGAGACCGGCGCCGTCGTGCAGGTGCCTCTCTTCGTGAAGGAGGGCGACGTCATCAAGGTCGACACGAGGAACGCCGCGTACGTGTCTCGCGTCTGACGGCCGCGGGCATCGGGAAGTCCAGGAGGCCAAATGGACAGAAAGAAGCTCGAGGACCTGATCCGTCTGGTGGAAGACAGCGACATCCATGAGCTGGAGATCAGGGGACCCCTCAGTTCGGTGCGCATTGCCAAGGCCTCCGGACAGATCGTCCAGCCGCAGGTGCAACGCCCCGAGGCGCCGGAGCCCGCTCCCGTCACTGCAGCACGCGAGTCGACGCCCGACGAGACGGCCGACCGGGACCTGGGACTCGTCCCGATCGTCTCACCGATGGTCGGGACCTTCTACTCCTCCTCGTCGCCGGGCGCGGCTCCGTACGTCAGGCAGGGCGACCGGGTCAACAGGAGTCAGGTGGTCTGCATCGTCGAGGCCATGAAGATCATGAACGAGATCGAGTCGGAGGTGTCGGGGACGGTGGTGAGGGTGCTCGTTGAGAACGCCCAGCCCGTGGAGTACGGACAGGAACTCTTCCTGGTGCAGCCCGACTAGCCGACGCCGTCAGTCCTGCGGCCCGCTTGGAGCCAACGCATGTTCCAGAAGATCCTCGTCGCCAACAGAGGTGAGATCGCGCTCAGGGTGATGCGAGCCTGCAAGGAACTCGGCATCGCGACGGTGGCCATACACTCGGAGGCCGACGAGGACGCCCTGCACGTGAAGTTCGCGGACGAGGCGGTGTGCGTCGGCCCCGCGGCCACCGGCGAGAGCTACCTGGACGTCAAGGCCATCATCGGCGCTTGCGAGGTGACCGGCGCGGACGCCGTTCATCCGGGTTACGGTTTCCTCGCCGAGAACGCCGACTTCGCGGAGATCTGCGAGGTCCACGGACTCACGTTCATAGGCCCCACGGCCGACATGATGCGCCAGATGGGAGACAAGTCCGAGGCGCGGCGCAGGATGATCCTGGCGGGCGTTCCCGTGGTGCCCGGCAGCGAGGGCTCGGTCGAAAGTGAGGAGCACGCCATCGAGGTGGCCGAGGCGGTGGGATACCCCGTCATGATCAAGGCCAAGGCCGGCGGCGGCGGCAAGGGCATGCGGCGGGCCAACGACCGCGAGGAACTCCTGAAGTACCTCTCCGTGGCCAGCTCCGAGGCGAAGGCCGCCTTCGGAAGCGGCGACGTCTACATCGAAAAGCACCTGATCGCCCCGAGACACATCGAGTTCCAGATCCTGGGCGACACGACCGGGAACGTTGTGCAGCTCGGCGAGAGGGACTGCTCGATCCAGCGGCGGCACCAGAAGCTCATCGAGGAGTCGCCCTCGCCGGGCGTGACCCCCCAGCTGCGGGCGAAGATGGGCGAGGCGGCCGTCCGCGGCGCGAGCAGCATAGGCTACGTGAGCGCCGGCACCGTCGAGTTCCTGCTCGACCCCGACGACAGCTATTACTTCATGGAGATGAACACCCGCATCCAGGTGGAGCACCCGGTCACGGAGCTCGTGACAGGCGTGGACCTGGTCAAGGAACAGATACGCATCGCGGCGGGCGAGACGATCGGGGTCACGCAGGACCATCTCCACCTGCGCGGTCACGCCATCGAGTGCCGCATCAACGCCGAGGATCCAGAGCGCAACTTCGCTCCGTCGCCCGGCATCATCGAGGAGTTCTTCGTTCCCGGAGGCCCCGGCATCAGGGTGGACACCCACCTCTGCGCGGGTTGCGCGATCTCGCCTCACTACGACTCGATGATCGCCAAGCTTCTGTCTCACGGCAACACGCGGGAAGAGGCGATCGCGCGCATGCGACGCGCACTTCAGGAGTTCGTGATAGTCGGTGTGGCCACCACGATACCGTTTCACATGATGATGATGAACGACCCGGACTTTCTGTCGGGACGATTCGACACGGGGACTCTCGAGCGGAAAAAAAAACGCCAGGAATCGATGGCACTGACTAGCTGACTATGGACGTAAACCTGTTCACAAGAGCAGGCGAACTGCCTGAGGGTCATGTCAAGGACACGCATGTCGTCGTCATAGACGTCCTGCGCGCGTCCAGTACTATCGTCCAGGCGTGCGAGAACGGCGTCGAGCGCATCATACCTGTCTCCAGCGTGGAGGACGCCAGCCGCCTGGCCGCCACTCTGGAGAAGAAGAAGACGCTGCTGGGCGGGGAGAGAGACGGCAGGGAGATCGAGGGATTCGACCTCGGCAACTCTCCGCTCGAGTACGTGAGCAAGGTCGTCAAGGGCAAGACGCTCATACTCTCGACCTCGAACGGAACGGTGGCGATCACGCAGAGCGCGTCGGCGAAGCAGCTGCTCGTCGGGTCCTTCCTCAACCTGAGCGCTGTGGTCACCAGACTCCTCTCGTCGAGGGCCAAGAAGGTGACGATCCTTTGCGCGGGCAACCAGGGACAGCTCTCCCTGGAGGACCTGGTCTGCGGCGGCCTCATGGTCGCCAGGACGACGCAGGCGTACAGAGGCAAGCTCGTCCTCAACGATGGCGCCGTCGCAGGCAGGGCGGTCGCCGAGAAGATGACCGACATCGGCGAGGTGGTGCGCAGCTCCACTCACGGCCGCAAGCTCTCAGAGCTTGGCTTCGACGCCGACCTCGACTTCTGCTCGAAGATAGACAAGTACGGGACCGTGCCCGTCGTCATAGACGGTCGGATATCCGGAGAGAAGGCGTCGAGGAGGTAGGTCCGCGTTCCCGCGGCCGCGGGAACGCGTCTCCGACTCCCGCACAGGCTACGGCCGCGGCCGGATCGCCGCCGTCCAGGAGACCTTGACCGATGGGGCTCTTCGACCACATGACCGACGACCGCAGGAGACAGCTCGTCGGGGTGCTTCTCATTACCGTCGGACTCCTCCTCGGGGTCAGCCTCGGCACGCACGTCTACTTCGCCATGTCGGGCGACCTCGGCCCGGAGATATGGGCTCGGGGGCTCGGCGTTCAGAACAGGCAGGTCGCCGACTGGATGTTCAACATGCTCGGCATCTGCGCGTGGATCGTGCCGGTTCTGCTCTGCATGTGGGGCTGGAACAGGCTCCTGGGGAGCGATCCCGAGCCCCTCGCGCTCAAGACGGTCTTTCTGACCGCCGTGTCGCTCATCGCCGTGTCCGTCATCTACGCGATAGGAGGCGAACGCGCGGCCGGGGTGTCGGGCGTGGGCGGCGCGTTCATAGCGAACTTCGGCACAAGACACATAGGAAGGGTCGGAACGGTCCTGGCCGGAGTCGGCGGCATCGTCGCGATCACTCTCCTGACGACCGAGATCGACTTCGAGGGACTGCTCGAGTGGCTCGGCTCGGCAGCGGAGAGGACAGGGGAGGCGGCCGCGTCCATGTGGGAGTCGATCGTCTCGACCGGAGGCGACGCGAAGCCCCGCAAGCCCGCGAGGCAGAAGAGGCGGGAGACCAGGGTCGCCGATCTCGAGGACGAGGAGCGACCGTCGCGCCGGAAGCGGGCGAAGGAACGACCGGCCGGACGTTCCCGCGAGCCGGAGCCCGAGCCCGATCCCGTGCCGGTCCAGAGACCGGTCCGTCCGGTTGTGAAGAAGCCGACCATCGTCGAATCGGCGAGGCAGCCGCAGGCCCGGCCGGTACAGAAGAGGCCCGTTCAGGCGGGCCCATTCCGGATACCTCCGCTCTCGCTTCTCGACGACCCGGTGCCCAACCCGCAC
>CAYNQF010000134.1:0-4058 GCA_964399265.1 uncultured bacterium | reverse complement strand
CACATGCACCTATCGCTGCGCGACAGAGTCATTCGGGTCCAAGGTCGGAAGCCCCTGCACATGCACCTATCGCTGCGCGACAGAGTCATTCGGGTCCAAGGTCGGAAGCCCCCAGCTTCATCCCGCTCGCCTGTCCTACCTGCACAGAGCCTTGATGGTGCCCCACGTGGCCGCGTGGGCAGGGGTCTCCATGTCGAGCCACATGGTCCCGCCGTCGGGGGTCCAGATGTCGCCGCTGTGACTCCCGCGGGCGTCGGCGATGGCCGACTCGCAGCCGGACGCGCTGAACGGTCCGATCATGGGATACCCGTCGTCGTCCTGCGCGAATGTGCCCGCGTCCACCACGCACCGGACGTCGAAGGCGACCTCGTCCTCGCCCGAGGGCTTGACGAAGAAGAGCGGAATCATCACTCCGTAGTTGTCGTCCGCCTGCACCCAGAATACGCCCCCGTCCGGCAGCGCTCCTGCGTCGGTCCGGCTCGCGACCTCCGCGTTCAGGAGCCCGGCGTCGGGCCCATCGAACGTCAGTTCGAACGCCGCCGCGAACACGGTCGTCGTCGGGCCGTCTCCACCCGGGACCCAGGTCACCAGGTGCCCATAGCTGACGTCGTGGAGCACGGCCGACCAGGAGTTCTCGTGTCCCAGGATCACGAGGAGGTCGTCACCGACCGTGCCGGTAACAGTGTCCATGGTGAACGTGCCACCTATCACCATGTCCTGGGCCGAGACCGTTGCGGGGGGCGCGAGCAGAAGGACCAGCGCGGCGAGCGCGACTACTGACATTATCGAACGAGCGCTCATGACATCACCTCCCACGGTTGGGGGGTCGAGATGTCTTCAAGTCCAGTATTGGCACATGGCGGCGAGGGTGTAAAGGGGCGATGAGAACCAACGAGAAGCCCCCGGCCGTGACCGGGGGCTTCATCTTCGTGCCTTGTCGTGAAGGTGCAGCTTGCTTGGGGCTTCCGGCTCTTGCCGCTCGCTCCGGGCATCGCTTCGCGCTGCAGTCGCTCGCGCGCAAGGTCGGAAGCCCCCTACGATGACCCGTCCCTACTCGGACCTAGATGTAACCCAGGTCCGCCAGCCTCTTCTTGATCTCCTCCTCTTCCTCCTCCGAGTACTCCTGCTCGGACTCGGAAGCGGGGATGTAGCCCATCAGCTCGAGCGTGCGCATGATCTTGGCGACGCTCTCCTCGATGGTCTCCTCGGCCGTGTTGACCACGACCTCGGGCTTCACCGGCTCCTCGTAGGGGTCGTCGATGCCGGTGAACCCCTTGATCTCCCCCGCCAGAGCCTTCTTGTACAGGCCCTTCGGGTCGCGCTCGATCAGTGCCTCGAGCGGCGCCTTGCAGTATATCTCGACGAACCGGCCGATCATCTCGCGGTTCTCGTCGCGAATGGACTTGTACGGCGAGATGCAGGCGGCGATGGCGACCGCGTCGTTCCGGGTCAGCAAGTGGCAGACGAACCCGACACGCCGGATGTTGATGTCGCGGTCTTCCTTGGAGAACCCGAGGCCCTTGGACAGGTTCGTGCGGATGACGTCGCCGTCCAGGATCTCGGTGTTGATGCCGCGCTCCAGGAGCTGCCCCTGGACGGCCTCGGCGAGCGTGCTCTTGCCCGCTCCCGACATGCCGGTGAACCAGAGCGTGAATCCCTTCTTTGCCATTGCTCCTCCCAAGGTCGTGCTGCCTAGCGTTGTGTTCGTCAGTCGTCGATCGCCGTGGCGAGCGTCCGCCTTCCGCGGCCTCGGCCACCGGCCTTCCGCGGCGCCCGTCAGCTCACCCTACTTGTCGCCCTCCGTGTCCACGTGGTCGGGCCCGCCGGCGCCTGGGATCCTGCGCGCCGCGCGCTCCGTCCCTATCTCCGACGTGTAGCTCCGGAGCTTATCGGCCAGCTGCTCCGGCTGCTCCATGTGGTCGCCGCTAAAGAGCGACTCCCCTATCATGTCGTCTGGTATCTCAAGCCCGAAGTAGTCGAGCACCGTCGGCGTCACGTCGAATATCGAGTACGGGTTCTTGTGCGAGACCGACGTCCCGAACTTGATGCTCGTGATGAAGATGCCTTCCTGCGCGTGGTTCGCGTCGTCCGGGCCGGTGTCGTTCTCGAAGATGTGGAGCGTACCCATACCCACAGAGCCCGCCGAGCGCCAGTCGAGGCCACCAAGGTGGACGATGAGGTCCGGCGGGATGTTCTTGATCTCTGCGTAGATCTCCTCGGGACGGTATACGATGGTCCCGAGCCTCTCGCCCTTCTCGTCGACCGTGAACTGGAGCTTGCGGATGAGCTTGTCGCGCTCCTCGGGGTACTCGTCCTTCCGGATGACGCCCTGTGGCTCGCGGCCCTTCACGTTCATGAACACGCGCGAGTAGTAGCCGCCCTCGCCCCAAGCCTTCGTCTTCGACCAGTCGATCATGTCGGGCTTGAGCTTCGTGGGCTTCGTGGGCTGCTCCTTGAGCGTCAGGTAGCCCTCCTGCTGCAGCCACTCGTTGATGCAGAAGCCGCCCTTCATCGTCTTGGCGCCGTGGTCGGAGACGATCATGACCTCGGTACCTGCGGGTGCTGCGTCGAGCGTGCGCGCGACCTCGGTGTCGAGCTGGACGTAGTAGTCGTGGATGGCGTTCTCGTACTTGTTGCCCGGCTCGTAGAGGCGGTGCGTCTTGTCCATGAACCGCCAGAACCCGTGGTGGATCCGGTCGGTCCCCATCTCGACGACCATCGCGAAGTCCGGCCGCTCCTTCTGGTAGAAGTGCCGGAACGCCTTGAACCGCCGCTCCGTCATGACCTTGATCTGCTCGAGGAGCCAGTCCTTGTCGTCGGTGCGGAAGTTCTTGACGTCGATGATGTAGTCGCCGCCGGCCGCCTCGCCGACCTCGGCCGCGATCTCGGCCGGATGCGTCCACTGCACGCTCTTGTCGGGCGTGAGGAACGAGCTGACCATGATGCCGTCCAGCGGCTTCGGCGGGTACGTGAGCGGAACGCCCCAGATGATCGAGGAGAGACGGTTGCGCGAGAGGTAGTTCCAGAGCGTCTTCTCCTTGACGTTGTTCGCGTTCACCGTGTAGAGCGCGTCGTACGAGTAGTCCTTGCGGTTGCGGAACCCGTACATGCCGAGCTGCCCTCCGTCCTTGGAGGTCATCATCGACATCCAGGCCGGCACGGTGATGGGCGGGATCGTCGAGAAGAGCGGACGGAACGTGCCGCGCTCCATGAGCGAGCGGAGCGTCGGCAGGTCGTCGTACCACTCGTTGAACACGAGCTGGGGGGTCATGCAATCCAAGCCGATGACCAGGAGCTTCTTGTCCATCCTACTCTCCCCCATCCTGATAGGCCTTCTTGAGCACCTCGGCTACCTCGGGACGCGTGAACGTGGGCGGCGGCAGCTCGCCGGCGGCCAGCATCTCGCGGACCTTGGTGCCCGACAGGAACACGTGGTCTTCCTTGCCGTGAGGGCACGTCTTCTGTGATGCCATGTTCCCGCACTTCTTGCAGAAGAAGGAGTGCTCGAAGAAGAGCGGCGTCACGTCCAGCTCGGCCGGCGTGAACTCGTGGAAGATGAGCTGCGCGTCGTACGTGCCGTAGTAGTTGCCGACGCCAGCGTGGTCGCGCCCGACGATGAAGTGCGTAACGCCGTAGTTCTTGCGAACGAGCGCGTGGAAGATGGCTTCCTTGGGGCCTGCGTAGCGCATGGCGGCCGGAAAGACCGAGAGAGCCACGCGGTCCTTCGGGTAGTAGTTGTCGAGGAGCGCGTTGTAGCAGTCCATGCGGACGTCGGCCGGGATGTCGCCCTTCTTGGTGGCGCCGACGAGCGGGTGGATGAGGAGGCCGTCGACGACCTCCATCGCGCACTTCTTGAGGTACTCGTGCGCGCGGTGGATGGGGTTGCGGGTCTGGAACGCGACGACCGTCGACCAGCCCCTGTCCTTGAAGAGCTTCCGGACGGGAGCTCACTCTGTCACTACGACTTCCATCCGCATCAGATCATGGTAACGGATTCGGGGCCCGTCGTGCTGGACTGGATGACCGCGTCTCACGGGTCTGCTGCGGCCGACGTCGCG
>CAYNQF010000133.1:0-4062 GCA_964399265.1 uncultured bacterium | reverse complement strand
AACCCAAAAACCACGCACCGTGGATTGGAACATCGTCCTAGACTGACGAGTCCTAGTCAGCGGGACCACAGATCCCGGCTTTGCAGACGAGATCGCCGCAGCAGTCACTATTTGACGTGCACAATCCTGCTCCAGAAGGAAGGCAAGAAGCTGCGGCTGCCGGTTCGGGAGCCAGGATCGAGATGACTGCGGGAATCAGCGCCGCGATGGCCGCTCTGTGCCCGAGTTTGCGAACGGCCTCGCGACGCGTCATCGACGACACGGGCGCGTCTTCGTTTGCACCGCATTCCAACAGCTTCGCCTCGCCGAGATCCGTGAGGGCGAGCCTGACGAGCGACTCGTCCTCCGGAAGGCCCGTGCCCTCGTGCAGCAATCTCGTCAAATGCTGGATCGTCCGTGTGCCGTCGGAGTGCCGCCACACGAAGGCGGCGCTCGGGTTGAGGCAGTGCACCCGGTCGCGATCGCGGTCGTACACGATCGTCTCGCCGCTCTCCAGCTCCCTCGTCACCAGACCCGCCACCCGCGCCCTCGGCTTGCTGTTCGTGCTCGACATCCTGGTTCTCCTTCTTCCAGCCCTTCGCGCCGAACTCTCTATCGCAGCGTTGTCGCAGGATCGCCGAGGAAGATCCACGTCTTCCGGACGTCGACGTTGGCGGCCGCCGCCTTTGCCTGGGCAACTGCCTCGCCGAGCGTCGGCATTCCGCTTTGCCCGCTTCCCTCGAGGGCGCCAAAGAACGCTTTCATCATGGTCTGCTGATCGGGTGCGGTCGTGGTCCCCGACGACGCCCACACCGCGACGGCGCCTCCTTCCGGCGCGTCTACGAGCGCCTTGGCGAGGGCCACTGTCGACGGGTCGTCGAACATGCCCACGAGGCAGTTCATCATGGTGAAGACCGCAGGATGATCCTCGTTGCCGAGAGAGGTTGCGTCGGCCGTGGTCAGCAGATCGCCCCGCAGGTGGTCGACGCTCCCGTGCCCGGAGTAGTGGACCAAGTCCACGCCTGCGCCCAGCACCTCCAGGAGGCGTGTCCTGACCGTAGCGACATCACTGTCGCCGACGTTCGCTTCCTCGACCGCCACGCCCGCCGGCACGAGCGGCTTCAGCTCCGAGTTGATGAGCTGGAAGTTGCTGCCGATGGCCGCGTCGGCGATGAAGAAGGCGTCGGCGAACGAGCGGCTCGAGCTCTCGTAGGCGACCAGCTTGCCCACGACGGCTGCCGCCTGCTCCGCATCGGCCACCGGCAGGCGGCCGATGGGGATGTTCGGGACGCCGTCGTCGTCGAAGTCGACGAACCAGTCGTCGCTCGGCGCCTCCATCTCCGCCGTGTCCACGTGCATGGTTGGGATCAGGTCACCGCCGAGCCCGAGGTAGTCGCGCGGGTCGTATGTGCCGTTGCCGGCCAGCACCACGAATCGAGGTGGCGTCTCCCAGCGTCGCGACGCGTCCTGCAGGAAGTCCCGAACGGCCTGCGCCGACTTCATGCCGTAGCTGTACTCGTCGTAGATGTCCTCGATGTCCACCACGGCGACCCAGAGGCCCTGCGAGCGGCGGAGCGCCACCAGGGGTTGGAGGGCGTCTTCGAACGCCCGCGGCGTGATCATGATGACGTCAGCGCCGGTGAGGTCGGTCCTCCAGCTCGAGGGCTCGTTCGTGGTGATGGCGGCAGGGTGCTTGATCTGCCCCGCCGTGAAGGCGAGCAACGCACGGTCTCCCCGCCTCGGCACTGCGATCGTGCGCACGTCGATGCCGTAGTCGTTCTCCCCGGCCATGGTGACGGGCCCCAGGAGCTCCACCGGGCGTCCTGGGATCGTGGTGTCCACCACGCGCACCGAGGCGTCGGAGAAGCCGTCGATGCGCAGGTCACGGGAGCCTGGCCCGACACCCATGATCAGTGCGTCATGGTCGGCGGTCGACCAGCGGGGATAGGTGAGCCGCACGGTGTCGAACAGGCTGTAACCGTCCTCCGTTGAGGAAACCAACCGGAGCGAGTTCTCGCCCTCGACGAGCAGCCCATCGGGCACCTCGAAGGTCGCCGAGCCTGCCTCCCACGGCGCGAGGTTCATCGTGCCGATGGTCGTGCCGTTCAGAGATACGACCAGCTCGTGCGCCACGCCCAACCCCTGGACGTCCACCTCCACGAGGGCGTCGCCGGAGGCGGCGATGTGATCGGCGATGAGCGTCTGCGTGGCGCCCTCCACGCCGATGAAACGGCCCCAGAAGTTCTCCATCGCGCCGTTCACGACCCCTGTGACGTAGAACGACCGCTCGCGGTGCTCGACCGTGTACGGGAAGCTCACCACCTCTGCGGGCCCGGAGATCGGCGGATCGACCATCCCGGCGCGGAGCCCTGCCCGCGAGCCCTTGACCAGGTAGTAGACGCGTCCATCCGTGTACGGTGTGTCGGCAGCCGTGCCGTAGAACTCGATCGCGCCGGAAGAGCTGCTCTTCATCGCGTCGAGCTGGCTGCTGCCGCCTCCCGTCGAGACCTCGATGGCCTGCTCCAGCCCGTCCGTGTAGAGCTGCAGCGTATCCGTATCCGACGCGTCCGCCGGGAACCCGGCCGCGGCCAGCTCCTGGAAGGTGACCCGGTACCAGCCGTCCTCGCGCACGACGATCTTGGCAGCCGCCCCCGCGGCGATCTCGCCCTGTCGCTCGAGGTCAGGGCGAGAGCTTCCGTAGCGCCGGAACACCGGCCTCACCGGCTGCTGGGCAGGGGCGGAGGTCGCTGTGCTCTTCCCGCGTTCGGTGATCAGCGCCGAGTTGGGTGCGGTTCGCATTCGAGATGTCTGCCGCGCCATGTCAGCCGGCCCGTGCCACTCGTGCCGCCCGGAGAGGTCCACCGACTCGAGCCAGTAGCGGTCTCCCGGCCGTCCTTTCGGATCGTGCCACGCGTACGTGTAACCAGCCTCCAGGCGGGCCGAGCGGAAGCTCAGCGCCGAGCCGGCGATGAGCGCCCCGTTCACCGGCGCGCGCACGCCGTTCCTCTCGCGGTAGATGCGGTAGCCCAGGTTCTCCGCCTCGAACCCTGTGCGCCAGGAGACATCGACGCCCTTCTGGGATGGGTCGGCCGCGAAGCTGGCCAGCTCTGCCCGTGTCGACTGGTACGGCTGCAGGACGACGCCCGAGTCGACCCAGTAGTCTGCGGCACTGAGGCTCCACTGCGGTGAAACGACAAAGTAGCCGACTGTATCCGTGTAGTGACTCGAATACGTAGCCAAGTTGCTGTTCACGATGACATTGCTCATGTCAACGGTGCGGCTCGGATTCGATGTTGTGGCGGTGATGCCGTTCTCGATTCCCAAGATATCGAGCACGAGACCACCCCGCGTGCTGAACGGCGCCGAGCCGGCGGTCGCCGTCTTCGCGCTCACGGCCTGTTGCGTGGCGGCAGGGAGTGCAGGGTCGGTCTGATTCACGCCGCAGGCAGCGACCACGTCCGCGACGACGTCGGCACTCCCGGAGAGGTAGACAGTCACGGTACCGGCTCCTGGCTCCGGTCCGGCCATCACCCAGATCTCCGTGCGCTTGCGCTGGCTCTCCTGCTGGGAGCTCCAGCCCTGCGTGGCATTGTCGAGGTGCGCTTCGCCGCTCACTTCCCAGGTGATGTCGTCTACGATCGGCGCCTGCGCTTGGGTGATGTTCCTGATCGCCACCCGAACGGCGATCGCGGGGTAGGCGCAGTGGTCGATATCGGGGAAGGTCGTGGAGATCGTCACCGAATCTGAGCTCGCAGCCGAGTTTGACGCGTGGGCGGGCGTGTAGAAGCCGACCTGGACGTTGAGCTGCGCGTGCGAGGTTGCAGGCACGAGCATGAGGAGCACGCCGAGGGCCGCCGCTGTCCAGCCCGTAGCTGTGAGTCCTGGATTGACGTGCCGACGGACAGACGAAAGACTAGTCATGCTGAGATCTCCTTGCGCTCCGAACGAACAGCCCCGCATCGCAAATCGCCTACAGCTTGAGCCGTATCTTACCAGAACTTGCTGTCAATTGTCGTGCATCAGGGCACATGATCAGGCGGCCTCGTCCTTCGGGTCGAACGCGGAGGCGGGGAGCCCCCACCC
>CAYNQF010000132.1:2472-4299 GCA_964399265.1 uncultured bacterium | reverse complement strand
ACGACGTTCTCTTCCTCCTGGGCTCGCCCGTTGGGGCCGCCATAGTGAAGGCGGCGGACGAGGCCGAGGACGAGCAGTACATGTGTCTCCTCATGCCGCTTCGATTGAGCGCCTGACGGTGGACGCGTGCTTGGCGTCCTGCGTCGGACCGGGTGACCGCCGCCGAGGATGCGGTGCCGGGAGCGGAGGAGACAGGTAGGGGAGAACGCGGTGTGGCTGAGAACGCTCCGGCTCACGAACTTCAGAAACTACGAGAGTCTCGAGATCGATCTCGAGAGAGGGATCAACTTCCTGTACGGACCCAACGGTTCGGGGAAGACGAGCGTTCTCGAGGCGGTGTCCTATCTGGCGGTGGCGAGGTCGCTCAGGAGCGCGAACGACGGTGAGGTCGTCCGGTGGGGAAACGACGGGTTCGGCGTCGGCGGCCTGGTGGAAGGGGACGCGGGACGGGAGACGATCGTCCTCCGTTTCACGAAGGGTGGTGGCAAGGAAGTGGCGGTCGACGGTTCGCCGATCGCGAGACTCGCGGACTTGGTCGGCCATCTCCGCGTCGCCTGGTTCAGCCCGGAGGACACGTGGATCACCAAGGGCGGCCCAGACGCGCGCCGCAAGCTCCTTGACATGACGCTCTGTCAGACGGACGTTGCGTATCTGGCCGCGCTCAGCAACTACCGGCGCGCGCTGCGTCAGAGGAACGAGGCGCTAGCGGCGTGGACTCCGGACGAGGAGTCAGATCGGATGGTCGAGGCCTGGACGAGCAAGGTCCTGGATTACGGGAGCAGGGTGGTCGCCGGGAGGGTCGCCCTCCTTCCGGAACTGGCGGCGTCGGTCGGACGCTTTCACGAGGCGGTCTCGGGAGAGGACAACCTCTCCCTGGGGTACAGGAGTTCCGTGCCCCTGGAAGGCGCGACCGAAGAGAGCGACGTGCGGGAGCGATTCGCCGCGGCCCTCTCCGAACTCAGCGAGGACGAGCGGCGTCGCGGGTTCACGCTGGCCGGGCCGCACCGGGACGACATCGACGTGAGGCTCGGGCGGAGGCCGCTCCGCTCGTTCGGGTCGCAGGGGCAGCACAGGACTGCCGCGATCGCCCTCAAGCTCGGCGAGGCGGAGATGCTGGACCGGGACGGCCTGGGCGTGGTGGTGCTCCTGGACGACGTGCTGTCGGAACTGGACGAGAGAAGGGGTGCGGCCCTGGTGTCGCACATCGGCGAGCACGGTCAGGCGCTTGTCACCTCGACCGTGGCCGCGCACGCGGACATCGTTCCGAGCGAGGGGTCGGCGGTCTTCTTCGTCGACGCGGGGGAGGTGGCGCGGCAGTGAGTTGGGCCGAACCTATAGGCAAGGTGTTGGAACAGGTCATCGCCGACCTGGGGCTCGCGAAGAAGCTGCACGAGCAGCGCGCCGTCGTCGACTGGGCCGACATAGTCGGCGAGAACGTGGCCCGTCATTCGAGAGCCGTCCGCGTCGACAGCGGGAGGTTGTTCGTCGAGGTCGACAGCTCCGTCTGGGCGCAGGAGCTGACGCTCATGAAGCGCAGGATCCTAAGAGAGATCGTCAGGAGAGCTGGTGACGGAGTAGTGGACAACGTGCACTTCGTACTTGGAGGAGCGGGACCTTATGGCGCCTCCGGCACAGGCATTGGAAAAGACCAGGACAATGGCCAAGGGTAAAGCTGACAAGAAGAAGTCCGACGCCAAGAAGCGCGCCTCGAAGAAGGCGGGCGGCAAGACGCAGGCCGGGAAGGCCGGCGGGGCGAAGTCGTCCGCGAAGAAGTCGCAGGCGAAGAAGTCGGGCGCCACGAAGAAGGGCGCTGCTTCGAAGTCGCGC
>CAYNQF010000132.1:0-2372 GCA_964399265.1 uncultured bacterium | reverse complement strand
GAAGGGCGCTGCTTCGAAGTCGCGCTCGGCCGCGAAGGGCGCTGCTTCGAAGTCGCGCTCGGCCGCGAAGGCCGGCGCCGGGAAGAAGCCGGCCGCACCGAAGAAGAAGTCGCCCGGCGGCAGGCAGCCGGCGCGGAAGACGGATGCGGGAAGGAAGGCCGCGGCGCCCGTCGACATCGACAAGGTGGTCACCGAGGAGTTCCCGCTCGAGCAGCCGGCCGCCAAGGCGGACGACGCGTCGTACGACGCAAAGCACATCCAGGTCCTGAAGGGCCTCGAGGCCGTTCGCAAGCGCCCCGCGATGTACATCGGTGACACGGGGAGGCGCGGTCTCCATCATCTCATCTACGAGGTCGTTGACAACTCCGTGGACGAGGCGATGGCCGGCTACTGCGACAGGATCGGAGTGACGCTGCACAAGGACGGCAGCGTCTCCGTGGAGGACAACGGGCGGGGCATCCCGGTCGACAGGCATCCCACGCAGAAGAAGTCTGCACTCGAAGTCGTCATGACCGTCCTCCACGCCGGCGGCAAGTTCGATAAGCATTCCTACAAGGTGTCGGGCGGACTGCACGGCGTCGGAGTCTCAGTGGTCAACGCGCTGTCCGAGTGGTGCAAGGTGGAGGTGTCGCGCGACGGCACCGTCTACGCCCAGAGCTATGTGCGCGGCGTGCCGGAGGACAAGGTCAAGCCGGTCGGCAAGCGCAAGAAGAGCGGCAACAAGACGACGTTCTTCCCCGACAGGGAAGTGTTCGAGGAGATCGACTTCGACTTCGAGACGGTGGCATCGCGCTGCAGGGAACTCGCGTTCCTGAACGCGGGACTAACCATCAGCGTCGAGGACGAACGCAGCGGCGAGAAGGTCGAGCACCGCTACAAGGGCGGCCTCCGCGAGTTCGTGAAGTTCATTAACGAGAACACGAACGTGCTGCACACCAAGATCGTCCACTTCGAGAAGACGAGGGATGACACCGCGGTCGAGGTCGCGCTCCAGTACAACGACTCCTATCGCTCGAGCATCTACTCGTACGCGAACAACATCAATACGATCGAGGGCGGCACGCACCTGACCGGCTTCAAGCAGGCGCTCACACGCACGATCAACACCTACGGCGACAAGAACAACCTCCTCGGGAAGGGCAACGACACCGTCTCCGGTGACGACTGCCTCGAAGGGATCGCCGCCGTGGTCAGCGTCAAGGTCAAGGAGCCGCAGTTCGAAGGTCAGACCAAGACCAAGCTGGGCAACAACGACGTGAAGGGCGTCGTCGCTTCGATCGTGGGGGAGGGGCTGCAGGAGTTCTTCGAGGAGACGCCCTCCGTCGCCCGGAAGATCGTTACCAAGGCCGTCTCGGCTTCGCAGGCGAGGGCGGCGGCCCGGAAGGCGCGCGACCTCACCAGGAGAAAGTCCGTTCTCGAGAGCGGCTCGCTTCCGGGCAAGCTCGCGGACTGCTCGATCACTGACCCGGAGCACTGCGAGATATTCCTGGTCGAGGGCGATTCGGCGGGCGGCTCTGCGAAGACGGGGCGCGACCGACGCTTCCAGGCGATCCTCCCGCTTCGCGGCAAGGTTCTTAACGTGTTCAAGGCGCGGCTCGACAAGGTCTTCCACAACGCCGAGATCGGAACGATCATCACGGCGCTCGGCACCGGCGTCAGCGAGACCGGCAACGGGGAGGACGACGAAGGCTTCGACATCTCGAAGCTGCGCTACGGCAAGACGATCATTATGACCGACGCCGACGTCGACGGCGCGCACATCCGCACGCTGCTTCTCACGTTCTTCTATCGGTTCATGGTGGAGCTGATCGAGACGGGGCACCTCTACATCGCTCAGCCGCCCCTCTACCGCGTGAAGAAGGGGAAGGACGAGTTCTACTGCTACGACGAGAGGGAACTCGAGAAGACCATGAAGCGGGTCGGTCGCGACGGCGCCGACATCCAGCGATTCAAGGGCTTGGGCGAGATGAACCCGGAGCAGCTCTGGGCGACGACGATGGACCCGGAGCGTCGGGTGATGCTGCAGGTGTCGATAGACAGCGCGGCCGAGGCGGACCACACGTTCAGCATTCTGATGGGCGACGCCGTGGAGCCTCGCAGAAAGTTCATCGAGACGCACGCGAAGAACGTGCGGAACCTTGACATATAGGCCGATCGGATAGGAATACGATGGCAGAGACCGAGAGAATACTCCCCGTAGTCATCGAAGACGAGATGAAGAAGTCCTACATCGATTACGCGATGAGCGTGATCGTGTCCAGGGCTCTTCCCGACGTGCGCGACGGACTGAAGCCCGTGCAGCGACGCATCCTCGTCGCGATGGACGAGCTGGGACTCGCCCACAACAAGGGCTACAGGAAGTCGGCCAAGAT
>CAYNQF010000131.1:0-4425 GCA_964399265.1 uncultured bacterium | reverse complement strand
GCCCGGGGACTCTCCCAGCAGGTCGAAAGCCTGGGCCGCGCACATCATCTCGATTGCTACGACGTTCACGACGTTCCCGATGATCTCCCGCAGCTTGCTGGCGGCTATGGGACCCATCGACACCGTGTCCTCCTGATCCGCGGCCATGCTGAAGTTGTCGACGACCGCGGGATGTGAGAGGACCTTGTTCTCGGAACAGAGCGCGGTCGCGGTGTAGTGGGCGAGCATGTATCCGGAGTTCAGTCCTTCGCTCTCGACGAGGAACGCCGGGAGGCCGCCGTTCAGGTGCGGATTGACGAGCCTGTTGATGTGCCGCTCGGACAGCGACCCTATCTCGCTCATCGCGATGCAGAGATAGTCGAGCGCCATCGCTATCTGCTGCCCGTGGAAGTTGCCACAGGAGAGCTGCTCGCAGTCGTCCGGGAAGAAGAGGGGATTGTCCGTGACCGAGTTCATCTCGATCTCGATCTGCTGTCTCACGTAATGGAGCGCGTCGATCGACGGGCTGTAGACCTGAGGTATGCAACGGATGCTGTACGCGTCCTGCACCTTGCCGGACCCGAGCTTGATGAGCCTGCTCCCCTTCAGCAACCTCCTCATGTTCTCGGCGACGACGATCTGTCCCACGAACGGACGGAGCTTGTGTATCCGAGCGTCGAACGGATCGAGCGGTGTCCGCAGTGCATCCGCCGACATCGCGCTCGCGATGATCGCGTTCCTGACGATGCGGTCCGCGTCATACACGCACAGGGCGCCGCAGCCGGTGAAGAACTGCGAACCGTTGATGAGGGCGAGCCCCTCCTTGAAGGAGAGCGTGACCGGTGCGACGCCGGCCTTCTTCATGGCGGCGCGCCCGCTCATCAGCCTTCCTTTGTAGTACGCCTCCCCCTCTCCCATGACCACGCACCCGATCTGGGCCAGCGACGTCAGATCGCCGCTGGTCCCCACCGAGCCCTTCTGGTTCACGGCAGGGGTCACGCCCTTGTTGAGCATCTCCACGAGCGTCTCGAGGAGTTCCAGGCGCACGGCGGAGTAGCCGCGGGACAGGACGTTGGCACGGAGCAGCATTGCGGCCCGCACGGAGTCCTCGGGAAAGTGCTCTCCCACTCCGGCGGAATGGCTCCTTATGATCCGCCGCTGAAGTTCTTCGCCCTGCTCCGGAGAGACGGCGACGCGTGCGAGTTCACCGATCCCGGTGGTAACGCCGTAGATCAGCTGGCCCTCCGCCATGAGACGCTCGGCGACGCCGCGGCACTCCTTCACGGCCCTGCGGGCGCCGGGGGCGATCCTGACCGTGGCCCCGTTGCGAGCGACCTCGTGCACTTGCTCGATCGTCAGGCCGGTTCCGTCCAGAACGATCGTCATCTGTCTCTCCTCGTAGGGAACGCGAGCCGAGCCGCTACACGTAGCTGTCGTATTCCGGAACGTACATCTGCGACTCGATGAACCCAAGCAGATCGGCCGGCCTCGGCCGAGTGGCCAGCCCTTGCTCGTAGGCGACCTCGGCGACCGCCGCGGCTATCCTGGCCGATATCTCCCGGATGCGTGTCAACGACGGGAACACGCGCCCGAGCTTCAGGTCATCGTCCGAGACGATGTCGGCCAGCGCCTTCGCTGCGGCGTAGAACATGTCGTCGGTTACCCGCGTCACGCCGCATGCCACGACCCCGAGTCCAATGCCCGGGAACGCATATGCGTTGTTACCCTGACCGGGCACATACGTCTTACCGTTGAGTTCCACCGGCTTGAACGGACTTCCGCTCGCGAATATCGCGCGGCCGTCGGTGTGTCTGTAAGCGTCTTCGGCGGTGCACTCCGCCTTCTGCGTCGGGTTGGAAAGCGCGAACACGATGGGGCGGTCGTTGAACTCGGCCATCGCTTCGAGCACCTCCTTGCTGAACATCCCGGGCTGAGCCGAGGCACCTATGATAACGGTCGGCCTGATCGACCTCACCGCCTCGAGGAAGTCCTTCGTGTGTGGGTGGGCGTGTGCGTAACGCTGGTGCACCTCGCTCAGGCCCTTCCTGCCCTCCACGATGAGGCCGTCGATGTCGAAGAACCAGCAGCACTTCCGAGCCGTCTTCTCCGGCACCCCCTCGGCCACCATCGCCGCCACGATCTGGCTGCCGCATCCCATCCCGGCCTCGCCCGCGCCAAGGAACAAGACCCTCTGCTCCTCCAGCTTGCCTCCGGTAATCCTGAGCGCGCCGAGAATCCCCGACAGGATGACCGTTCCGGTGCCCTGGATGTCGTCGTTGAACGTGCAGACCTTGTCCCTGTACTTCTCCAGAAGCCTGAACGCGGTGTGGTTGGCGAAGTCCTCGAACTGAATGAGAGCGCGGGGGAAGACCTCGATCGCCGCCGTCATGAACTCGTCCACGAAGTCGTAGTACTCGTCGCCCGTCAGTCTGCGCTCCCTGATGCCGATGTAGAGCGGGTCTTCCAGGAGTTTCTCGTTGTTGGTGCCCACGTCCAGCGTGACGGGCAGGCAGTCGGAGGGGTGCACGCCCGCGCACACGCTGTAGAGCGACAGCTTGCCGACCGGAATACCCATGCCATCGGCACCGAGGTCACCGAGGCCGAGAATCCTCTCGCCGTCCGTGACGACGATCACCTTGACGTCGACGAAGGGCCAGTTCCGGAGGACGTCGGCCATCCTGCCTCTGTGCTTCACCGACAGGAAACAGCCGCGCGCGCGCCGGAAGATGTGGCCGTATTCCTGACACGCCTGCCCCACTGTCGGCGTATAGATGATGGGCATCATCTCCTCGAGGTTGTCGAGGCATACGCGATGGAAGAGCGTCTCGTTTCGATCCTGCAGCGACACCATGTGGATGTACTTGCCGAGTGGAGTGTCCTTGCGCCGGAAGTTCTCCATGACCCGGTCCACCTGTTCCTGCATCGTGTGGACCCGGGGCGGAAGAAGCCCGCGCAGGCCGAACTGGTCCCTCTCGTCTTCGGTGAACGCGGTCCCCTTGTTGAGGCTCGGGTTGTGCAGCAACTCCACGCCCGACGGCACGGAGATCGTGCTCGTGCGAATGAGCCTACGGCGCCTCGACGGCATCGTCACATCCTCCTGGGTTGCGTTGTGGCCGGTGGTACTGCCGAACGAAGATTCTAGCACGGCACTCCATGAATGGCGAGTCAGTTTGGGCGCCGCCGCCGGCTGCTGATCACGCACGCCCCGGCGAAAACCCCGAGCCACAGGCCCGGGGTCTTCGGATGACCAACCCTCATCGAGGCGTCCTAGTCGAACCGGTACAGCTCCCTGATCTCCGAGGGCGTGAGCACCCTTTCGAAGATCGCGAGCTGGTCGAGCCCGCCCTTGAAGTTGTCGTGCCAGTGTGAGGACCCGATTCTGAGGTCGTCGTTCGACGTGGTGAGGGACGCGTCCTGGAACTGCGCATAGGCGAACTCGCCGTCGACGTAGAACTTCACGGTGTCGGCTGCGTCGTCGAAAGTGCAGGCCACGTGCTCCCAGATACCCTGTCCCACGGGAGCGCCTTCGTTCAGGTTCGCGTCGTAGTCGTGAATGTAGAGCACCAGGCCGGTGCGACCCGGGACGCTCGTACCCACCACGCCCATCGAGTAGGCCTCCACCAGGCTCTTGTCGACGAACGCGTTGTACGACACGTTGCTGAAGTCGGGCCTGATCCACGCCGCGATCGTGATCTCTCCAGTGATGTCGAGGAGCCCACGACTCGAGACGCTGATCGTGTCGACGGCTCCGTCTACGTAGAGCGCGGCGTGCGCGCGACCCGCATGATCGTCCACGTACGTCAGGTTGTCGGTGCTGACCGCGTTCAGCCCGTTGTCGCTGCCGTCTTCCAGATCCCCGTCGAACCCGTAGAAGGCGACGAGGCCGGGAATGTCCGGTGCGTCGAGGCTGCCGGGGTCCGGTCCGCTGGAACTCGAACAGGACGCGGCAGCCGCGGCCAACGCGCAGAGCGCAACCACAAGCAGACGCTTTACCATGTACCAGACCTCCGGAGAAGGGCGCCCGGGGACTGCGGCGCTAGGGACCTTGGTGCGCTGACTCGCCGGAACGGACGTCAGCTTCGGGGCGCATTATCGCACGGCCGGAAGCCCTCCACAAGAGACTCCGGGCGCAGTAGAATCCATTGGGACACCGTGCGGCACCCGGAGAGACATGAATGCTCAGATACCTCAGACCGTCCGACGGGATCAGTTCCGAGGAGAGACGGCGCGGCCTGTCCATGCTGCTGGTGGACGGCATCTGCTCTCAAACCATGCTCGTCCTGACCGGCGGCGCGTTCCTCGTAGCGTTCGCTCTCGTCCTTGGCGCCTCGAACAAGCTGATCGGCGTCCTGGCGGCGATGCCCCCGCTTGCTCAAGTCCTCCAGCTACCGGGCATATACATGATCGAACGGCTGCGCGTGAGGAAGGCGCTCGTCGTGGCGTGCG
>CAYNQF010000130.1:0-4489 GCA_964399265.1 uncultured bacterium | reverse complement strand
AGCCCTTTTCATGGAGTCGGACCCGCGCTACCTCACCGATGTGACCATGAACCTGGCGCCGGGTGTCGATTTCGAGGACGCGCGGCGGGACTTCAGAGATGGCGGCGGCACAGAGCCGGCCGGAGGGTTGGCTGGACCGGACAGGCTCTGCGCGGTGCACTCGTCCGCCGCACTCCTGCTGAACACGTTTGGCCCACTGCGGACGAGACCCGAGCTTCTGCGGCTGCTCGGGTACCCGCGCTTCCGCTGTGCGGCTTTCGAAGAGCAGCTTCCCACCGGGCTGCACGATGTCCCCCCGAATCTTGACTTCTGCGCCTACGGCGACGACGCGATCGTCTGTGTCGAGGGCAAGCTCACCGAGACACTTGCTGGTAAGTCCGCCAACCTCACCGAGAGCCAGACCAGGGCGGTGATGGAGGCGGCCGAGCCAAGGTGGGTTGACATGTACCGCTCACTCTGCGCCAACCCACGTCGCTTCCGCTACCTGGATGCGGCGCGGCTGGTCAGGCACTATCTTGGCATCAGGCACGCTCTCGCTGACGAGCGCGGCCCGAAGTGGCTGCTCTACCTGTTCTGGGAACCACTCGACTGGTCGCGGGTCCCCGAGTTCGCGCGGCACCGTTACGAGGTTCTGGCCTTTTCCGTTGCCGTCAGCGGTGGGGACGTGCGATTCAGCGCGATGAGCTGTGCCGAGCTTTGGGACGCGATGGAGGACTGGCCGGACTGGCCGGAGAAGCGGGAACAACTCAGCTATCTGAGGGAACGCTATCTGTTCAAGCTATAGACCACCATCCAGGAGGACAACGTGAGGACCTGCACCGTATTGGTGCCGGCTATTCTCTGCGCGTGTCTGGCCGCGGGCGTGCCGGCGGCACGAGCTGCGGACGTGGCGGCCTCGGAGCTTCGCCCGGCTCTGCTTGTCATCGACGTCCAGAACGTCTGGCTCCCGCGAATGTCGGAACAGGACAGATCCCAGGCTCCGGACGAGATCAACAAGGCGGTGTCTCTCTTCCGTGAGTTCGGTTATCCGGTCGTATTCGTCTATCATTCCGACGAGCAGCGGGGGCCCGCTGTGGGGACGGAGCCGTTCGAGTTCGCTCCGACCGTTGCCGTCGGTGAGGATGATCTCCGGATCGTGAAGGCCGAGCCGAGCGCGTTTACCCGCACAGAACTTGAGCGGCTCCTCCTCGAGAGGGACTGCAATCTGGTCTTCATCTCAGGACTGAGTGCAACAGGCTGCGTCCTGGCGACGTACTACGGTGCGATGGAGCGGGAGTTCAAGGTCGTGCTCGTGAAGGACGCCCTTCTGAGCAGCAATTCCTCGCACACTGACATGATAGAAGAGATCTGCTACTCGATGGCGAACGATGACATCCGCAAGATGTTCGAAGAGATGGCAGACTGAACTCGCAGTGAGTGGTTGCCGGATCGTCGTCCTGCTACCACGATGGTGAGACCTTCTTTGGCCGGAAGTTGGCGCCGGCGTCTGCCCGGAGGTTGGACGAATGCCGACATGGGACGAGTTGTTCGGCCGGGGCGAACTCGTGGCCCGCTATCCCGAGAGAGCCGTGCAGGATTTTGTCTCGATGCTCGAGCGCCGCTTCGATGAGAGGCCCCTGCGGGTGTGGGACCTCTGTTCGGGGGCGGGCCGGCATACCATCGCGCTCGCGGGACGCGGTCACTCCGTCTTCGCGAGCGACGCTTCTGAGAACGGCATCGAGCTGCTGAGGGAGGGCCTGGCGCGGCTCGGACTGACCGCGGGCACCGCCGTTGCGGACATGACGGTGTGCCCATGGGGGGACGTCCGGTTCCATGGCGTGGTGAGTTGGGACTCGCTACACCACAATACTCTGGCAGGTACGACGGCCTCTCTGCGCGCCGCGTTCGACCACTTGCTGCCGGGTGGGTATCTTCTGGCCACCCTGAAGTCGGTCAGTGCCGATTCGTTCGGGCTCGGAAGGGACATAGAGGACGGCACGTTCGTTCAGTCCGAGGGTCCCGAGTCGGGCGTGCCGCACCACTACTTCACCGAGTCCGAGGTCAGAGAAGCCCTGCGAGACTGGGAGCTGCGCACTCTGGTCGGGCGGGTCTGCGACTACAGGGAGAGACCCGACGACCGGAGCGAGAACCCGTTCGACCACACAGTCTGGGGGATAGTGGCCCGAAGACCTGATGGGGGTGGCGCGAAGGAAGTCCGGACTTCCAAGGACCAGGTCTGACGCCCTTGCCGCGATGCGCGTCGCTTGCGGCCGGACTTCACTCAGACGGGATTCCGATGGTGAGGTGTGTGCGAGAGTGCTATTCTTGTGATTGGCGGTGCGCGGTCCTCTCTGCGAGAGGAACTCTCGGCGATAGATGAGGGTGCTCTTGCTCCTGCGCTGCTTGCCGTCCTTTCCCTTGCCGCGCCCAAGGCTTGGGCGGAGTGGGAGGCGGGGCAGAACTCATCCGACCCCTTCTGCAATGAACCTGGTTCGCCCGGCTCCGCCGCGACACCATTCACCGTATGGGGCGAGCCCACGGCCGAGGTGCAGCTCGAGATATGGGATTCGGACGCGACCGGCTGTCTGATCGGGCATGAGCTTGGGCAAGTCGGACCCGGCGCCTACTACCTCATGTGGCATGGGACCGACGGAATGCATGTGGTCCTTCCGGATGGCGGGTACCCGTACAGGCTGCGGGCCGCGCTGAATCTGGCGATGCGGGTCCATCCTCGCGATGGTGATTTCCGGTTCCATTCAGTGACGGAGGCGCGGCGGTTGTTCTCTGGCAGTGGCTGGCGTATGGAACGGTGCGAGCGGCTCAACTGGTGGGCACTTGGCTTGATCGCTCGTTCCTATGTCTAAGGTATCGTGTAGACCCGAAGGCCGGGTACGTGCCGGGTGGAGAGGACGTATGAGCATTCTACTCCTGAGCTACTTTGAGGCCGACTCCGAATTGGCGCAGACCATCGCCGAGGTCGTGAGTGACTACGGCATCGAGTGCGTCGGGAGCCGTAAAGCCGGTTCCTGGACAAGGGCGCACAAGGAGCAGTTCGACGAGGAGCTGTTGGACTGCCTGTCGCTACTGGTCGTGCTGTCGCCGGAGAGCGCGAGCAGTCAGTGGCTGCCGTACGAGGTGGGCTACGGCACGGCCGGCGGCAAGCACGTGCTGTGCTACAAGACGTCGCGTGCTAATGAGACTCCGTTGTACGTTTCGTGTTGCGAGATTCTCGATAGCATTCACGAACTGCGAAGACATCTTGAGGGCTGTAAGCACGCGACCGCGTTGCGCGAGTCGGCTGCTTCGCCGCCCCGATGATCCGCCCGCCCGGCCGGGCCTGAGCCTGCCCTGATGCTTGCGCGAGTGAATCGTCGTGTTTCACGGGAAGCGTTCGATGCGCGATGCCGCACCGGGGCCGTCGAGAGATGCGGCCGCAGTGTGGTCGGGGGAATGTCTTGCCAGTCTCGAGTGTCTGCGGCGACGCCGGAGAGGAACAGGGTTGGACGGCTTGCCAGGAAGCGCGCGCCGATGCCGGGAACTCGTGCGGGCAGAGGACGACTTCTTCGGAACGCGGATGTTCTGGAGCAGTCCGGGATACGAGGACGAGATAAAGCTGTTGTCGGGCCTGGGCTTCACGATGCCGGGTAGACGAGTGGCCGGTCGCGGCTACGGCAGGACGGCCGACGTGCGCGACGAGAGGCATCCAATAGTGCTGGTTCAGAAGCCGGATGAGCCGGGCCGACGCGTAGGTCACGCAGAACAGAGGGGGGCAGAGCCATCGGAATCCAGCTGAAGAGGGTCTACGACCCGCCGTCGCCGGACGACGGGTACCGTGTTCTGGTCGACAGGCTCTGGCCGCGGGGCGTCTCGAAGGCCGCGGCCATGCTGGATGAGTGGATCAAGTTGGCGGCTCCCTCCGACGAACTCAGGAAGTGGTTTCACAGTGACCGGTCCCAGTGGGCCGAGTTCCGAGGGCGCTACCTGGAGGAACTCAAGGAGCATAGAGACGAACTCCGGGATCTGGCGAACCGAGCGAGGAAGGAGCGCGTGACGCTGCTCTTCTCGTCCAAGGACGTGGAGAGGAACAACGCGGTCGTCCTCAAGGAGTACCTGGGGAGATTGGGCGGGCGCTCCTGACCTTGCTGCAGGGCCTCGGTAGTCGCGCTGTCGAGAGCGCGGCACTCGTTCGCTGGCGGAGATGACCGCATGTCGTCCGCGGACGCCGTACAAGGAGATGAGATGGAATTCCGGTTCAACGCGATCGGTGTGATACACACTCCGCACACTCGTCCGGAGGAGACGCCGATACAGCCTCGCTACGCGGAAGGCATCGAGGGCACCGTCGAGGTGTTCGAGGAGTTCGAGGATGGGCTCCGGGACCTGGAGGGCTTCTCCCACGTCTGCCTCGTGTACGTGTTCGACCGGGCCGGCGCTCCGCGGCTGTCAGTGATCCCGTATCTGGGCGACTCCGAGCGAGGAGTGTTCGCGACGCGGGCCCCGAGCTCGCCGG
>CAYNQF010000129.1:0-4616 GCA_964399265.1 uncultured bacterium | reverse complement strand
TGGCTGACGTGCTACGACTACCCGATGGCGCAGATCATGGATGCGTCCGGCATCGACATGATGCTGGTCGGCGACTCGGGCGCGATGACCGTCCTGGGCCACCCGACGACGCTGCCACAGACCCTGGATGCGCAGCTCATGCTCACCAAGGCGGTGCTCAGGGGTACGAAGTACGCGTTCGTCGTGGGCGACATGCCGTACATGACCTACGAGATGTCGCACGAGAAGGCCATCGAGAACGCGGGCAAGTTCATCGCCATGGGCTGCGACGGCATCAAGCTGGAGGGCGGAGCAAGGCTAGCCGACACCATCGCCGCGATGGTCAAGGCCGGGCTCCCCGTCATGGGCCACATCGGACTTACGCCGCAGTCGGCGCCCGCGCTGGGCGGCTACCGCGTGCAGGGCAAGACCGCGGACGCGGCCAAGAAGCTGGTCGACGACGCGATCGCGCTCAAGGAAGCTGGGGTCTGGGGCATGCTCGTCGAGTGTGTGCCTCCCGCGACGATGTCGCTGATCCACGAGGCCGTGCCGGACGTCATCTGCATGAGCCTGGGCGCGGGCCCGGACGCGGACGGCCAGCTCGTCATCGTGCACGACATGATCGGGTACTTCGCGGCCTTCAGGCCGAAGTTCGTGAGGCAGTATGTCGACCTCACGGAGGTCCTGGACGGCGCGTTCAAGCAGTACATCGCCGACGTGAAGTCGAAGGACTTCCCGAGGCCCGAGCACTGCTACGAGATGTCGAAGGAGGAGCTCGAGAAGCTCGGAATGGACGTGGGCGACTGACACGACCTTCACTGCCACGCGGGCGGGGCGACCCGTCCGCGCGGAACGAGAGAGCGCGGCAGGAATGAGCGAACGCGAGGTTCCGGCACTGAGCCGGAAGCTGGACACATTCTTGAGTGCGAGGCCGACGCTTGAGAGGTTCCTCTCGGCAGTCGGCCTCGTCATTGAGAACGTCATCAAGGTGCCGGTGTTCAGGTGCCAGCGGTGCGGGGAGTGCGTGCTCTCGCACACAGCGTTCATCTGTTCGCAGCGCTGTCCCAAGCGGCTGCGGAACGGCGCCTGCGGCGGGACCAGGCCCGGCGGCTACTGCGAGGTCTACCCGGAGAGACGTTGCGTCTGGTACGCCATCTACAAGAGGTCGAGACTCCTCGGGCGCGTCCCGTTCCTGACGGAGAGGATAGCGCCGCACAACTGGCGTCTCGAGCACACGTCGGCGTGGCTCAATGTCTTCCGGGGGCGCGAGGAGTGGCCCGCGCTCTTCATGGGGCGGCACGTTGACAGGATGGACCTCGACGTCGCGAATCGCGTGAAGCAGGAGAAGAAGGACTGAGGTCGAGCCCGTCGTGTCCGTCAGGAGAGAGGACGGGGGACGCGGGCGCGCAGGGCACGAGATCGAGGATCGGGGACGTAGTGAAGAGAACGCTCAGAGACGCCGTCGAGAGCGGCCGATTCATAGTGACCGGCGAGCTGGGCCCGCCTTTGGGCGCATCTGCTGACGCGGTCCGGAAGAAGGCTCGCCACTTCCGCGACGTCGTCGACGCGGTCAACACCACCGACAATCAGAGCGGCATCGTCCGCATGTCCTCGATAGCGGCCGCGAGGCTGCTCATCGAGGAAGGCCTGGACCCCATCGTCCAGGCGACCTGCCGCGACAGGAACCGGCTGGCGCTCCAGAGTGACCTCCTGGGCGCGTACGCGCTTGGCGTGCGGAACCTGCTCCTTCTCACCGGCGACCACATGGTCATGGGCAACCAGCCCGAGGCCAGGCCTGTCTATGACATGGACTCCGTTCAGCTCATCGCCGCGGCACGCGGCCTCACGGAGGGCCGCTTCATGAACGGGGAGGAGGTCAAGAACCCGCCCGAGTTCCTCCTGGGCGGCGCCGCGAACCCGTTCGCCGAGCCGATGGGCCTCCGCCTCGCGCGCATCGCCAAGAAGACCGCGGCGGGCGCCGACTTCATCCAGACGCAGGCCATCTTCGACACGGCGCGCTTCAGACGCTGGATGGAAGGCGTGCGCGACCTCGGCCTGGACGAACGTGTGAAGATACTGGCCGGCGTGCTGCCGACGCGTTCCCATCGCGCTCTCGAGTACATGAGAGACCGTGTGGCGGGCATGATCGTGCCCGAGCCGCTCGTCCGGAGGCTCAAGGACGCGAAGGATCCCGTCGAGGAGGGCGTGCGCGTCGCTTGCGAGCTGATCGCCGAGGTGCGCGAGATCGAAGGCGTATCGGGCGTGCACCTCATGCCGGTGATGTGGGAGAGCGTAACGCCCAGGATCGTCGAGGAGGCGGGGCTGGGTCCGGCCGAGACACGCAAGGCGTGAGATGTCCGGCCGTGTGCGCGGCGGGAGCAGGCCTCGCATTGGCCCCGGGAGGACCGCATGAACCCATCCAAGCTGCGTGAGTTCGCCGAGGGGCGTGTCCTCGTCTTCGAGGGCGGCATGGGCACGATGCTGCAGGCGGCCGTCCCCGGGTTCATCTCGCCCGAACTCCTGAACGCCGAGCACCCGGACGCCGTGACGTCCGTCCACAAGGCGTACGCCGCGCTCGCCGACGTCATCTGCACGAACACGTTCGGAGGCACCCCCGTGAAGCTCGAGGCGGTCGGTCTCGCGGGCCGAGCGGAGGAGCTGAACGAGCTGGCGGCGCGCCTTGCACGCGGCGCGGCCGGGCCGGGCAACCTCGTGGCCGGCGACATCGGCCCGACCGGCAGGATGGTCGAGCCCCTGGGCGACCTCACCTTCGACGACGCGTACGCCGCGTTCCGCACGCAGGCGGAGGCCCTCGCCGCGGGCGGCGTCGACTTCATACTCATCGAGACGATGTCCGATCTCCGCGAGGCTAAGGCAGCCCTGCTCGCGGCCCGCGAGGGGACCGGGCTCCCCGTCATGATCACGATGACGTTCGACGAGACGTTCGCGACTCCTACAGGCACGGACCCGGCGACCGCCGCGAACGTGCTGGCGTCTATGGGCGCGTTCGCAGTGGGCGCGAACTGCTCGACCGGACCCACGCACATGGTCGAAGTCATCGGCCGCATGGCGCAGACGGTCTCCATCCCCATCCTGGCACAGCCCAACGCGGGGCTCCCGGAGCTGGTCGACGGCAAGACCGTCTTCCACGTCGGCCCTGCGGAGTTCGCGGACGGGGTGGAGAAGCTGGTAACCGTGGGCGCGTCGATGGTCGGCGGGTGCTGCGGCACGACGCCCGAACACATCGAGGTCCTGAGGGAGAGGATGCGCGGCGCCCGCCCGGTCAAGCGCGACGTGCCCCGCGCGCTCAGGATATCGAGCAGGACGAAGACCGTCGAGATCGGTCCGGGCTTTCCGTTCGCGATCGTGGGGGAGAGGATAAACCCGACGAACCGCGAGGACCTCACGAACGAGATCCTGGACGGAAGGACGTCCGTCATACTCCGCGACGCACACGCGCAGGAGGAGGCCGGAGCGCACGCGCTGGACGTCAACGTGGGCGTGCCCGGCGTCGACGAGGCCGTGGCCATGCCGCGCGTCGCGCTGGCGCTCGAGAACTCGACCTCGGCTCCGCTCTCGATCGACTCGGTTAGCGCCGACGCCTTCGAGGCCGCGCTCAGGTCGCTCGCGGGCAAGCCGCTTCTGAACTCCGTCACGGCCGACCCGGCCAAGCTGGACCGCGTCATGCCGCTTGCCGCCCGGTTCGGGGCCGGCGTCGTGTGCCTCGCTTTGGATGAGAAGGGCATCAAGGCGAGCGCGCAGGACCGCGTGGCCGTGATACGCCGGATCGTGGAGAGCGCTGACAGGCACGGAGTGCCGCGCGACCACCTCATCGTCGACTGCTTGACTCTGGCCGTGTCGGCGGAGCAGGAGAGAGTGCCGGAGACGCTCAAGGCGGTCGAGATGGTGGGCAGGGAACTCGGCCTCCCTACGATACTGGGCGTCTCGAACGTGTCCCACGGTCTGCCCGACCGCGGCACGCTTAACGCGAGCTTCCTCGCGATGGCGATGGAGCGCGGGCTCGACGCCGCCATCATGAACCCGCTCGACGAGTCGATGATGGGCACCGTCAGGGCGTCGTCGGTCCTCACGCTGCGCGACAGGGATTCCGCCGGCTACATCCGCGAGCACATGAAGCGCAGGAAGAAGAAGGGCGGAGCCGTGAAGGAGGCCCCGACCGACGAGTCCATCGAGGGACGCATGAGGACGGCAGTCCTGGACGGCAACGTCTCGGACATCGACTTCCTCCTGGACGAGGCGCTGGGCTCGGGGCTTGAGGCGCGCGCCATAAACGACGACGTGCTTATCCCTGCGCTCGAGGAGGTGGGGAGGCGGTTCGAGAAGAAGCAGTGCTTCCTGCCGCAGATGATGCTCGCGGCCGAGACGGTCGAGAAGGCGTTCAGGAGACTGAAGCCCCTGTTTCCGAAGTCGGAGGACGCCCGCGCCCGCGGGACCGTCGTCCTGGCCACCGTCGAGGGCGATGTCCACGACATCGGGAAGAACATCCTCGCGAGCATGCTCGAGAACCACGGCTACCGCGTGATCGACCTGGGCAAGAACGTACCCGCCGAGCGGATCGTCGAAACGGCCGCGAGGGAGAAGGCCGACGTCGTCGGGCTCTCCTCGCTCATGACGAC
>CAYNQF010000128.1:0-4697 GCA_964399265.1 uncultured bacterium | reverse complement strand
ATCTTGCTGCGGTCGACGAGCCTGCGGGAGAACCACCCCGCGAGGAACACGCCGACGGCGACAAGGAACATTATCGTCACCACTCCCCAGTCCTGCATGTCGCTCCATCGCCTCCCATCTATCTAATTACGGTCCAAAGCGCCCGGCGCGCTTCCGCGGTCGAGGCGCGGCCGCATGCCCCCGGAGGGGCCGCGGTCACTCCTCGTCGTCCGCGCGCGCGTCCGACGGGACGCCGTCCCAACGGGACAGCCGTTCCCGGACCTCCCTCTCATAACCATTCTCTCCCGGGCGGTAGTAGACCTTCCCGCCGGGAGCGTACTCATCACTCCGACCCTCCGCCTCGGACGCCGGCATCTTGTAGCCGGCGCCGTGCCCGAGTCTCCGCGCTCCAGCGTAGCCCGCGTCGCGCAGACGCTCCGGCACCTCGGGCAGGTCTCCCGTCTCGGCGTCGCCCATGGCGGCGGAGACGGCGTCGGCGCAGCTTCTGCTCTTCGGGGCGGTCGCCAGATAGACCGTCGCCTCCGCGAGCGCGTACGCCGACTCGGGCATGCCTATCATCTCGGTGGCCCTGGCGGCAGCGACCGCGACCAGGAGCGCCCGGGGGTCGGCCATGCCGATGTCCTCGGACGCCGAGATGACCAGTCGGCGGGCTATGAATCGCGGGTCCTCGCCGCCCGACATCATGCGGGCGAGCCAGGTGAGCGCCGCGTCCGGCTGCGAAGCCCGCACGCTCTTGATGAACGCCGAGGCGACGTCGTAGTGCGAATCGCCGTCCCGGTCGTACATCACGACCCTCCTGGCCAGGCACTCGGAGGCGGCCGCCGCGTCTATCCTGATCGTCCCGCTCCCGTCCGGCGTGGTCGAGAGGACGGCAAGCTCCAGCGCATTCAGGGCCTTTCTCGCGTCGCCGAGCGAGTTGACCGCCAGGTACTCCCGCGCCTCCGGCTCCAGGTCGACGCGGTAGTCCCCCAGGCCGCGGCCGGGCGCCTCTAGGGCCCTGTCGATTAGCGCGGCGATATCCTCCGCGCCCAGCGCGCGCAGTTCGAAGACCTGGACGCGCGACAGAAGAGCGTGATTCAGGTAGAAGAACGGGTTCTCGACGGTCGCGCCGATCATGGTCACGACGTCGTTCTCGAGGGGCGCCAGGAGCACGTCCTGCTGGGCCTTGTTGAAGCGGTGGACCTCGTCGATGAAGAGGATGGTGCGTCGTGGCGCCCTGGCTCTGGCCTCGGCGACGGCCGTCCGCAGGTCGCCGACGCCGGCCTCGACGGCATTCAGCATGACGAGGGTCGAGCGGGTCGCGCCCGCCACCACGTGCCCGAGCGAGGTCTTCCCCACACCCGGGGGGCCGTAGAGGATGATAGAGAAGATGCGGTCGGTCTCGATGGCGCGCCTGAGGAGCTTCCCCGGCGCCAGGATGTGCGATTGCCCAACGTAGTCGTCGAGGACGCCCGGACGCATGCGTCTCGACAGCGAAACGTGCGCCAGGGCGCTGTCCGCGGCTTCCGATATGAAGAGGTCGGGGCTCTTGTCGCCCACGGCGGCTCCCCCGGTCCGTCCACAGGACGGTCCCGATGCGGAGAGGTCTTGAGACGGCTGGGCGGAGTCGTCGCGGCGCCATGGCGACGCGCGGACGAAAGGCCTGGTGGGTCAGCGAGGCGGGGACATCTCGAGCGTCCGGCCCTGACCTTCATTGAGCGGGAATGCGCGGCCGGGCGTAGCTACTCCTCCAACTCGGAATCGAGAGAACGTGTGAGCTCTTCGGCGCGTTCGTGGACCTTCGCCAGGAGCCTGTTGCGGTCCTCGCGCTCTCTGAAGAGCTCTCCTGCGATGTTCAGAGCCGCCAGTATCGCAACCTTGAGCGCGGAGTTCACCGACGTAGCGTCGGATACCTCCCCCATCTTGCTGTCGACGTAGTGGGCAATCTCCTGAATGGACTCCGGGTCCGCGTCTCCGCGGATCCGGTACTCCGACCCGTAGATCTCCACTTTCACGCTGTTCATGCCGCTGTTGTCGGAGTCCGGCACTGATGCCTCCACCGGCCGCTCAGGGCCCGGGGTATCGGGGTCCCGCGCGCTCTATACGTCTCTCGATTCTGTTCGAGATGCCTCGTATCGTCACTGGCCCAGCTTCTCTGCTATCGCTCGAAGCCTGGCCTCCAGGCGCTTCCTCGCCCTGGAATCCACCTTCTGGTCGGATGCGATCGTCTCGATCTGACCGGCCAGCCCGTCCATCTCCTTTCCAAGCGCCCGGAGGCTCTCGACGAGCCTGTTGTTCTCGGCCTTGAGCGCGGCCAGCCTCTCGACCGCTCTTGCGACCGAACTCTCCAGCTCGTCCAATCCGGGCAGCTGCATGACATCCTCTCGATCGGGGCCGCCGCGCTACTCGCGCACCGTTGCCCCGAACTCATCGATCAGGCGCGAGACGATGCGCCCGTGCGCGTCGTCGACCTGCCTGTCGGTCAGCGTACGTTCCCTCGACATGTACTTGAGCGAGAAAGCGAGGCTCTTCCTGCCCCCGCCCAGCTGCTCGCCCCTATACACGTCGAACACGTCCACGGCCACCAGCAGCCGCTCGCCCGCGGCCGCAATGGCGTCCAACACCGCGCCCGCGCTCACGTCCTCCCTGACAATCAGGGCAACGTCGCGCGACACGCTTGGATACCTCGGAAGGGGCTCGAAAGCCCTCTCAGCTCCGCACTCCCCGCCCAGCGCGTCGAGGTCCAGTTCGAAGACGAACACGGGGCCGTCGACGCCCCTCGACTCCTGAATGCCCCTCGACAGCATGCCGAAAGCGCCGACGTGATGGCCGTTTACGGAGAGCCCCGCGCCAGCGTCTCTGGACAGGTAGCCGCAATCGTAACAGGAGGCCTCGGGACTGTCAACCTCCAGAGCCTCCGCAAGGGCCCAGAGAGCCCCCTTACCATCGTAGAAGTCCACTTGCACGGGCTCCCGGTCCCACGACGCTCGGTCCCGAAGACCGGTCATGGCCCCCGCGAGCCTCCACCCCTCTACGTATCGCTCTCCGTCTCTCCGAAAGACCTTTCCGATCTCGAACACCCTGAGGTTCCGGACTCCCACGTTCCTGTTCCGCGCGACCACGTCCAGGATGCCCGGGACGAGCGAGGTCCTGAGCAGCGGCGTTTCCTTGTTGACCGGATTGAGGACGGAGACGGCCTCGCCGCCAAAGGCCTCGGCGGTTGTCGCGGTCACAAACGAACTCGTTATGACCTCCGTGAAGCCCGTCCCGATCATCGCATCCCGCGTGCGCTTCCGGATCTGGAGGTCGGCGTCCACGACCGCGCCCACCTGGTGATAAGGGACGACCGCCTCTATTCCGTCGAAGCCGTGAATGCGGGCTATCTCTTCTATCAGGTCGGCCTCGGTCTCTATGTCGTGCCTGTGCGACGGAACGCCGACGTCGAGCACGCCTTCCTGCGCGACCCTGACGTCGAATGCAAGCCGGCTCAGGTAGTCGACCATCATCTCGTGCGTGAGGTCGTCGGTCAGCATGCGACGCGCGCGGTCTTCGCGAAGCGTGACGTGGCTCTGCGGCACGATCTTCGTGCCGACGTCCAACGCGCCCGAGGCAACGGCGCCGCCGGCCAGCTCCTGCATGAGCGAGCAGGCGCGTGCCGCCACCTCGTCCATCGCCGCTACGTCGATGCCCCGCTCGAACCGGATCGAAGCCTCCGTGCGCATGCCCAGCCGGCGGGCGCCTCGACGCACGGTGACGGGATCGAACCACGCGCACTCGAGAAGTATCGCCCTGGTGTCGTCCGTCACCTCCGAGTCGCCGCCGCCCATTACGCCGGCAAGAGCCACCGGCTTCTCGCCGTCACAGATGAGCAGATGCGAGGGATCGAGCGCCCTCTCCACGCCGTCGAGTGTGAGCAGAATCTCGCCCGGCCTCGCGCGCCGGACCACTATGCGCTTCTCGTCCAATCTGTCGTAGTCGAAAGCGTGGATGGGGTGGCCGTACTCCAGCATCACGAAGTTCGTGACGTCGACGATGTTGCTGATGCTCCGGACACCCGCGCCGCGGAGTCGCCGCTGCATCCATGCCGGTGACGGCGCGGTCGTGAGGTTCGTAACGACGCGCGCGATATAGCGCGGGCAGCCATCGGGATCCTCGATCTCGACCGAGGCCAGGCTCTTCGCCTGCGGGCCGCTCTCCTCCAGCTTCACTACCCTGGGCTTGAGTTCGGCCCCGAGAGCGGCGGCGACCTCGCGGGCCACTCCGATCACGCCGAGGCAGTCCGGACGGTTCGGCTGAACGTCGAGTTCGATGACCTCGTCGCCCAGACCGAGGATGCTTCCCACGTCGGCCCCCGGCTCGACACCTTCGAGCTCGATTATCCCCTCGGATGAGTCCTCGAGGCCCAGCTCCGCCGCCGACGCCAGCATGCCGTGCGACCGCCGCCCCCTGATCGACCTCTCCGAGATCTCCATCCCGCCCGCGAGCACGGCGCCCGGCAGAGCCAGCACGCTCGTGATGCCCGCGCGGGCGTTGGGTGCGCCGCAGACGACGGTCGAGGATCCCTCGCCCCAGTCCACGACACAAACAGAGAGGTTGTCGGCGTCCGGATGCTTGTCGCAGGTCACGACGCGCGCTGCGACGACCCCGCGCACGCCGGCTCCCGACGCTCCCAGGCACACCGTTTCCGTCAGTGACTCGGTGAGGACGCGCGCCAGTTC
>CAYNQF010000127.1:0-4912 GCA_964399265.1 uncultured bacterium | reverse complement strand
AGGAGACCCCGATCCGCGAGGCCTTCCGCATCGCCGACGACGTTCTGCTCCGAGCGACGAAGGGCGTCTCCGACCTCATCATGGTGCCCGGCCTCGTCAACCTCGACTTCGCCGACGTTCGCTCGGTCATGACGGGCATGGGCGACGCAGTGATGGGGACCGGCGTGGCGGGCGGCAAGAACCGCGCCGTCGAGTCGGCCCAGCAGGCCATCTCCAGTCCGCTGCTCGAGGACCAGAGCATAGTGGGGGCCGCGGGCGTGCTCGTGAACGTCACCGGCGGACCCGACCTCACGCTGCACGAGATCAATGAGGCCGCGATGATCATAAACGACGCCATCGGCGCCGAGACCAACATGATCTTCGGGGCCGTGATCGACGACAACAAGAGCGACGAGGTGATGATCACGGTCATCGCGACCGGTATCAACTCCGACCGGAAGAAGGCGCATCCGGAGGTCGCACGCGAACGCAGGGCGGAGCCGTCCAGACTCAGGACACGTCCGGCGCCGCAGGAGTCTCCGGCGGCTCCCAGGCCTCAGCATGTCCCGTCGCCCGAGCCCACACAGAGACCCGTGCTCGTCGCGAGGTCGAGCACCCAGAGGCGCGGTTCGCGCAGGGAACTCGAGATACCCACGTTTCTGAGAAGGCAGATGGACTGAGTCTGCCGACCTCCGCGGGCCCTACCGTGTGGACTCGCGGGGGAGCCGTACGACGCCCCGTCGGCCGGCCGGGAAGGAGGAGCCCATGTCCCTCTTCACCAAGCTCTTCGGGCTCGGTGAGAGCGATCACTACAACAAGGGGATCGAGTACTACAACCGTGGCGAGTACGACAAGGCCGTGGTCGAGTTCGAGGAAGTGATCGCCACCATCAAGGACACGTCCGATCCGTACTACCAGCTGGGCATGTTCTACGCGGCCGAGACGCACGCGCACCTCGGGTTCTCGTTCTACAAGCAGGAGGACCTCGAGAGGGCCGAGGAGCAGTTCAGGAAGGCCATAGAGGAGAACGCCCGGTACCCCGACCTCCACTACCATCTCGGCGTCATCTACGAGAGGCAGGGGAGGCACGAGGAGGCCGTGGAGGCGCTCCGCAAGGCCGTCGAGATCAACCCCGAGTACATGGAGGCCTACTGCCAGCTCGCCATATCGCTGTCCGAATCGGGGAAGCACGAGGAGGCGGTGAAGGCCTTTGAGAAGGCGACGAAGTTCGGGCTGGCGGTGCCGACCCCGGAGGCGCAGCCCCTGTCGGATTCGAGCGAGCGTCTGCTTCAGCCGCCGTACGCGGAGCTCAAAGAAGCCACGCTGGCGAAGGAGGAGTTCCGCGGACTTCTCAACGATGCCATCACCGAGTACAACGCGGGGCACATCGACGACTCGATACACGAGTTCGAGAAGGCGGTCTCACTCAAGCCGTCCTATCCGGACATAAGGTGCCGGCTCGCGATCGCCTACGGTGAGGCCGGGCGCTTCGAGGACGCCATCCGCGAGCTGGACCAGGCGCTCGGGGTGAACCCGAAGTACGTGGACGCCATCTTCTTCCGCGGTGTCTACCTCCTGAAGCTCGGCAAGTACCGCGAGGCCTGCGAGGTCCTGAAGCGGGGCGTGGAACTCAAGCCCGACTACTGGGACCTCAGGTGCTATCTGGGCATTGCGTACTTCAAACGCGGCATGTTCGAGGAGGCGAGCGAACAGTTCAGGCTCGTCGCGTCTTCTTGCCCGTGCTACGCCCTGGCGCACTACTACCTCGGCATGACCGAACTCTCAAGCGGCAGGACTGACGAGGCCGTGCGCGCCTTCAAGATCGCGTTCGACGACGCGAGGTTCTGGGCCGACATGCCGGGCGAGTCGGCCGACATCATGCTTGAGAGCGGGCAGTACGATGTCGCCACGGAGAGGTACCACGCCGCCATAGCGCAGCACCCCGACTACGCCGATCTCCACTGCGGACTCGGGGCCGCGTACATGGCGCGGGCCAAGTACGAAGAGGCCGAGCGGTCCCTCCTCGAGGCCACGAGAATCAACGACGACTACGCCGAGGCGCACGCCTACCTCGGCAAGGTGAAGGCCTTTCTTGGGAAGGAAGAGGAGGCCATCTCACATCTCGAGAGGGCCCTCATCCTGAGGCCCGGATACGCCGACCTTCACAGGGAACTCGCGGACCGCTACATCGCGGGGGAACGGTACAGCGAGGCCATCGGCGAGTTGGAGAGGGCCGTGGAGATCAACGCCAACTTCGTCGAGGCCAGGCTCACGCTTGGGCTCACCTACAGGCGGGTCGACAGGCCAGGGGAGGCCGACGAGCAGTTCAGGGAGGTGCTCGAACTCGACCCCCGCAACCCGATCGCGCGGGCCCAGCTGTCCGACTGGACTCCCGGGCACCGCGAACTGCGGAAGATGCGCGCGTGACCGACCAGACCGCAGCAGAAGGACGAAGGACCGCGCCGCGCCGCGAGGTCTGGCTCTCGAGCCGGCCCGACGCGGCGCGGGCTTCTTCGGACTCGCTCACGGTAGTCGTCTGCTACCCCGAGAGCTACGCGCTCGGGATGAGCAACCTCGGCTATCAGTCCGCGTTCGAGGCGTTCGCCGCCGCGGAGGGCGTGCACTGCGAGCGCGCCTTCTTCTCCTACAGCGAGCCGGGCGCGGGTCACCCGGCCATGCTTCCCGACCCGGGCCCCGAGCGCCTTGCCGGGCCGGTCTCGGATGGAACGCCGATCACGAGCTTGGAGACCTCGACTCCTCTAGGGGATTTCGACGTCGTCGCCTTCTCCGTCTCGTTCGAGGCGGACTTCCTCAACGTCGTGAGGATGCTCTCGGTCTCCGGAGTTCCGCTTCGGAGCGCGGACAGGTCGGGCGACGATCCCGTGGTCGTCATGGGTGGTGTCTGCGCGCTCTTGAACCCTGAGCCGGTCTCGGCGTTCGTGGACATCGTGGCCGTGGGGGATGCGGGCGCGCTCGTCGGGCCTCTCGTCGCTTCGCTTCGCGCGTCGCGGGGCTCGGCCAGGCGCGAGCGACTTGCCGGGCTGTCCCGTGCACGAGGCATGTACGTTCCCGCGCTGTACGACGTTTCCACGGGGTCCCGCGGTGCCGTGGCCGGTTTCTCGGCGAGAGATGGCGCGCCTCTGCCCGTCGAGGCCGCATGGGCCGGAGGCCGGGGGCCGACCGGCACCGCGGTACTGTCGCCCGGCGCCTTCTTCGGCGACACGTATCTTGCGGAGGTCTCGTCCGGGTGCGCGCGCGGGTGCAGGTTCTGCGCCGCCGGACACATCTACCGCCCCGTGACGTTCCATCCCGTCGAGGACGTCATGGCGGGCGTGCGCGGGGCCCTTGCCCACACCGGCAAGGTGGGACTGGTCTCGGCGGCCCTGGCGGACCACCCCCATGCTAAGCAGCTGCTGCGCCTGCTCCGGGACGCCGGAGTCGAGGTCACGGTGTCGTCCGTGCACTCCGACCGCGCAGACCGCGAACTGGCCGAGCTTCTGATAGGCGCCGGGGTCCGCACCGTGACGCTGGCGCCCGAGACGGGGTCGGAGAGGCTTCGACGCGTCATCGGGAAGCCGGTCGACAACGAGCACCTCGAGTCGGCGGTGTCAAACCTCGCCGCCGCCGGCGGGGAGTCGCTCAAGCTCTACTTCATGGTCGGGCTGCCGGGGGAGACGCCGGACGACGTTGCCTCGATACCGGCACTGGCAAGGCATCTCGCGGGCATCTTCGTCGAGGGTCGGCCTGAGGCGCGCGTCTCGGTCGGAGTATCGGCCTTCGTGCCGAAGCCGAGGACGCCCTTCCAGTGGCTCCCCATGGCGGGCGAGAAAGACATCCGCACGAAGCTGTCGACGCTTCGCAGGTCGCTATCGACCAGGCCGAGACTTGCGTTCACGTCGGCCGGTCCACGCGAGGCGAGACGGGAGGGAGTGCTTGCGAGAGGAGGCCGCGAGCTGGCAGACGCGATCGAGCTGGCGGCGGTCGAGTCGGTCCCGTGGAGGGCCGCCCTCAAGAGAGCCGGCGTGGACGAAGCTTCGATCGTCGACAGGATCAGGCCCGACGACGAGGTCTTCCCGTGGGATCTGGTCCGGGTCGGTCTGCCAAGAGAGAAGCTCCTCGCGTCCCTGAGGGAGGCGAGGAGCCTCACGGATCTCATTCCCTGACGTCGGTTCCCCGATCGGGTCCGCCGCGGCTGCCTCGGCCGGTTCCGTTCGGGGCCACGGAGGCTACGTCGCCTTCGGCGGTTCCTGCGTCCCGGTCGTTCTCTGCGACCTCGTCTTCTCCTGCGAAGGCACGCGCGTGTCCTCGCTGCACCTCCGGGCTCCGGTCACGTCGAGTGCCTCCCGCATCGAACTCAGAAGTTCGGGAAGCGAGTACGGTTTCTGCAGGAACCGGTAGCCGCGCTCTTCGATCATGGGCCACTGCGACTTCTGATCCGTGTACCCGCTCGAAAGCACCACGGGTATGTGCGGGTACTCGGCGGCCAGCTCCTCCGTGAGCTTGATGCCGCTCTTGTCGGGGAGCACGACGTCGCTGAAGAGGAGATCGAACCTGCCCTCCTCCCGATGAGCGATTCGAAGCGCCTCCTCGGCGTCTCCCGCCTCGACGACGATGTAGCCGTTCTGGCGGAGGGCCCTGGCGGCGAACTCCCTGACCGTGCGCTCGTCCTCGACGAGCAAGACGCGCTGGCCCTGGCCCCTCTCGTGCCGCTGGCCGCCGGCGTCCTCGGCTGACCTCTCGGTCTCGCCATCCGCCGCAGGCAGATAGATCTTGAACACGGTGCCGTGCCTGGGCTCGCTGTACACGTTGATCCACCCCTCGTGCTGTCTCACGATACCGTAGACGACGGCCAGTCCCAGTCCAGTACCCTTTCCGGGACCCTTCGTGCTGAAGAACGGCTCGAAGATCTGGTCCATCACGTCTCGCGGGATGC
>CAYNQF010000126.1:0-5317 GCA_964399265.1 uncultured bacterium | reverse complement strand
AAACGGCCGCGAGGGAGAAGGCCGACGTCGTCGGGCTCTCCTCGCTCATGACGACCACGGTGACCCAGGTGCCCGTCGTTATCGAGGCGCTTCGGGCCGCGGGGCTTTCGACGAGGGTGATGGTCGGAGGCGCCGTAGTCACCGAGCGTTTCGCGAAGTCGGTCGGCGCCGACGGCTACGCCAAGGATGCCGCCGGGGCGGTGGGCGTGCTCAAGAGCCTCATCGACGCCTGAGCGGTGCCGGACTCCGTCGCGACACATCGAGTGAGTACTCGACGTACTCGTCCCAGCTCATCGCGTACAAGTAGTGGGTGCCCGTTTCGCTCGCCGTGTAGCATGCCCACACCGACACGGAGTTCGACGTCGTCCAGCTCATCTGCGTCCCCTCCGGCGTCAGGATCGCCACACGCTTCTGGTAGTCGAGGGTCCCGCCCGTGGCCGTCAAGCCCACGACCAGCGTGTCCCCGGCCGCCAGGTCCACCGCGAAGTAGTCGACGTCCAGGCCGCACAGGCGCAGGTCCGCGTGAACGCCCGGGTCTATCGGCGCGGCGTCTTCCAGAAAATCGTTGTCCTCGTACTGGTCGTCCCCACAAGGGGCCTCGGTCGAGAACTCAATGTCGTAGAGAAGGTGGCCGTGGTGACCCTCGTGGGCGCGGGTCTGAAGGTAGTATGTCCCCGGCAGGAACGAGAAGTCGTACGAGTCGGACGAGTCACCCGCCGACGGCGTGGTGTACATGCCGTAGTACGATTCCCCCTGGTCGTTGCAGAAGTCGACCGCCCAGTTCATGTCCTCTACGGCCTTGATCCACCAGGCGACCCGAACCTTGGCCGTCTCCGTCAAAGTGAACTCGTAGAAGTCGTTGTCCGCGTCGCCCGCGAGCGAGAGCGTGCGGTATCGCTTGTTGAACACGACCGGCGTGGCCGTGGACGGCGTCTCGTTGGGCTCGAAGTAGTCGTTCAGGTGGTCGTTGTCGAGGGTCCCCGTGCGAAAGCTGGTGGTGTTCGGTTCGGCGGAGACGCCGTGCGCGCTCTTCACGTCGGAGGTGACGATGAAGTTGTGCCACAGCTCGGCCGCGTACAGCGTGTCGGGAATGAAGCTCGCGGTGTGAGTGGGGCCATCGTATTCGACATGGCCCGTCGGGGCCCGCCCCGTGACCATGATGCTGGCATTGCTCATGGTCGACGCGTCCATGGTCTGGGAGAACGTGACGTCGATGCGCTGGATCAACCCGACGTCGGTGGCGCCGTCATCGATGTTCACATTGGTGACGGCCGGCGCACCGGGATCGGCGCCGTCCGGTCCACTCGAGCTGCTGCACGACACGATCGCAACACACGCCATCAGCACCACGGCCAGACGCGCGAACGCGGTTCCCATCTTGGTCTCCCTCAGGTTGGAGGACTGCCGCGCCACCGGCCGCTGACAGAGCCGGGGCGGTCCACTGACCTACAGCAATCCCTTCACGAAGCCGCCGTCGACCTGGACCGTCACGCCGGTCACATACTTCGCCGCGTCGGACGCCAGGAATGTGACCATCTTCGCAATGTCCGCGGGCTCGGCGAACGAGCCCAATGGGACGGACGAGTAGTAGCCTTCGGAGACCTCCTTCTCGGTGCTGCCCACGCGCGCGGCCCGAGCGGAGATGAGTTCCTTCATGCGGTCCGTAGCCGTGAACCCGGGGCAGACCACGTTGACCCGGATGCCCTCCGGACCGAGTTCGTTCGCGGCGGTCTTTGAGAGGCCCACGACGCCGGCCCTCACGGCATTCGAGAGTACGAGGCCCTTCAGGGGCTCCTTGACCGAGACGGACGCCATGTTGACGATGCTGCCGCCCCCCGCCTTCCTCATGTGTGGCACGGACGATCTCATGAGACGCACCACGCTCATCAGATTGAGCGTGACGGCCCTCATCCAGGCGTAGTCGTCGAAATCCATGAACTGACCCGACGGCGGTCCTCCCGCGTTGGCGACGAGGATATCCAGGCCGCCGAGTTCCGTCGCGGCGCGCTCGACCAGCGCTCCTATCTGGGAGGCGTCGGTCAGGTCGGCCTGCACGGCCACGACCGTTCCGCCGGTCTCGCCCGCAATCGCATCCCTCGCGGCCTCGAGCGCCTCCTTGTGGCGAGCGCATATCGCGACGCCGGCGCCATCGCGCGACAGCTCAAGAGCGCAAGCCCTGCCTATGCCCATCGAAGAGGCCGTCACGAGCGCCCTCTTGCCCTTGAGTCCCGTGTTCATCCCGTATTCCCCTCGCTCGTGGACATGCCGATGTGGGCACACCGGAGCGTAGCGCCCCCCCGGGCGACAGTGGACGACCTCTACAGCACTGGCAGGTTGTTCTCCATCTCGTACGGCGTTACGATGCTGCGGTACTCGTCCCAGACTGCGGTCTTGTTCCTCAGAAGCTTGTCGAAGGTCTCCTCGCCGAGCGTGTTTCTCAAGAGATCGCTCCCGCGTGCCATGGCGATGGCTTCGGAGAGGTTGCCGGGCAGGACGTCTATGCCTCTCGCCGTGCGGTCCTCGGGAGTCATCGCGAAGATGTCCTCCTCGATGTGGCCGCGGAGCGTCAGCCCCTCCTCGATGCCCTTGAGACCGGCCGCGAGCATCACGGCGAACGCCAGATAGGGATTGCAGGCTGGGTCGGGACATCTGAGTTCGATGCGCGTCGACATCTCGTGGCCCGGCCTGTAGCGCGGGACGCGGACCAGCGTAGAGCGGTTCATCCGCGCCCACGAGATGTAGACCGGCGCCTCATAGCCCGGGACGAGGCGCTTGTAGGAGTTCACCCACTGGTTCGTCACGAGCGTGATCTCTCTCGCGTGACGCAGGAGACCCTCGACGTACGATTTGGCGGTGGGGGAGAGGTGAGATTCATCGTTCGGATCGTAGAACACGTTGTGCCCGTCGGCGATCAGCGACTGGTGGAGGTGCATGCCGCTTCCGTTCTCACCGTAGATCGGCTTGGGCATGAAGGTCGCGTAGACGCCTTCCCTCTGCGCCGTCTCCTTGATGACGAGTTTCGACAGCATTACGGCGTCGGCCACCTGCATTGCGTCGCCGTACCGGAGGTCGATCTCATGCTGGCTCGGCGCCACCTCGTGGTGCGAGCACTCCACAGGGATCCCGAGCGAGTCCAGCGCCAGGATGGTCTTCTTGCGCAGCGCCTCTCCGAGGTCCGGTGGCATCAGGTCGAAATAGCCGGCGCGGTCCAGAGGCCCCGGATCCTTGACGCCTGTCAGATAGAAGTACTCGAGTTCCGGACCGACCGTGAACGTCCACCCGCGCTCCTCCGTTCGGGCGAGCACACGGCGGAGCGTCGAGCGGGGGTCTCCGTCGTACGGCTTGCCGTCAGGCTCCAGAACGTCGCAGAACATGAGGGCCTCTTCGCCACCCTCACTCCAGGGGAGTATCTTGAACGTCGATGGATCGGGCATCGCGATCATGTCGCTTTCGTAGATCCTCGTGAAGCCCTCGATCGACGATCCGTCGAATCCCTTGCCGCTCGACAGCGACTCCTCGAGTTCGTCGCTGGTGATGGTGACGCACTTCGGGAATCCGACGATGTCCGTGAACAGAAGTCGTATGAAGCGGATGCCACGTTCCTTGACCTTTGCCAGAACGTCCTCTCGACTCATCGGAGTCTCCTTTGACGGCTTGGTTACCGATTGGGCTGAACAGCGGTGATGTTACGCGGGACGGAGCCCCGGGTTCAAGGGCAAACGGCCTGGAGCGATTCGTCGCGTCCAGGCGCGAGCGAATCGGAGACGGCGTCCGGCCATCCGACCCCTCTTGTCCCTTGGGACAGTGGGGTGTAGTATGTTCCCGACAGCCGGGGTCCTTCCCCGGTTCCGTGTAGGGCCGCCTCAGGGTCGGCGCAGACGAGTCACGGCACACAGCGCAGGAGGGAGACCGACCTCACATGTTCCTGACACTCATGAGTGCTGCGTCCGCCGTCGCCTCCTTCCCGGGCCTCGCCTCGGGCGACATCGTCTTCCCTTCGAAGCAGGTCGCGACGAGCATAGCCTACATCACGATCCCGATCGGCATCCTGCTCCTGGTCCTGGCGAGGATGTTCTGGCGCGGCCAGCAGCTGGCGCTCGTGGCCGGGTACAAGAAGTACGGCGTGGCCGAACCCCAGCGCATGGGTCGGTTCGTCGGCGCGCTGATCGGGGCGCTCGGCGTCTTCCAGATGATCTTCCCGTTCCTGGTTCGCATGTGGGGACAGGGGGCGTTCATCGCCTTCGTGTTCGTGGTCGTGGGGATAGGCGTCGCCATCATCATAGGCGGCGCCCACTTCGAGCGGGGCTAGCTGCCGGAGAGCCTGTCGCCGTACTGCGCCTCGTAGTACTTCCGGAACTCCCCGGACTTGATCGGCTCCCACCATCCTTTGTTGTCGGCGTACCACTGGACCGTGTTGTCCAGGGCGGCCTCCGCGTCGTACCTGGGTTTCCAGCCGAGCGCGCGGAGCTTCGTGGAGTCGATCGCGTAGCGGAAGTCGTGGCCCTCCCGGTCGCGCACGTGAGCTATGAGGCTCTCGGGCTTCCCGAGCTTCTTCAGGATGAAGCGGGCCATGTCGATGTTCTTCATGTGGTTGCCGGCGCCGATGTTGTAGGTCTCGCCGGGCTCGCCGCGCGTGACGATGAGGTCGAGCGCGGTGCAGTGGTCCAGGACGTGCATGTAGTCGCGCTCCTGGTCGCCACTGCCGTAGAGCGGGAGAGGCTTATCCTCTATGGCGTTGGTGGTGAAGAGCGGAACGACCTTCTCCGGATACTGGAAGGGGCCTATGTTGTTGGCGGCGCGCGTCACGATGACGGGGTAGCCGTACGTCGTGAAGTACGACCGCGCGAGCATCTCGCCCCCGGCCTTGCTCGCGGAGTAGGGGTTGCGCGGGTTCAGGGGCGCGTCCTCACGGAACGGATGCTCCATCGCTGGCCCGTACACCTCGTCCGTGCTGATCTGGACGAATCTCTTGACGCGATGCGTTCTCGCGCTCTCCAGGAGCACGTGCACGCCGAAGATGTCGGTGCGGAGGAACCCGGAAGGGTCTCCGATGGACCTGTCGACGTGTGTTTCTGCCGCGAAGTTCACGACGACGTCCATCTCCGCCATCGCCGGGCCAACGGCCTCACGGTCACATATGTCGCCGTGGACGAACGTGTACCTGGCGTCATCCTCGACGTCCCTCAGGTTCTCGAGATTGCCCGCGTACGTGAGCTTGTCGAGGTTGACCACCTCGCAGTCGGCGTGCTCCGAGAGGTAGTGCCTTATGAAGTTGCTGCCTATGAAGCCCGCTCCGCCCGTGACGAGTATTCGCACT
>CAYNQF010000125.1:0-5370 GCA_964399265.1 uncultured bacterium | reverse complement strand
ACCCCCGGAGCGCATCCGAACGCGAACGCGAGGGCAACGAGGAGGACCAGCACGACGATTGCTCTATAAAGCATTGTCGGTCCCACTCCCTTCTTGCTCACTCGCGGCCGCCTAGCGCCCGCTCCCCTTCTTCAGTTCCTCGAGCTGGTCGGCAAGCTGAGCCGGCTGACCCTCGAGCTGGGAGATCTCAGCCTTGGTCGAAGCGACCTCGGCCTCGAGTTCCGCCCTGCCATCTCTCGCCGTGTTCAGCTGGTCCGTCGCTGCCGCACACTCGTCCTGCGCCGACTGCACCTGCGTGACAGTCGCTCCCTGACACGGGGGCTTGGGTCCGCATCCCACGAGAGCGATCCCAAGACACAGAAGCAGCGCGGCGAACGCGACGAACAGCATGTTTCTACGCGCCATCGCCCGGCACCCCCTTCTGACAAACCTAGCCGACGCCGCCCTCACCTTCCGCAGAGCGACCCCGCCAGCCAAACCGTTTCCATTCGAGCAAAGCTAACAGAGCAACCCGGCCCATGTCAAGGGCCTTCCGACCGCCCCACCGCCCTAGCTGCCTCTCCCTAGTGCAGATAGGGAGACCGCGCGCCGTCGATTGAGGATTGGTCAACAACAGGATTCCCCATCCTCGGCCGTCTTCGTGAACACGATGCCGAGTTCGTCAAGGACCTCCTGCTCTACGGCGGACGGAGAGCCTTCCATGAGCGACGTGGCCCGGTACGTCTTTGGGAAGGCCACGGTGTCGCGGATCGAGTCCTCCTCGGTCAGCAGCATGACGAGCCTGTCGAGGCCCGGGGCAAGTCCTCCGTGCGGCGGCGCGCCGTAGTCGAACGCCTTCAGGAGGAATCCGAACCTCCGCTCCGCCTCCTCATGTGAGATGCCGACCACGTTCATCACGCTCTCCTGAATGTCTCGCCGGTGGATTCGGATGGAGCCCGACGCCACCTCCGTTCCGTTGATGACCAGGTCGTACAGGCGGCCGAGCACCTTGCCCGGGTCGGTCTCAAGGTACCGGAGATGCTCCTCCTTGGGCATCGTGAACATGTGGTGCTCCGCCTCCCACTTGCCCAGTTCCTCGTTCCACGCGAAGAGAGGGAAGTCGACCACCCATGCGAACGCGAACGTCCCCGGCTCAACGAGCCCCAGTTGGTCGCGCAGGTCGAGGCGTAGCTTTCCGAGCACCTCACCGGTCAGCTTGCGCTGGTCCGCAACGAAGAGCAGCAGGTCGCCATCGGTCGCCCGCGCCCTGTCTACGACCGCCGTGGTCTCCGCGTCGGACAGGAACTTGCTGATCCCGCCGTCCAACGTGCCGTCGACGACCTTGGCCCACGCCAGCCCCTTGGCGCCCCACGCCTTGGCCAGCTTCTCCTTCTTGTCGATGTCGCCCCTGGACCAGTCGGCGCAGCCCGGGACGTTCAGGCAGCGCACGACGCCGCCTCCGTCGACCGTCGAGCGGAACACCTTGAACCCCGTGTTCGACAGAAGGTCGGTGAGGTCGACGATCTCCATCCCGAAGCGAAGATCCGGTTTGTCGCTGCCGTAACGGTCCATCGCCTCGCGGTAGGTGAGCCTCGCAAACGGAGTCTCGATCTCCTCGCCGCGCACCTCGTGCCAGAGTGACCTGATGAGCCCCTCGGCGACATCGAACACGTCCTCTTCGGTCACGAAGCTCATCTCGAAGTCTATCTGAGTGTGCTCGAGCTGCCGATCGGCACGCAGGTCCTCATCGCGCAGGCATCGCGCGATCTGGAAGTAGCGGTCGCAACCGGACACCATGAGGATCTGCTTGTAGAGCTGCGGCGACTGGGGAAGCGCGTAGACCTTGCCGGGGTGCACCCTGGAGGGGACGATGAAGTCGCGCGCGCCCTCCGGCGTCTTCTTCGCGAGAAGCGGCGTCTCGACCTCCATGAACCCGCGCGAGGAAAGGTAGTTCCTGGTCGTCTGGGCGGCCTTGTGGCGAGCCTCCAAAAGACGCTGCATGTGCGGACGCCGGAGGTCCAGATAGCGGTACTCGAGCCTCAGCTCGTCGCTCGCCTTGACTGGGTCCTCGATCACGAACGGAGGCGTCTCCGACGTGTTGAGGAGCCGGAGCTCGTCGACGTGCACCTCGATCCCGCCGGTCTTCATGTCCGGGTTGACGGTGCCATCCGGCCTGGCCGCGACCTTCCCCCTCACCCCGATCACGAACTCCGCACCCAGCTTGCCCGCCCGCTCCAGCAGGTCACCGTCCTCGGGCCTGAACACGACCTGTGTGGTCCCGTGCCGGTCGCGCAGGTCGATGAACATGAGCCCGCCCAGGTTGCGTCTCCGGTGAACCCAACCCATCAACACGACCTCTGCCCCGGCGTCGCCGGAGCGGAGTTCACCGCAGGTGTGCGTCCTCTTCAGGGGCTCCATGGCTTCGAGGTTCATGATCCCAGTTGCTCCTCCAGTGTGTCGAACAGATCATCGAGTCGGACCTCGACCTGCTCGCCGGCCTCCATGTCCTTGAGTCCAACGACGCCGCGCGCGAGTTCGTCCTCACCGACGATGACGGCGAAGCGCGCGCCGAGCCGGCCGGCCTCCCTCATCTGCGCCTTGAGGCTTCTTCCCTGGTGATCGAGTTCGGCGGAGTGTCTCGCACGAAGCCGCGCCGCAACGGCGGCGGCATCGAGGGCCGCGCCCGCTCCCACGGACACCACGTACACGTCCGGGCCGGGTTCCGTCTCCGCCCCACCCGCCTCGGACTCGTAGGCGAGCATCAGGCGCTCTACACCTCCGGAGACCCCGCACGCCGGGGTCGAGGCGCCACCCAACTCCTCCACCAGATTGTCGTAGCGTCCACCCCCGCAGAGCGCGCTCTGCGCTCCCAACCCGGCGTGGTGTATCTCGAAGACCGTCCGAGTGTAGTAGTCGAGGCCGCGCGCGATGCCCGGATCGACCTCGAAAGGGACCGACATCTTGTCGAGCAGTCTCCGCACACCCTCGAAGTGCTCCGTGCACTCGTCGCACAGTGAGTCGAGTATCGACGGCGCGCCGGCGAGGATCGCGAGACACGATTCGTTCTTGCAGTCGAACATGCGGCGCGGGTTGCGCTCATGGCGGACGCGGCAGTCTTCGCAGAACTCGTCCAGCTCAGGCGCCAGGTACTCCCTCAACACGTCGTTGTACGCGGGTGTGCACACGGCGCAGCCCGCGCTGTTGACGCGGGCCACAGCGCCGCCGATCCCGAGCGAATCGAAGAGGCTCACGCAGAAGTGGATGATCTCGGCGTCGACGCTCGGGTTCATCGACCCGATCGCCTCGAGACCCCACTGCCAGAACTGGCGGTAGCGCCCGGCCTGTGGCCGCTCGTATCTGAACATCGGGCAGAAGTAATGGAGCTTCGTGACCCTCGCGCCCTCGCCCATGTTGTGCTCGATGTACGCGCGCACGGACCCGGCGGTCCCCTCGGGCCTGAGCGTCAGGCTGCGCCCCTTGCGGTCCTCGAAGGTGTACATCTCCTTCCGGACGATGTCGGTGGCGTCTCCGATCCCGCGCGCGAACAGCTCCGTCTGCTCGAACACCGGGAGCCTGATCTCGCGGTAGCCGAAGCGGCCCGCGGTGTCGGCGAACACGCGCTCCACCCTCTGCCACTTCCAGGTCTCGTCGGGGAGTATATCCCTCGTCCCTCTCGGTGCCCTGTATCTCATCTCGTGTTGACCCGCCTGTTACGGCCACGGAACCGGAGCGGCTGGTCCGCCGACCACTTCCCGCGACGCCTGCCGTAGTGTATGAGCGCCGCGGTCGTCCCGACGACCACGCCGACCGTGTCGGCGACCCAGTCCAGGAACTCGACCGCGCGCCCGGGGATCAGGTGCTGATAGAGCTCGTCGAGCACGCCGATGGAAAGCCCGACGATCAGGACGAGCATGGCGATGTGGCGGATGTGCGCACGCGGCATGGACCCCCTGAACGCCACCATCAGGAACAGCCCCAGACCGGTGAACTCGCCCGCATGCGCCACCTTGTCGAACAGCCGGAACGGTATCCGGCCCGTCAGCGAGCCGGGTATCGACGAGATGGCGAATATGAGCCCGATGTACGCCGCGGCGGGCACCCACGCCATTATCCTGCGCTCAACTTCGGGACGCATCTGACTCCACTAGCCGTACGAATGCAGGCCGCCCAGGATCCTGCTGCCGAGGATTGTGAAGAACGTGAGCGAGAACCCGACGATCGAGAGCACGGAGGCGCCCTTGCCGCGCCAACCGCGAACGAGCCTCGCATGCAGGTAGATAGCGTATACCAGCCAGACGATCAGCGAACTCGTCTCCTTCGGGTCCCACGACCACGGCGACCCCCAGGCCCTCTGTGCCCACACCGCGCCCGCGAAGAGCGCGCCGATCGTGAAGAGCGGGAAGCCTACCCCAATGGCCCGGTAGGTGATCTCGTCGTAGGTCGCCTGGTCGCCGAGTCGCCCGCCCGGGGAGGGTGTCTCCGTACCGGTGCGCGCCTCCGCGCGCCCACGCGTCGAAGCCCCAGTCACCTCCACCCGCCTGCTCGCGACCAGGTACAGCACCGAGGCCACGAACGCCACCGCGAACGCGGCCTCGCCGAGCACGGCGAGCGTCACGTGTATGGTGAGCCAGTAGCTCTGAAGCGCGGGCATGAGCTGTTGCTCAGCGCGCGCCGGGAAGAGCGAGGCCATCACCATCATTGCGAACCCGATCGGCGCCGCGAAGACGGTCAGGAGTGCCAGGTCCTTCCGCTTCCAGAGGAGCAGGAAACCCGCGACGATCGCCCAGGCGAAGAACGTGAGGTACTCGTACAGGTTCGTGACCGGAAGATGGCCGGAGACGACCGTCCTCGTCACGAGCGCGACCGTGTTCAGGACGAACCCGACGGCCGTCAGCCAGAGCACCGTCGTGCGAAGCGCGGGCTTCCTCAGGCCGGCGTAGACCGACGCGAACACGGTCCCCGCCAGGTAGCATGCGAAGGCGCCCCAGAAGAAGGAGTACTCAGGACCGTTCACTTTGCTCTCTCCTTCTTACGCCGGTCCGCGCCTTCACCCCAGATCCTGGCCCAGAAGACCGTGCACAGCCCGATGGACAGCGCCGCGAGGCCGGCGAAGAGGACCGGCGCCCCTGGCTGGCGCGAGTACTCGAAGCGGGTCAGCCCGTTCGCGAAGTCGGGTTCGTAGTCGAGGAAGAACAGGCGGCACGGCAGGTCCGTGTCGTCACCATGGCCGCGCGTTCCCAGGAACAGCCAGCGTTCGAACACGACATCGCCCGACGCGGACACCTGTGCAAGGACCGCGGGATTGTCGTGCCAGATCGAGGCAAGCCCCGCGGTCCCGCTCTCGATATCGTATGTGAAGTCCGAGTAGAATTCCATCGCTTTCACCGTGAG
>CAYNQF010000124.1:0-5447 GCA_964399265.1 uncultured bacterium | reverse complement strand
GGACTCGGCCGGAACGCGGTAATCGGCCAACGTCGTCGTCTCGAGCGCCCTCGCTATCTTCTCGCTGACGTCGCAAAGCAGCTTCGATAGGGGACAGGTCGCCGGCTCGCAGATTGGAAGAGCGAAGAGACACTTCGTCGCCTCGAGCGGTCCCTCCGCCGCTTCGTATACCTGCTTCAGCGTGATGCGTTCCGCCGGCCGGGCGAGCGTGAATCCTCCTCCTGGCCCCGTCGAGGAGTTCAGGATGCCGGCTCTCGAGAGCCTCGCGAGGACCTTGGAGAGGTGAGCCCTGGAGGCTCCCAGCATGCCGGCCATGTCGGACGCGGTCAGCGGCTCTCCGTCGTGTCCCGAGACGAGCGCTGCCGCGTGCAGCGCCAGCGATGCGGCCTCAGACATGTGAAGTGGATTTGCCATGCACCCGCCCTCTGTCGTTGAGCAATTAGCGTATTATGGTACGATAATATGATGACTTGGGATGCGATGTCAAGGCGTTTCTGCTCGGGGGATACCCGCGAGGCCGGGATACGTGCGGACGGGTGATCTGCAGGGGAGGGCGGCTCGGGAGGGGTGGCCGGGGGGAGTCTGCTCGGGGGCTCTAGTCCGGCGAACCCCGGCGGGTCCACCTGTTGGGGCAGCCCCACACGAGCGGCACCGACGAGACGACGTGGCGGACCTTGCCGCTTGCCGAGGGAGATATGTGGTCTACCTGCTCGACCTCGACGGTGACGAGGGGCCCGAGCCTGTTCCGGAAGTACTCCCGGACCGAGGCGCGGTCGTCCGGCGTGAGCGGGGAGTCCTTGACGATGCTGAGCACGCACCTGTCCGCCGCGTCCTGACGCAGCTGCCACTGGGCGACGCCCGGGATCGACTTGACCGACCAGCTGACCATGATCGGTGGAAGCAGCCTTCCGTCCGGCGTGACGATGACGTCGCCGACGCGCGACGCCAGGCCGTCCATCATCGGGAGCGTGCGACCGCACGCGCAGCTCCGCTCGGAGAGAGAGCCGACGTCTCCGCACGCGTACCGGATCATCGGCGTTCCCATGTTGTGCAGGCTGGTGCCGACGATGAGCCCGGGCGAACCCGGGGGCAGCGGAGCACCGTCGTCGTCTACGATCTCCGTGATGCCGAACTCCGAGTACAGGTGATGTCCGTCGTGCTCCTCGCACTCGCTCGAGAAGGCCACGCGCTCCGCGCTACTGTACGCGTCGAACGCCCGGGTCTGGAAGCGTTCCTCTATCAGGGGACGCTCCGTCGGGAGCAGAGGCTCACCCGTGGTCGTCAGGGCGTCGAGCGGGAAGTACTCGTTCCTCGATTCCAGATACCGCGCCAGCAGGAACGCACACGACGGGAACGCCTCCATCGCGCGCACCCCGAAGTCCCTCATCTTGTCCAGGTAGATGCAGATGTTCTCGTCGCTCAAGTGCACAGTCGAAAGCAGTAGCTGGTTCCAGCTGGGGTTGTGTCGCCAGTAGGGAGGACGGCGCTGCGTGTCGGGGACGACGAGCCTGCCCTGGAGCGTGGCGTATGGCGTCCCCAGCGGGAAATCGGCCCATCTGCGGAGTCTCATGTAGCACGCGTGGTTCATGAGGGAGACGGGTCTGTCGCGGTACACGCTGAGAGGCGTCCCGCTCGTGGCCGATGTGGAGGCCGCCCACAGCGCGGTGCGCGGAACGGTCCGCGAGCGAAGCCTCCGCCCCAGTCTGCGAGCGTCTTCCTTCCTGAGGACCGGGAGCTTCTGGAGATCGTCCAGCCGCGTGACGTCCGACGGCTTGAGATTGAGCGCGTCCATCGTCTCGCGGTAGTGCGGCACTGTCTCGTAGGCATGCTTGACCACGACGCGCAGGTGGGACTCCTGGTACTCGCGCTGCGCCTCCGGATCGGACCTCTCAGATTCCTCGAGAAAGCGTTCGAGCTTCGCGTACTCCGGCCCGAACCGTTCCCTGAGGATCAGGCGGCCGTAGAGGGCTATGAGATGCCTCTGCAGCGTGAGAGGCATATACTTGTAGGCCTTGCGAGCCGTGTTCCACATGTCGGCAGGGGACCCCCGCGCCCGGTGTACAGCGCCGCGGCGCCACTGTGGTTCGCGCTTGCCACTAGGTTACGACCTTTCGACCGCCCGGTTCAACCTCGTTGACCGGCCTCGTAGATCCCGTTGCGGGCGACCGCGGGAGGTGCTCTGTGGTAGAATGACTCGCGGCGAACTCGCCGTCTCTTGCTACGCGCGTCCACCTGCTCGTGCCGGGCGCGCTCCTCTTGTCGGCCCCGGCGGCCTCCTCCGCCGGCTGATTCCAAGGAGAGCCAAGTGAAGATAGTCACGCTCATGGGAAGTCCGAGGTCCAAGGGCAGCACGTCGACAGTGCTCGGGAAGTTCGAGGAACGACTCTCGAAGGAGCACGAGGTGGTCCACTACGACGTCGCCCAGCTCGACATCATGGGATGCAGGGGGTGCCGCGCGTGCGCCTCTGTCGACAACGAGCCCGGTTGCGTGCAGGGGGACGACGCCATTCCCATTCTCAATGACATAGTCTCCGCGGACGCCGTCGTCTACGCCACCCCGCTCTACATGTGGGGCATCGCGAGCGACCTCAGAGCGCTCATGGAGCGCCACCTCTCCCTGGTCAAGAACTACGGCTCGCCGGCATACAGGTCGCTGATGGAAGGTGCCAGGATCGCTCTGCTTGTCACGGCGGCGGGACCCGTCGAGGGGAACTGCGATCTCGTCCAGGAGGTCTTCGACCGGTTCGCGCGCTACGCCAGGTCCGAGGTGGTCGGCAAGTACATACTTCCGGATTCATCCGGACCGGACGCCCTGGAGGGCAGGGCCGAAGCTCTGGCCGACAGGATGGCCAGGGAGCTGACCGACTAGTCAATTCCCGCTCGCCGCTCGGATGGACCTTCAACTCGTTCCGGCCTGGAGCGGTCGAATCACTCGAACATCAGGCAAGGTCGTGTGCGAGCGTGACCGCGCCAGGCGCCCGCCCCCCGGCGCACTGACGTGCGTTCGCATCAGACGATGGGGGGGAGCGATGAGAACGATCGTGTTGACAGTGGCCGTCTGCGCCGCGCTGGCGCAGGCGGCCCTTGCGTCTCCGGTTCACGAGGCGGCGTCCGGTGGCGACCTCGAGGCCGTCAAGACCATCGTGTCGTCCGACGCGGCGCAGGCCACCGCCGCGAACGTGCGAAACGACACGCCCATCCACCTCGCGGTGGCCGGCGGGCACATCGACGTCGTCAGGTATCTTCTCGACCAGGGCGTGCCGGTCGACATAGGAGACAACGAGGGGACGACCCCGCTGAGCGTGGCGGCGATCCACGGGGAGATCGACATCGGGCGCCTGCTCATCGACAGGGGCGCGCGCATAGACGCCACGGACGTCAACGGGGAGACTCCGCTGCACTGGGCGGCCTACAACGGGCAGCCGGAGTTCGTCCGGATGCTCATCGAGATGGGCGCCGACATAAACGCCCGCAAGACCAACGGCAGCACACCTCTCCACGGGGCCGCCTTCTACGATCATCCGGACTGCGTGCGTCTCCTGCTCGAGAACGGAGCGGACACGGACGCGCGTACCTCGGGGCTCTACACGCCCTTCCTGAGCGGCGCGGCCGGACAGGGAGGCATGGGGGTCATCACGGCGCTCGTAGATGCCGGTGTCGACGTGCACGACAGGAACGACCAGGGCGAGAACGCTGTGATGCTCGCGGCGCGGGCCGGAAAGCCGGACGTCGTCGAGTACCTGATGATGAACGGCGTCTCCATATACGCGAAGTCGAACGACGCCGGACGCTCCGCGACGCACTACGCGGCCATGAACGGCAACGTCGAGATACTCCGCATGCTCACGTCGACCGGCGCCCGCGTCGACGAGGAGTCGGACGGGGGATGGACGCCGCTCTTCTGGGCGGTTCTGAGGGGGCAGAGCGACGCCGCGCTGTTCCTTCTGGAGAAGGGCGCGGATCCGAACATAGAGGGGCCGGACGGGAACGCCATCCTCACGTATGCGACTAGGGAGTGGCAGCCAGAGGTCGTACGGGGCTTGCTCGAACACGGCGCCGACCCCAACGCGCGGGAGGAAGGGACCGGCCGCACGCTCCTGCACCAGATGGCGCTGGCCGGTGTCGCTGAAGGAGTGACGATGGCACTGGAGGCCGGAGCCGACGTGGACACGAAGGACGACGCCGGCATGACCGCCATCCAGTACGCCGCCAGGTACGGCCACAGGGGGGCGGCGGAGGTCCTGGAGGCGCGTGGCGCGTCCACGAGGAAGCTCGAGAAGAACTACGACGGGTGCGAGGCCCTCAAGAAGGAGGTGCGCACGGGCCAGGCGTCGATGGTCTACCTGGGGCACTGCGGATGGGCACTCAAGACGGAGTCGCACCTCTTGGTGTTCGACTACTGGAGTGGTTGGGGAACCACGCCGGACGAACCGGCGCTGGTGAACGGTCACATCGACCCGGCGGAGATAGCCGACCTGGACGTCTGCGTCTTCGTGACGCACGAGCACTCCGACCACTTCGACCCGGTCATCTTCGAGTGGGCCGACCGGCTTCCGAACGTGACCTACGTATACGGCTTCCGGCCCGAGCTTCTTCCCCAGTACAGGGAGGCCGGATATCCGGGACCCGAGTACGTCTACGTGGGCCCGCGTGAGTCCGCCACTGTCGACGGGATGGAAGTGCGGACCGTAGCGGCCAACGACGCCGGCGTCGGGTTCCTGGTCGACGTCGACGGACTGACGCTCTTCCACGCGGGCGACCACGCCGGTTGGGCGGAGGGTGAGCGCGACGGGTACATCGCGGAGATCGACTACATTGCGCCGTTCGTCGACGGACTGGACATGGCGTTCGTGAACGTGACCGGGTGCCACACCCACGACCCGGAGGCTCTCCTTGAGGGGAACCTCTACACGATACGCACACTTGAGCCTAGACTCATTATTCCAACGCACGGCGCCGGCAGGGAGTACGTCTACGAGGAGGCGCGGGAGGCCGCGAGTGAAGCGGGCGTCCAAGTGCCATTCTGCTGCCCGGCTAACCGGGGGGATTCGTACTTCTACGGGCCGAACGGGCTCATGTAGGGCGCTTCCGCCCTGTCCCGCATTCCGCTTGACAGGATGGGTTGAAATGGCTACACTTCATACCGAGCGGAGGAAGCCACGTCGGTACAGCCTCTTGATCGGAGATGCTGACAAGGACTTGGCGCGCGAGCCTGTCCTTGTTTCTGTGTCGTCGGACATGGGGCGATGCCGGAGCCGTAAGATGCACTGGTGATCGGCAGTGGCGTGACCCGCAGGGGTGGGATGCCGCCCCGGTGGAGCAGTAGTCGGAAGGCACGGCTTGCCGGCCCCCGACATGAGCAGTGCCGGCATAGGGTGGAGAATCCGCCCGTCGGCGGAACGAGAGGGGTTGTAGCAGTGAGCACGACCGGAAGAGTGAAGTGGTTC
>CAYNQF010000123.1:3714-5883 GCA_964399265.1 uncultured bacterium | reverse complement strand
CCTATGCAGGCATCGCTGATGCACACCCTCGACAGCTCGGCATCAGGGTGCGCGGTGTCCTGGGCCATCACCCGCACACCCCACCACTGGCCGGCCGTTGAGGTGTCGGCCGCTGACATGAAGATGGTCGGACGTCGCCCGGTGCCGTAGGCTCGCAGCGGACACCCCGCGGTTATGAGCTCCGCCAGTCCGTGGTCCGTTCCGGAATCCGTGTCGTCGCTGTTGGGGACGACCCGGACTGTCGTACCTGGCTGGATGAGCATCGTGGAGAGGGAGTCGATCTTGACATCGCCGGACATGTAGTAGTCACCCCACCAGGAGACATTGGACTCCGCCCGGTACTTCCCGGACACGGGCGTCTCATAGGTCCCCGTGTGGCGTTCGTCGTGCTGGTACGCGCCCCACCGTGATATGGCCCCCTCGTGCCAGTAGTACTCGAGGCAGTGGAGGTTGCCATTCCCATCGGCCACCCACAGCTCAATCTGATCGTCCTGGTCCGCGTCAGACACCACAGGATTGCTCGTGAGCCGCCCCCAGAAGAGCAGCGGACGCACCAGCGCGTCTGACTCCTGCAGCGTCCCGTCGAACTCGAACGCCTGAACGTAGGTGATGTCGCGCGGCTCCGTCGAGACCGCCTGAGTGTGCCACCCGGCAACGACGATATCAGGGTAGCCGTCCCCGTCGAAGTCCCCTACGACGGGTTGCCCGTAAGCGGGGAACGCGAGCGCCAATGAGTCAACCGTGGTCCCCGACGAGTCGAGCACACATAGATAGCCGGCCGGGTCCTCGGGATCAGCCGAGGTGCCGTATGTTGATGCCAGGACCTCGAGGCTCCCGTCTCCGTCGAGGTCGGCGACCGACACCCCAGCCATGAGACCGGAGAAGTCATGGTGCCAGAGCGCATCCCCCGTAGCTCCCTCAAGACAGCAGAGCTGGCCGCTACCGCACAGTACTTCGAGTCCCGGCTCCGTGGAAACGACATCCGCGAGAACAGGACTCACGGGGTTCGCGCTGCAACCCATGTGGCTCAGTGCCACCTTCCACAGCTCTCCGCAATCGTGCCGCCGACCGTCGTAGGCTATGGCATGCTGCCACACGCCCTGTCCATAGCAGCTGACGACGTCGGCGTAGCCATCGTAGTTCAGGTCGCCTGCGGCCGGCCCTACCGGGACACCTGTGCCGGCGTCCCCGTCGCCACCATGCGTCTCTGAGCAACTCCACTCGTAGTCCGTTCCGTCGCCATTGCACAGCCGCACAAAGTGCTCTCCCGTAACAACCGACTCCCCTTCCACGACCACCTCAAGCGATCCGTCGCCATCAGCGATGTCAACGAGCGCAGGACCTGAACAAGGATGCACTCTGCCGAGACCGCGAGCCCAGACCCGCTGGCCGCCCTGCCGAAGCACGTAGACTGAGTCCGACGCGCAGAGCACCACTTCTGCAGTGTCCTCGCCATCCACGAAGTCGACATCGCCGACAGCGACAGGGCCGCGAATCTCCTGCGCCCCGCCGGCCTGGAAACTCCAGAGAGACTCACCGTCTGCCGAGAAGACAGTGATCCTTCCCGACTCGGCAAGACCTGTGACAACCTGGAGACCGGGCAACGAGTCGACCACACCTGCGACGGTCGGAGTCATACCTCCGAGACATCCCATTGACACCGGGAATCCTTCTCTCTCGAAGTAGATCCCGAATGGAACGTGTGCTTCGTTGTCATCCGGGAAGATGTCATCGGTTGTGTCGATCTCGACGGACAGGAGACGGGCGCCTACCGCATCGGCGTCCTCGTCCGGGACGACCCAGTTGCACACCAACGTGTCAGCCCCCCACCCGGCGGTCTGTACACTGCCTTCGTCGCAGACGACCTCACACTCCGACCCGTCAAGCTCGCACACTCTGAAGACCACGCTCACAGGCTGGTCCGGCGTGTAGTTGCTCTCATTCCGGATCACGGCGGTGAACGTCATGGTCGAGCCGGGCGACGGGAAGGCCGGAGACACCGAGACACCGGGCGGTGAGACGGAGAGGTCATAGCCGTTGCCGTATCCCTCGGAGTCGGTGAGCATCAGGTCCAGAGCCGGATCCCCGAGCAGGTTGAATATCACCGCATTCATGACGCTGCCCGTCCGCTCGAAGTCCTCCAGTTTGGCGTACGTCAGGAACTCGCCC
>CAYNQF010000123.1:0-3614 GCA_964399265.1 uncultured bacterium | reverse complement strand
GACGCTGCCCGTCCGCTCGAAGTCCTCCAGTTTGGCGTACGTCAGGAACTCGCCCGGCTTTGTGTAGTGGTGCCTGACAAGTCCGCTCCATGCGAATCTGCCGAGGTAGTTCCAGGAGCTGCTGCTCAGCTCAGACGCCCCGAAGTAGCCAATGACGCCGGTGTCCGCTGTCTGATGAAGGAGGCGTTCTCCAAGGCAGCGCCAGGGCTGGTGCTGCTGCATACCAGGATTCCACCAATCGTATGCTCCGGTGAGACAGGAGTAGCTCATCCAGAATGGGAGCTTGCCTGAGTTGTCAAGATACTGGATGTGATACCACCTGAGACCGTGGCACTCGTGCATGTCTCCGTGGCAACACAACTCCACGACATGACACCCATCGCTCACCGCGGCGACGTTGTGTTGCTCTGCCGAAGCTCGTTGTACATAGCAATATCCTCCCATTGTGCTGGCGTACACCTCATCCACTTCATAGTCAGTGGCAACAGCCATCAGCGTTCGTAGCGTGTCGAACGCTGCGCTGACGCTCTCAGCCTTTGTGTCGTCCCCATCGTAGCATGTCGAGTCGGCTCCGACAGCGAACACACACGACAACAGGACGGTGTCCCTCCAGGTCGGCTGGACACCGGAGGTCGCATTGACCTCATAGGCTACGTATTTCTGAACTTCGTACTGGAGCTCCTCCGGACTCGCTGCGCAGACACGACCAACCATGACATCAGGATACCAATCAGCCGTCAGGCATCCGTACCAGTAGTCGGTCGTGGCCTCGTCGACGTCGCCATACGGATCGACGCTGGATTCCTCGTGCGCTGGAATGTATGCGTCTGTCGTGTCCTCACGCGCGTCCCCAACAAGCAGCACGTAGCCCAAGTGCCCGTCTGACATGTGCTCGGCGGTACCAGGGCCGTCAGGATCGTACAGCTCCTCGATGAAGTCCTTGATCACCTCATCGCTGATGCACTGCATCCCCTGGCTGGTCCAGACGGTCGTGTCAGTCACCATCGCAACATTGAACCCGTTCCAGTCCGCCCGGTGTTGTCCAAGGCTCTCCACCCATCCCGACGGAGCCAAGGGACCGTGAACGATCATGAGGTAATCGGTCTTGAGGGACTCGCATTGCGCGACCGTCGTGCACCACTGGCAGTGCCCCGTGTCCGCCTGGGCCCTCCCCGGCCAGTCCAAGCCCTCGTAGTTAGGCATGACGTTGCGTGCTATCGACGCAAACGGCCCCACGTCCTCGGACAGGCCGCCCGAGCCGCCCGTGAATGTGAGCGTCACTTCGACGACAGGGTACGCTTCGACCTCCTCCAGCGCAGGAGCATGCTGGATTGGATACACGGTCAGAAGCGCCACGCCCTGTCCACGAAGCACACCGACCGAGTCGACGCGGGCCACCTCTCCCGGGTACAACGTCCCCCGCCCGTAGGCCTGCTCGTCGTAGGCGAACTCCTCGTCTATGTACTCCCAACCCTCGTCCGTGTACGCCACAACCGGCTCCGGAACCGGATAGAGAGCGGAGCCTGAGTACCGGAGCGTGTCCCGTACCGATACCGCAACGCTAATCTCGCAGCCTGCAGGAACCGCTATGAGCTGTCTAACGGCCGGAATCGTGGGGTACCCCACTTCCGTGGTGCGGAAGTACCCAGGGAACTCGAGCTTCCGATACTCATCCTCGCCCTCGGACTCCGCAGTGTTGAGCACACCAGGAGTCCGAACCTCAAGGACCAGCTCCGAGGCTGATGACGACAGGAACTCGAGATGAGGCGGCTGCGCCGACACAGTGACGCCATCGAACGTCACCCATCCGATCGGCATCTCGGCAGCGGCTGACGCGGCCAGAAGGCAGACCGCGAACGTCAGAGCCCACCGTATGTTCCATCGAGAAGCGGAAGACGATAGAGCCGAGCAGGCGCGCGGGAGACAGCGGGACGATTCCGGGGCACGGCGCATGAGCCACCTCCTCGAGTCGTGGAGTTATGGTGGGACTATGCCGGTAGGACGCACGCCAGTCTGGCATGTATGAGGGGGGGCTGTCAAGTGGATTCAAAGGGGCTCGCGCCTCAACGACGCAGGTATCGAGACGCAGCCGCCGCGCCCCCGAGGTGTCTCTCGGCATCACACCGAATCCGGTGAGTCGGCGAACCCACCAGCTACTGCTGGTACGCTCGTGCGAACAGCGTCTCGCCGTACGGAGGCCGGAAAACCCCCGCATCGGTGATGATCGCCGCCACGAGTTCGGCCAGGGTCACGTCGAAGGCCGGATTGTAGACCTTGACCCCTTGAGGGGCGGTCCGGACGCCCGCGAACTCGGCGACCTCCTCGGGGGCCCTCTCCTCGATGGGGATCTCGCGGCCCGACGCCAAGTTGGGATCCAGCGTAGAGAACGGGGCGGCCACGTAGAACGGGATGCTGAAGCGGGCCGCCGAGACAGCGAGCGGCATGGTACCTATCTTGTTCGCGACGTCGCCGTTCCGGGCTATGCGGTCGGCGCCCGTGATGACCTTGTCGATCCAGCCGCGGGCCATGGCCGACGCCGCGGCGCCGTCCACGAGGACGGTCACTTCGATGTCTCGCTGCATGAGCTCCCAGGCGGTCAGGCGCGCGCCCTGAAGGAGCGGCCGCGTCTCGTCCGCGAAGACCTTGATGCGCTTCCCCTGCTCCACGGCGGTGTAGATGACGGCGAGCGCGGTTCCGTACTCCGCGGTCGCGAGGCCGCCAGCGTTGCAGTGCGTGAGCACGGTGTCTCCGTCCTCGAGCAGCGCGGCACCGTGGCGGCCGATGCTCCGCGAGAGTTCGCGGTCCTCCTCCATGAGGGCGACGGCCTCTCGAATCAGGGCCCGCCGCGCTTCCGCGGCGTCCGCGGTAGCGCCGCGCTGTGGACGGACGCCCGCGGTGCCGTGGGATGCCGTGCCGGTGCCCGACTCCTCCACCGCCAACCCGCGTCCGAACACCCGCTCGAGCACCCGGTCGACCGCCCAGCGCAGATTGACTGCGGTCGGGCGCGTGGAGGCCAGCAGCTCGCCCGCCGCGCGCACGTCTCGCTCGAGGCCTGCGACGTCCGATGCGCCGCTCTCGAGACCCGCGAGCGCGAGGCCCAGGGCGCCTGCCACACCTATCGCGGGGGCGCCGCGGACCTCGAGCCTCCGAATGCTCTCGGCCACGACCCTGTAGTCGCCCGTCTCGATGTAGCGAAGTTCACCGGGGAGCTTCGTCTGGTCTATTAGACGGACGCTCTCACCCACCCACTCGATGGTCCTCGGGACGCCGCCAGTCGCCATCACCGTCTCCCGCGGCTGTCGCCGCTTCTCAGTTCCTCGAGCACGCTCAGCATCCGGACGACCGGCAGCCCAACCACGTTGTAGAAGCAGCCGTCGACGCGCTCGACGACGGCCGCGCCGCAGTCCTGAATGCCATACGAGCCCGCCTTGTCCAGTGGCTCGCCGAACGCGACGTACGCGTCTACTTCCTCATCGGAGAGGTCGCGCACGAGGACGCGCGTCGTCTCGTGGCCTGCCGCGACCGCGCCGTCGGACGCGCGCGCGACCGCGACACCCGTCCACACGTCGTGCCACCTGCCGCGAATCGTCCGGAGCATCCGCCCGGCGTCCTCG
>CAYNQF010000122.1:0-5891 GCA_964399265.1 uncultured bacterium | reverse complement strand
CCCGACTCGAGCAGCACGAGCGCGCCCCATCGCCGGGCGAGAATCTCGCGGCTCATTGACAGCCCCTGCCCCGTTCCCGATGCTCGGGCGCTCCAACCGGCCTCGAAGATCCGCCTCCGGTCCTCGTCGCGCACGCCTCCGCCGGAGTCCGCGACCCTGACGAGAAGCCGGTCGCCATCGAGCCGCGCCGTGATGCGCAGCTCTCGGGTCTCGCAAGCCGTGAGCGCCTCCAGTGCGTTCCCGATCAGGTTCTCGAGAACGAAGGAGATCTCAGCAGGTGTCCCGCACACGCGAAGCCCGCCGAGTTCGTTCATTCCGTCCACTGTCACCCGAACGCGTGCCTCAGCGAGTTCCGCGGAGCGCGCCGACAGCGCGCGCTGAAGCTCGGCAACAGGATCACAGGAACGTTCGGTGGCTGCCGCCGTTCGCACCGCGAGCAGCGAGGACTCGATGCCGGGCATGATGCCGTCGAGCTTGTTCCCAAGGACTTCCGCGCCTCTGCGCGACGGCAGGCCTTCGGGAAGCTCATCGAGAAGCCTGTGGAGACTCTTGACGCCGTGCTTGAGAGAGGCCGTGCGCGACGGCGCGAGGCCGAGCTTCTCGGCCCCCCGACCGATATTCGTGATAGCGGGAGCGCCGACGTGCAGCACGTCGCTAGCTGCCTGCCAGAAACGCTCGGTGAACGCGGAAGGGGGATCACCCTCGTAGTTCTGGAGCATGCGGAACTGCTCGCGCAGTCTCCTGAGCGTCGACGTGGCGGCAAGCCTGCCGTGACTCGCCGCCGAAAGCGAACCGAGGAGCGTGTCGAGTGCCTCGCCCCTGCTCGCACGCGGAGTCACCCAGCGGCGCAGCGTGGCGACGCCGGCGCGTCGCGTCATGGGAACAATGAGAAGCGCCGCGACCAGGCCCATGATAGGAAGCGTGATCGTCATCCAATACGGGAGTGGACGCTTGACGAGGCGAAGGCGGTAGAGGCCGGTCTTGCCCTTGACCATGAAGCCGTACTCCGGACGCCCGTCGACGGACACGGCCGTCGACATGAGTGGCCCCGATCTGAACTCGTCCACACCGGCTCCGAGATCCGTCAGCGCCAGGGGACGCAGTTCCCCGTCCATGACGGCCACCAGCCCCTTGACCGTCCCGACCGCGATCCTTTCGGGTGCCGGAGGCTTCCCGAGAGGCATTGCCCTGAGCCCTTCCACGCTGTCGCCGAGGTCGAACGACCCGTCCCGGATGAGTGCGTCACCGTCCCAGCGGTAACGTCTGACCAGTCCGTCGGAGGAACCGGTGAAGAGCCGAAGGCCTTCTGCGGTGTCCATGCACGTCATGTCGTTCACAGACGAACCAAGAGGGTCCGCGGCGAGGACCTCGCCGTCCACTCCCCGCAGGATGTATACACCGTACCTGTCGAGGTCGTCCTCATTGTGACCGCCGACGGCTACGGCCACCTCGGTGGCGCCGTCGCCGTCGAAATCACCGAGCACGATGTGCGCGTCGCTCGAGTACCCGGCCTGTTCTCTCCACCAGAGAAGCGTGCCGTCGGACTCGAGCGCCACCACGTACGAGTGCGCGTCGTCCCACTCGCCAAACGTGACGCCGTTCGACGGAGCGCCCACCCCAACGACCAGTTCGTCGTCCCCATCGCCGTCGATGTCGCCCGTCTCGTATCCGCCGCTAGGCGTTCCGGCGAGTTCGAAGCGCGGAGAGAAACGATTCTGCCGAAGGTCCCAGAACCACACACCCCTCGGGCGCTTCGTCACACCGGCGGAAACCCCGATCAGAAGCACGTCCGCGACGCCGTCCTCGTCTCTGTCGAACGTGCCTAGGAGGGACAGACCCGTCCCCCAGTCATCGTTGGGCAGGAGCCCCTCCGTGGGCTCCCACTCGATGGAGACCATCGTTGAGTCCCGGCCAAAGGCCCCATCAATCTCGAAGTGGTGGGCGGAGACGACCATGGTGTCCTTGGCGGGCTGCTCCCAGCGGACGATCTCGGGAACGCCATCTCCGCTCACGTCCGCCACGCCGATCAGCCCGGCCGGCCGGAGGAAGTTCTTCGAGTAGAGCGCGTAGTGACGCGACTCGCCGGGACGGGCGACCATCATGTACGAGGTGCCTCCGGCCGACGCGGAGAGTTTCACCTCCTCGTCGACGCCGTCGGCGTCGTAGTCGACGGCGAAGACTCTGAGCGGAGCCGGCACCACGTCCGGCGTGGCCCGGACGAGCGCGTACCTGTAACGTTCCGGATGGGAACTGATCCGATGCGGGCCGCCGACGCACGATGTGAGAAGAAGCGCCGCGGAGGCCGCGACGATCGCGGCTGCGATGGGCGCTGGAGTGACGCCGCCAAGTGTGATCACGCGGCGAGGCATGGCAGAACCTCACGTCCGGGCGATCGTGAAGTTGAACGCACAACGAATCGACCGCCAGCAGTGCAGGGCGGCCGACGGGCGCATCTGCCGTCAGGTTACCACGAATGAAGCTCTAAGGCGAAGGATAATGAGGGGAAGAATGCACGGAGCAGAATAGGAGCACGCGTCGGTTGAAGTGGCGGCCCCACGCCGACTCGCAATCCCGCGCCGACGCGGCGCGTCTACCTGGCTACGAGAATGGTCGCGCTCACGTTGTCCCGCCAGTCGGACTGAGGCCAAGTGAGCGTAATCGTGACGCGCTTGGTCTCGAGGTCGTCGTCAGGCGTGGTCCACGTCATCTCGTCCACGGTCCAGACAAGGTCGCCGAGCACATCGTTAGTCGAATCGCTGTCCCCGCGTGAGTTGACCACGACGGTCGAATCGGTCGGGTGAGAACCCAATTCCAGGTTGATGCTCGATATGTCGTCGTCTGGTCCGTTGGAGCTGTACCCGGCCACGAGCAGCTGCTCGGCCTTCCGCTCGACCAGGCCCATGGCCATTCTCTTCTCACCGCGGTGGGCCACCATCGTACGACCGCGCACGAACGCGGCGAGAACGGGGGCCACCATGATGCTTATGATCACGACCGCGACCATGACCTCGATGAGCGTGAATCCACGCTCGCTGCGGCCTCTCTGCCGCATCGGGCTCCAGAGCGCCGGACCGCGAACCTCGCGGCCGGCTCTGGATCTCTCATAACGTCGTTGTAGTCTAAGCGACAACATCTCTCCACCACCTGTTCGGGCGAGGCGCCACTCCGTGTCGGCTCGCCGACCGCCACCAACCGGTGATTTCCTTCACCACATCCGCCCGTGCCCCTACTCCAGCGGGACAATCTCCGCGCACTCCACTGGAATCTCGGCCCATGAGAGACGAGTGTAGAGACCGGTCTGCAGGAATTGGTAGAAGGACGGCGGCAGATTCTCGAGCAGCCGAATGTCATGATGGTAGTTCTTAGCGTAGCCGGTCACGACGACCAGATTGCCATCGTCGTCCAGGTAGCCTGTGCCTACAGATCCCCTGTAGCTCTGGATGATACTCCCCCAGACCGTCAGTGTCCCCCTGGGATCCCCTACGTTCCAGTTCTCCGCCCGGAAGCAGTTGTCGAGCGCCATCATGGCGGCGTGGATGACGCAGTCGTCGGAGTTGGCGGCATTCCATTCGACGTTGATGTCGGTGCCCGCCACGAGCCCCAAGAGATCGTCGCATCCGGGCAGCGGCCCGTTTGCGTCGCTGTCGAGGTATGTTATGTCATCGGTAATCGTTATGCTCCCGTTGGTCGCGAGAGTCAGCTCACCGTCGAGCACGCCCTCCACGCTGCTGATGCTCCCGTTCACATAGAACACGCCGTTGAACGAGTCGATCTCGACGTCATGCCAGGACTTGCCCGGCTTTCTGTAGCTAACGTAGCCGTACATCCGCTCACCGGTCGCAGGGTTGATCCTGCTCAGCTCGATCTCGTAGTTGCCGGATATGCTTATGCCGCCGTCCTGGGCTACGTCCTTGATGTCGAACGCCAGTGAGTGGGTCGGGAAGTCGACCTCGGTGTCACCCAGCACGTACCCGTCCATGAAGTCAGGGTTGTCGTATGGCGCATTGCTGCCCGCCGCCGACTCGATGTGATTGTGTGGATCTCCGTTGTAGTAGTAGAACGTCGGGTGGTGTGAAGCCACGTGGTCGTCGGGCCCGCCGTATGCGCTGAAGACCGCGCCCATGAACGTCGGGTCTCCCATGATGCTCACTTGGTCGTTTGTGAAGAGCGGACCGTCGACCAGATCCGCCGAACAGAACCACACAACACTGCCACTCCCGGGCTCGTGCTCTCTGTCGGTGAAGTACAGGTAGTTCGAGAAGTAGTCCGGTGACACGACGACCTCGACCTCCCTGGCCCGCCCGTCAGCGTACCCAGTGCCGATGATCGTGTAGAGACCGTGCGTCGGGTCCGGCTCGATATGGACCTCGAAGCTCCCCGCGCCGAGCTGAACCGGGTCGTCCCCGACAGGGTATATGATCTCGGTCGTCTCCGGAGGGTAGTCCTGCGCTTGCAGATAGCCCTGTCCAGCCAGAACCCCCGACTCCGCCAGAAAGAGCGCCTGAGACCTGCGGACCTTGGCCATCACGAGCGAGGCGTCCTGGCTTCCTATCGTGAACAGAGCCAGCACAGACACCATCATCACGAACACGAAGATCAGTACCACGCCGACGGAGAATCCATCCTCGCCGCGCACTGGCCCCGCCATGCGTCTTTCTACCGGTGTCTTCGCTCGCATGGTATCACCGTCCTGTACGTCCCGGGACCACTCGAGTGTCCGGGGAGCGCCGCTCCGTCTGGGGAGCCGCTAAGGGTTCCTGCACACGACGCTCGACGACATGAGCACGGCCTGGTCGTCCGTCCAACGGAGAGGAGTTCCGGAGTCACTCGCCAGCGTGATGTCGATGCTGACGACGGCCCCGTCCCTGGAGAACACGGCGGAGTCAACGCCCTCCACGAGGACCATGCCGTTCATGTCGACCAGTTGGTCCTCGTCGTTGACGTAGTATCTCGCTCCGATGCTGTCGCCGTATGTCCCGTGGTAGATCACGTCCATCGAGTCCGGCCTGACACCGACCACGACGTCGCTTGCCTCTCTGATGGACCGCACCATCACGTCCACGGCGAACGAGGCGTCTCGCTGGATCTCCGCGAGCGCCGCCGTGCCTTCCCACGAACGGGTCGTCGCCGTGTAGATGGACACGCAGGGAAGGATCACGAGCGACATGGCCGCCACCGCGATCGAAAGCTCGGCCAGCGTGAACCCGCCTGCTGCGGTCCACCTGCCCGGCTGCCTTGCCTCTCCGCGAGTTCTCCTATGCATCCCCACAACCATGGACTTGCGCCTTGTGCAACAAAGGTGGTGCGCGTCTTCCCAACTCCTGACAGGATGCACAAAGTTGGCCAATTTGACAGGTATGTCGAGCTATCGGTCAGCCCAATGGGGTCTTAGATGGGACCTCTCTGTGATCTGCGGCGCCCGCCGGGCGCCCTGCAGGGTGCGTGATGAACCGCGCGTCACTATTGCAGCGCGTACACACAACGCGAGGCGGGGCCCCTCTATCCTGCCAGGGGCCCCGCCTCCACGGTCTTGCTCCGGTCTTGCTCCGGCCTTGCTTCCGTCCGGCCCTCAGTGGGCGACAGACATCCGCATCAAGGTCCTCAGTTCTCCCTGTACAGCCTTCCCTTCCCACGCAGCGTCAGCCTGACCGGCCCGATCGTCCTCTCGACTGCCTCGAGGATCTCCCAGCTGCGAATCTGCCGCGCGATCTTCTCGATGTCGGGCGCCACTATGCGGTCCTTCAGATAGGTCGGCACCGTCCTTCTGATCTCCCTGTGAGCGACCGCGGTACCCTTGCCCGGGGACTCTCCCAGCAGGTCGAAAGCCTGGGCCGCGCACATCATCTCGATGGCCACGACGTTCACGACGTTCCCGATGATCTCCCGCAACT
>CAYNQF010000121.1:0-6003 GCA_964399265.1 uncultured bacterium | reverse complement strand
AGCGCTTGACTGGCAGTCAAGAGGTCGCGGGTTCGATCCCCGCTGGCTCCACCAGCAGTGGCGAGTGACGGTCGCCGGGAGACCTGGAGGCAGGCCTCCCGGCGGACTCGTATTCGGGGAGGTTGTTCCGGCACCCCTGTCTTGACACGACCTCGTGACTGTGTTACACTTTAGTGTGGGGATGCGGACGGGATCGCGAATCCCGAGAGCAAACAAGAGCAGGAGCTTGACACCAGGGATCACTGCTATCGCTCAGCTTCACGGTCCGATTCCGGCACGTTGAGTGCCGTGCTGACTCTGAGGCAGCGAAGCCGGTGGTCATCTGGTGAGACGAGTTCCTGCTTCTGCGTATCCAGGAGGGTTGGGTCAAATGCGAGGTCACCTTGGTGCGTGCGTCGCGGTCGGTATCATGTTGTGCGTCGCGGGGATCGTCCAGGCAGCTCCGGGCGCCGTGCGTGCTTCCTTTGACGCGGCCGACGTGCGCCTTTCGCGTACCGCGGGCTTCGAAGACGTGAGCATCGACGGACTGGAGTCGATGTCCAGTGTGGGCGAGCCCGAACTCCCCGTGCGGATCTTCCGGTTCGTGATACCGGCCGACGCCAGGGTGGAGGATGTGCTGGCGGAGTTCGACGAGGTCGAGCTGCCCGGTCAGCACAGGGTGGCGCCGGCGCAGCCGGACGTTCCGATAGGGGAGGAGCCCGATAGGGCGGCTCCGGATCCGTCCGTCTACGGAGGCAGCGAGCCGTATCCTTCGAACCGAGTTCGCTATCTGGGCGACGGGTATCTGGGTGGGTACAGGATCGCAAGCGTCGCGTTCTACCCGGTGCAGTACGTGCCGTCCGAGGGGCGGCTGGTGCTCGCGACCGACGTATCGGTGGAACTCAAGCTCGCCGCCGGCGCGGAGCGCGCGATCCCGCGGCACCGGATGTCGGCGCAGGCCGCGCGGCTGTACGAGAGCGTCATCGCAGGGATGGTCGACAACCCTTCCGACGTCACGTTGTCCCGATCGGGAGCCGTGGACATTGTGGACGACGCGGGCGACGTCGGCTTCAGTCCGCGCTACACACCGTCGCTCGAGGGCAGTCTCGTCGAATACGTCATTATCACGAACGAGGCGCTGGAGCCGTACTTCCAGCCGCTGGTGGACGCCAAGACGGCGAAGGGCGTTCCGGCCACGATTCGGACGATCTCGTGGATCGAGCAGAACTACCCGGGCGGCTGCGACACGGCCGAGCGCGTCCGGATGTTCATACAGGACGCCTATTCGTCGTGGGGCACGGTGTACGTCCTGCTGGGTGGGGACACGAACATCGTGCCCGTTCGGAAGGCACAGACCACTTACTACGGTGGTGCCCTCATTCCGTGCGACCTCTACTACAGCGACCTGGACGGGAGCTGGAACGACGACGGGGACAGTTTCTTCGGCGAGGCGTACAGGGGCGAGACCGCTCCGGGTGACAGCACGGATTTGTACCCTGATGTCTTCGTGGGGCGCGTCCCCGCGAGGAACTCAGTGAACGTTCAGACCTTCCTCGACAAGACAGACGCCTACGAGAACGACCCGGTTGCCGAGTTCACGGACAGAAATCTGTATGCGTCGGAGGTGCTCTTCCCGTACGACTGGGAGAGCGGACCATTCAGTCTCGACGGAGCCACCGACATCACCGAGCCCGGGATGACCTACGTGCCGGCCTGGATCCACAACGCCAAGCTCTATCAGAACTACACTGAGGTCCCTGGCTCGCACGACTTGAGCGCTCCCGCGATGGTCGACTCGTTCGACAGGGGCTACAACGTGGTGGTCCATGTGGGTCACGGGAACAAGGACATAATGAGGGCCAGCAAGGACAGCTACCTGATCATGGCGGACGTCTCGGAACTGAGCAACGGCGTCGACAGGGGCTCCTTCATGTGGCTGCTCGATTGCACGACGACCGCCATCGACTACGACTGCATCTCAGAGCGCTTCATGAACAACCCGAACGGCGGCGCGACCGGGATCTTCGGTCCGACGCGGTACGCCTTCCCTGTTACGTCCAGGGACTACTACTGGGACTGGCTGGACCTGCTGTACAACCAGGGGGTGACCGAGATCGGACCGCTGTGTGCCACCTCCAAGGCACTTCACGCCAGCTACGAGGAGTCGGGCATCGACAACCCGGACAGGTGGACTCAGTTGGCCACCATCGTTCTCGGCGACCCGGAGATCCCGCTCTGGACGGGACGACCCCAGACCCTCTCTGTAGAGAGTCCCTCGAGCGTGCAGGTCGGTGCGACGGGCATGACCATCACGGTCACGGACCCGAGCCCCGTCGACAGCGCTCTCGTCTGCGTGAGCAAGTCCGGTGACGTGTACGCTCGCGGCTACACGAACGCGTCGGGCCAGGTTACGCTGAGTTTCGTTCCTCACACCACCGGCACTCTGACCATCGTCGCGTCGCACCCGGGCTACAAGCCGCGGACCGTGACCGCTGGCGTGACGGCGGCGTCAGGCGCGCACGTCTACCTGACCTCGGTAGCGGTGGACGATGACGGCAGCGGCTCGAGCGACGGCAACGGCAACGGAAGGTGTGAGGCGGGGGAGACGGTCGAACTCGACGTGACGGCGCGCAACAGCGGCACCACGTCGGCATCGTCGGTCACGGCGACCCTCACGTCCTCCGACGGCTACGTCGTGATCGAGGACGGCACGGCCTCGCTCGGCACGATCGGCGTGTCCGCTACGGCGTCGGCGCCCGAGGCGTTCAGGTTCCACGCGACGGCGGACGCCCCGAACGAGCACGATGCCACATTCACGGTCGAGTTCAGCACGGGTTCTCGCACCACCTGGACCGAGGACCTCGACGTGAGGATCTACCGTCCCTCGCTGCGGCAGGTCCGCGTTGACCTGGACGACTCGAGCGGCAACGGCAACGGCGTGCCTGAAACAGGCGAGAACGTCCAGGTGAACATCGAGGTTCTTAACGACGGCAACGGCGACGCTGGGGCTGTCACAGGCGTGCTCAGCTATCCCGGGGCAGGCGCGACCGTCACGGACGGCAACGACTCCTGGGGCGACCTGGACGCCGGCGATTCTGCGGCGGGCTCGGGAGGATTCGCGTTTACCGTCAGCGGCGCCCTGGCGAGCCATTTCAGCCTCGTGCTCAGCGACGAGAGGGGTGGCTCGTGGACGTCGTATCTGGACTTCACGAGGCCCTCGGGGCCGGACACAGTCCAGGGGACTGTCGAAGGCACGAGGATCAACCTCACCTGGGATGTCACGCCCGATGCAGATCTGCGCGGCTACGACGTCTATCGGGCGCAGTCGCAGAGCGGTCCCTACATCCAGGTGAACGACGGCATCATAGAGCGGGTCGCATACTACTCCGACGCCGGTCTGGAGGAGAACTCACCGTACTTCTACTACGTCGTGGCGGTCGACTCGTCGGGCAATCCGAGCCCGAACTCGACGGTGTTGTCGATCAGCACGAACCCGCCGAGCCTGGCCGGGTGGCCTCTCGAGACCGGGGGCGGAATGTATGCAAGTGCCGCCTGCGCCGACATCGACGGCGACGACCAGCTGGAGATCGTGATCGGCTCCGAGCATCTCTATGCGTGGCACTACGACGGCACTGAGGTGAGGGACGGCGACGGCGACCCGAGGACCGGCGGGATCTTTGAAATAGACGGAGTGGGTGGCTATCACGCGTCCGCGGCGATCGGAGAGATCGACGGAGACCCCGGGATCGAGATCGTCGCGCCCGCGTGGGGCAACGTGGGCACCGACGTCGATCCCGTCTACGAGGTCTACGCCTGGAACGGCGAAGACGGGAGCGTTCTGCCCGGCTGGCCGGTGACGACCAAGAAATTCTGCTGGGGCAGTCCCGCGTTGGCGGATCTGGACCACGACGGGCGCTCGGAGATCGTGCAGTCCTGCGCCGACCAGAAGCTCTACTGCTGGCGGTACAACGGCTCTGAGTACATCGACGGCGACCATGATCCGACCACGCAGGGCGTGTTCGCCAACCTGCACGCCTCCTGGATATACGCGTCTCCGGCAATAGCGGACCTCGACGGAGACTCGAATCTGGAGATCATCCAGCCGTCACTCAACGACAGCATCTACGTGTTCCACAGCGATGGCTCGAGGATGGAGGGATGGCCGTTCTGGGCTATGTCCGACCCGTTCACCTCACCGACCGTGGGTGACGTGGACAACGACGGTTATCCGGAGGTAGTCGTCTCATCCAACGCGGACAAGGTGTGGTTGCTCGAGAGCGACGGCACGGTCATGAGCGGGTGGCCGAAGACGGTCTCTCTCTCCGACGACTTCTCGCCGTCGCCGGTCCTGGCCGACATCACGGGCGACGGGTATCTCGAGTTGGTGCTGGGCGGACACGACGGCAGCTTGACCGTCTGTGACTACCACGGCGACGACCTGCCCGGCTGGCCCGTGTATATGGGGTCTCAGACTCTGTCGAGTCCGGCGGTCGCGGACATCGACGGCGATCCGGGTCTCGAGATCGTGATCGGTGCGAAGAACGGCCGCCTGTACTGCTATGACTCGGATGGAACGATCGTCGACGGATGGCCGATCCAGACCGACGCGGAGATTCACGGGAGCCCGCTCGTTGCCGATCTGGACGGGGACGGAGATGTCGAGGTCGTCGTCGGTGGAATGGACACCAAGCTCTATGTGTGGGACTGCGACGGCGACTATGACGACGGCGATGGCGTAGAGTGGGGCTGCTTCCTGCACGACCCCTGGCGGACACAGCACTACGAGTTCCTGGTCCCGGTCGGCGTGGAGGACGGAGGCGACGAGTGGACCTCGATGTCGGTCCTCAAGCTCTACCAGAATTCCCCGAACCCCTTCAACCCGGTGACGACCATCTCGTTCAACATACCCGCCGCCGGAGGGGAGAAGCCGGTCGTGCTGTCCGTGTACGACGTGGCGGGACGACGCGTGAGGACCCTCGTTGACGAGGCCATGTCCGGCGGACGCTACGGCGCAGCGTGGGACGGCAGGGACGACGCGGGTGCGCAGGTCTCCTCGGGCGTGTACTTCTACAGGATCGAGGTCGATGGCATGACGTCGGCCGCGAAGAAGATGGTGCTCCTCAAGTAGCCGGGAGCGGGGAAGCGGGCCCGACCCGCGGCGCAGCACGCACGACGCGTACGGCGACCGGGGTTGCGACATATCGGCGGCGGGCGTGGAGAACGCTGTGTGCGTTCCGACCACGTCCGCCGCTTCGCGTTGAGTCCCTGCAGTGATGCAACGGCCGGCAGCCCTGCCCGCCGGGGGAGTTCGGGCCAGGGTTATTTCTAGAACAATAGTGTATGTTGTGGTATAATGAGCCCGCCAACCGGGAGGACCGGTTGATTGTACTGCGTTTGCGTACGCCGACGAGAGCCGCCGTTTCGCAGCTTGAGCCCTGGAGTCTGCGCGGCGGCCGAGGCTCAGACACTAGCGGGAGGAGGCGGACAGGCAGAAGCGGGAACGGCCGCGCCGCCTGCGCGTCCGCGTCGCCGCCGGTGGAGGACGTGCCGGCGCGAGCGGCCCGCCCGGGCGCGGTGCGCGACAGTGCCGACGATGTCGTCCGGACGGAACGAGAGTGGTCGCGATGAGCGTCCAGACGCGTCCGGACCGATCCTGGGGGAGAGAATGAAGACTGGTGTGATCCTCACCGCAGCACTGATGGTCGTGTTGGCGGTGTCCGCGCAGGCACACTGGGACGAGAGCATGCCGGCGAAGTGGGTGCAGATGCCCGATCTTCTCCCGACCGGCATGGACGTCAACTGCACGGAATCAGTTCCGTACATTCTGGCTGACGACTTCGAGTGCACCGAGACGGGTCCCATCACCGATATCCACATCTGGGGCTCGTGGTATCACGACCTCTATCCGTTCGGTGATCCGGGAATCGTGTCTTTCACGTTGAGCATTCACGCGGACATCCCGGCAAATGAGAGCTCGACCGGCTTCAGCATGCCCCGCGAACCTCTCTGGGTGAAGACCTTCCA
>CAYNQF010000120.1:0-6132 GCA_964399265.1 uncultured bacterium | reverse complement strand
CTCCAGGTCGTGGGCTGATCCCCAAGCCACAGAATGAGTCGTACCGTACCGGCCGCACGGCCTTCGCGGGGACGCACCCCCAGAACCCCCGGCCCGGCCTCGATGAGGCCGGGCCGCCGCTTTGTGCCCCGGCAGTGCACGTCGGCACACGCACCCGGCAGTGCATCTCGGCACACGCCCTGGGAGGTGCGTGCCCGTACGCGTCCCGTTTCCGTTGACAGTCGGTTCACCCCTTGATAGACTCACGCCGGTTCAAGAGGCGGGCGGCTCCGCGCACGCGGGGGTGCCGCCGGAGTTCTTGTCGCGCGAGTCCGCGCACGGGTATGGGAGCTTCACGTGGACGAGGTCGAGAGGATCGCCCTCGAGGTGCTCAAGAGGCTGCAGGGAGACGGGCCGCGGACCGGAGCACCGGTCGCGTCCCCGTCGGGCGGCATTCCCGTGAACGTCTCCGCCAGACACGTACATGTGTCGCGCGGCTCGCTCCAGAGCCTCTTCGGCGATGGAGCAGAGCTAACGAAGATCCGCGACCTGAGCCAGCCCGGCGAGTTCGTCTCCGGACAGCGCGTCACGGCCGTGGGGCCGTCGGGCCGCGCTCTCGAGGTCGTCAGGATCGTCGGGCCGGTGCGCAACTACACCCAGCTGGAGCTCTCGCGGACCGATGCCGTCAGGCTGGGCATCGACCCGCCGGTCCGCAGGTCGGGCGACCTGGCCGGCAGCGCGCCGGTGACGCTGGTGGGACCGGCCGGAACCGTGGTCCTGCGCGAGGGAGCCATCAGGGCGGCGCGCCATATCCACATGAACGAGAGGGACGCACAGGAGCACGGGGTCAAGGACGGGCAGCTGGTCAGGGTCCGTTTCCCGGGTGTGCGCGCCCTCGTTCTCGAGAACGTTTTGGTGCGCGTGGGCAAGACCGCGGCGCTCGAGATGCATCTGGACACCGACGATGCGAACGCGGCCGACATAAGGCCGCCTGTTGCTGTGGAGATACTGAAGTAGTCCCCTGGAACGCGCTAAGCGCGGGGGAGGTTTGAGCACTTGCCAGGTGAAGCGCTCGGCATGGTAGAGACCAAAGGCATCATCGGGCTCATCGAAGCCGCAGACGCCATGGTCAAGACGGCAAAGGTGACGCTGACCAGGTACGAGAAGATCGGTGGGGGCTACGTCACCGTCCTCGTGCGCGGCGACGTGGGCGCCGTCAAGGCGGCCGTTTCGGCGGGCGCCGAGGCGGCCCAGAAGGTCGGCGAGCTGGTCTCGTATCACGTGATCCCGGCTCCACACGAGACGCTCGAAGACGTATTGCTGTAGGCCGGATCGCTCCGGCGGCGCCGGGGCAGCATGGAACTTCAAGGGTGGAGCACTACGCTCCCATGCCAGGAGGATGCGATGGGCGATGCCCTGGGCATGATCGAAACGAGAGGCTTCGTGGGTATGGTGGAGGCCTCTGACGCGATGGTCAAGGCGGCGAAGGTCACGCTCGTCGGCTACGAGAAGGTCGGCGGCGGATACGTCACGGCGATCGTGCGCGGCGACGTTGCGGCAGTCAGAGCGGCTGTCGACGCCGGCTCCGCGGCCGCAAGCAAGATCGGAGAGCTGATCTCGACGCACGTCATCCCGAGGCCGCATCTCAGCCTCGAGGGCGTGCTGCCGATCGGCAAGTCGTCGTCGAAGTCTAAGTAGGACAAGCGGATTGGTCGCTCGCGCCCTTCGCGCGCTTCCGCGCGCGGCGGGCGCGAGCTGTTCCCCGAGAGAGCATATGAACCTCGGCAAGGTCGCGGGCACTGTCGTCTCGACACAGAAGGACGACAAGCTCGTCGGAGCCAAGCTGCAGATCGTTCGTCAGATCGATCTCGACGGCTCGGAGACAGGGTCTTTCGTCGTCGCCATCGACGCGGTCGGCGCCGGACCAGGCGAGGTGGTCCTCTACGCGAGCGGAAGTTCGGCCCGCCAGACGCCCGTCACGAAGGACAAGCCGGCCGATGCGGTCATCATGGCGATCGTCGACTCGATCGAGGTCGACGGCGCCATCGTCTACACCAAGCCCTGAGGCGACCCGAATCCGCGCTTCTCGGAACCGGCACGTGCGGTTTGCCGCCCCGCTCGGCGGGATGAGGTGACTCGTGGCGAACGGAGAACTCGCGATACAGACCATCGTCGGCCGCGTCGTCGACGAGCTGACCGCGCAGTCCGGGCGCGAGCGCGCTCGTGAGGCCCCGAAGCCGTTCGACGGCAGGGGCATTCTCGAGGACGTGAACGCCGCCGTCGGCGCCGCGGGCCGCAGCTTCGCGGAGTTTGCCGACATCCCGCTCGCCACGCGCAAGGACATCGTCGCCGCGATGCGCAAGGCGGCGCTGGCCAACGCCGAGCTTCTCTCGAGGATGGCGGTCTCGGAAACCGCGCTCGGCAGGTACGAGGACAAGGTCCGAAAGAACACTCTCGTGGCCGCGGCGACGCCGGGAGTCGAAGACCTGCATCCGGTCGCGTTCTCCGGCGACCACGGTCTCACGCTCGTCGAGAGGGCGCCGTACGGGGTCATAGGCTCCATCACTCCCTCGACCAACCCGTCCGAGACGATCATCTGCAACGCGATAGGAATGGTTGCCGGCGGTAACGCCGTAGTCTTCAACCCGCACCCGAGCGCCCGCGTCGTGTCGCTGACCGCGATAGACATCCTGAACCGCGCGATCTCGGAGGCGGGCGGACCCCGCGCGCTGCTCTACTCGGTCGACAACCCCAGCGTGGCGAGTTCGCAGGAGCTCATGACCCACGCGGGAGTGCGGCTTCTCGTCGTAACCGGAGGCCCCGGCGTGGTCAAGGCGGCTATGGCCTCGGGAAAGAAGGTCATCGCTGCCGGGCCGGGGAACCCGCCGGTCGTGGTCGACGAGACAGCCGACGTGTCGGCCGCAGCCCGCGACATCATCTCGGGCGCAACACTCGACAACAACATCGTCTGCATCGCGGAGAAGGTGATCATAGCCGTCAAGGCGATCTCGACCGAACTCAGAAGGGCCCTGGTCGATGCGGGCGCAGTGGAACTCAGGGGACAGGCCGCGGACCGCGTGACCTCGACCGTCATCGAGGAGAATCTGGGACCCCGCAGGGACTCCAGGCTCAACCGCTCCCTCATAGGCAAGGACGTGTCCGTCATACTTGCGCAGGCCGGAGTGCCTTGTCCGGCCGGCGCGCGAATGGCCTTCATGGAGACCGACCGCGAGCATCCGCTGGTCTGGACGGAGCAGATGATGCCCGTGCTGCCCCTCGTCACCGTCGAGGACGGCGACGACGCGATCGCGTTCGCGAGGTCCGTCGAGGGCGGCAAGGGACACACGGCGGTGGCTCACTCGAAGAATGTCGAACTCCTGTCGAAGATGGCCAGGGTGATGAACGTATCGATCTTCATCAAGAACGGCCCGTCCTACGCCGGGCTGGGCTTCGGAGGCGAGGGATTCACGAGCTTCACGATAGCGAGTCCCACCGGCGAGGGCCTGACGCGCCCGACGACGTTCACGCGCGAGCGGAGGTGCACGCTGGTCGACTACTTCCGGATAGTCTGACGGGAGCGCCATGCCTTCCTCCACGGCAAAGGCCATAGAGAAAGCCGGCGTGGTAGGCGCCGGAGGCGGCGGGTTCCCGACGCACGTGAAGGCCGCCTCGCACGCCGACACGCTGCTGGCCAACGGGGCGGAGTGCGAACCCTTGCTCCGCGCCGACGGCGAGCTCATGAGGTCGCAGACCGACCACGTGCTGCGGGGGATCGCGCTCATGAGCGAAGCCGTCGGTGCGGCGCGAACGATTCTGGCGGTCAAACCCAAGAACGCCGCGAGCTTCGACTCGGCGCTGCCCAGGGACGGATCGATAGAACTCAGGGTGCTCGACAACGTGTATCCGGCCGGCGACGAGTACCTTCTCGTCTTCGAGACGACGGGGCGGATCGTTCCGGAGAGCGGCATACCTCTGGATGTGGGAGTGGTCGTGAACAATGTCACGACGCTCTCGCAGGTCGCGGATGCCGCCGACGGCAGGCCCGTGACGAACCGGATGGTGACGGTGCAGGGAGAGGTTGAGAGCCCGGGCACTTTCGTGACTCCCATTGGCACGCCGCTCCGCGAGGTGCTGGCGTTGGCCGGTTTCGAGGAGACGTCCGGCCTCGAGGTGATGGTCGGCGGCCCCATGATGGGGCGCCTCTCCGATGACCTAGGTGAGCCGACCACGAAGACGGTGGGAGGACTCATCGCGCTGCCGCCCGACCACCGCATGGTGTCCGCGCGAAGAGCCAGCGAGTCGGCGGTCCTCAAGCTCGCGCGGGCCGCGTGCTGCCAATGCCTGGCCTGCACCGAGCTGTGCCCACGCTACCTTCTGGGACACGACCTCGAGCCGCACAGGACGATGCGCGCGGTGCAGTACGACACGTTCGAGGAGGACCACGTCCACATCACCTCGGCCTATCTGTGCTGCGAGTGCGGGATGTGCTCGCTCTTCGCCTGCCCGCTCGGCATTCAGCCGAGGCGCATTCTCGCGGACCTCAAGGCGGAACTCAAGGCGAGGGGGATCGAGAACCCGCACCAGAGGGCGGACATCTCGCCGGACGAGGTGAGAGAGTACAGGCAGATCCCGATGTCGCGCCTCGTGTCGAGGCTGGGGCTGGCCGCGTACGACCGCCCGGCGCCGCTCACTCAGGAACGTCCGGACCCCGCGAGTGTAACGCTCCGGATGAAGCAGCACATGGGAGAGCCGGCCGTCCCCGTCGTGGCGGAGGGCGACTCGGTGCTCGAGGGCGACGTCGTGGGCGAGAAGCCCGAGGGCAGGCTCGGAGCCCGCGTGCATGCGAGCATAGCGGGGACCGTGACCGAGGCGACCCCCGAGTCGGTAACGATAGAGAGACGCTAGGGAGGACTCTTGGCCCAGCGCGAAGCGATAGGTTTGATCGAGACGATCAGCGTGGCGGTCGGCATTCGCGTGACCGATGAGATGGTCAAGGCCGCGCCGGTCGAGGTGCTCGAGTCGACCGCAATATGCCCCGGCAAGTTCATGGTGCTCATAGCCGGAGCCGTGGCGCCCGTCGAGTCCGCCATCGAGCGCGGCGCGGCCGCCGGGGGCGAGGTCGTCGTGGACACGCTCCTGATACCGAACGTCCACCCGGGCGTGTTCCCGGCCATCCTGGGTGCGAGCGACATACATGACGTGGACGCCGTCGGAGTGGTGGAGACGTTCACGGTGGCCTCGACGATAACGGCCGCTGACGCAGCGGCCAAGGCGGCCCACGTCACGCTGATGGAGATAAGGCTCGCGAAGGGCCTGGGTGGGAAGGCCTACTTCACGATGACGGGGGAGGTCCACGAGGTGGAGGCGGCGATGGAGGCCGCACTCAGGGTGGCGAAGAGCGGGGGCAACCTCGTGCGGAGCGTAGTGATACCGCGCCCCCATGAGGAAACGATCAAGAAGCTCCTGTAGGCGACGCACGTCCGCGACCGCGGCTGGGCGGCGGACGCATCGGAGGCCGAGACAAGCGTGCATCTGGCCAGGGTCATAGGAGCGGTGTGGTCGACGCAGAAGGTCGAGTCCCTCGTGGGGCAGCGCCTGCTCGTCATCCAGCCGCTCACGCACGAACTCAAGAACAAGGGACGCCCGCTCGTCGCGGTCGACACGGTGAGCGCCGCCCCCGGGCAGCTCGTCTACTTCGTGAAGTCGCGAGAGGCCGCGAAGGCGCTGGCCGACCAGTTCAATCCGTCGGACGCGTCGATACTGGGGATCGTCGACGAGCTGCGGGTGACGGGCGGGAAGTCCGCCTGATGGACGGAGGAGTGGGTCTTGTTCCTCGCCAAGGTCATAGGTGACGTCGTATCGACGATCGAGCACGAGTCACTGCGCGGCAGGAAGCTGCTGGTGGTGGAACGCCTCGACGAGAAGGGGCGCGCGTTGGGGGACTCGCAGCTCGCCATAGACTCTGTCGACGCGGGCGAGGGGGACACCGTTCTCGTGCTCGACGAGGGCGGGTCGGCGGCGATGGTCACCGGCCTCAGGGAATCCCCGATCAGAACGGTGATAGTCGGCGTTGTCGACGCCGTCTATATGGAGGATTAGGGTGCCGGTCGACTTCCGCATCCGAAGCGACATCGTCGAGGTCGGGCGCCGGAT
>CAYNQF010000119.1:0-6175 GCA_964399265.1 uncultured bacterium | reverse complement strand
AGTCAGGGATGACCTCCTCGAGCACGGCGCACGCGTCACTCTCGAAGACGGTCTCACGCGCCCGCGCCACGCGGCCATGTATGCCGGACGGGTCGATGGGTATGTCGATCGACTCGAGTGTGACGCCGGTTGTCTTCGCTGCCAGATCGCGTGCGTCGGCGTCGAAGCTGGCGTGGTTGACCACCATGTGCTCGCCGTCCTCGGTGACGTCGCAGACGACCGACTCCAGTCCCACTTCCTGGAGTCTGCCCGAGGCAACACGCAGCAACTCCTCCGGCGTCATCGTCCTCTCCATCTCAAGTGCCGCGGCATTGAGCGCCCTCAGCATCTCCTCCGCGCGCTTCCGGTCCGTGATGTCGCGAACGACGCTCAGGGCCAGGTTGCCCGCGGGGACGATCCTCGCCTCGAAGTCGTGCGGGTCGCCGTCGGGGAGCGGAATGGTCAATCTGTATTCGAAGCTCTTGACCTCACGCCTCTCGAAGACGTCATCGAGGGCCGCGAGGAACTTGTCGGCAACGTCGCTGGGGAGGACGTCCTGTATCTTTCGTCCCAGGAAGAGCTCGGGGGGCACCGCGAGCTCGTCCTCATCCGGCGCCTCATAGTTGGTGAAGCGGCCTTCGCGATCGAACTGGAACATGAGGTCCGGGACCGCGTCTATGATGGCGCGGTTCCGGGCTTCGCTCGCCCGCAGGTCCAGCTCGGCGCGCTTTCGCTCGATCGCGAATCCTATCTGGCCGGAGATGAACTCGAGCATGTCACGGTCGGCGGGGCCGTATTCGTGCGGGTTCGTGTAGCTCTGCAGCACGAGCGCACCGATGACCTGGCCGCGGACCCTCAGCGGGACGCCGAGCCATACCTGCGACGGCGAACCGACTATGTCCAGTATGCCCGCCTCTACCCAGCGGTCCGCCTCCTCGCGTGTCAGCATCAGTGAGGTGTTGTTGCGGACCACGTAGCCCGTCATCGTCTTGCCCGCCGGGAACGAGTCGAACTGGTCCTGATCCTTCTCGTCCACGAAGTAGGAGAGGGACAGCGAGTCGTCCGCCGAGTCGTAGAGAGCGATGAAGAAGTTCTCGGTGTTCAGGAGCGTTCCGAGCTTCTGGTGGATCATCCCGAACAGCTCCTGCGTGTCCCTGGCGGCGTGCGCGGCGTTCCATATCTCGTGGATCACCCTCTGCGTCTGCGCGGCCCGCTCCGCGTCGGTCACGTCGATGCCCGACGAAAGCGTGCCGATGACTCTGCCCGACGAGTCCCTCCGGAGCGCGTTGTCCCACTCGATGCACATCTCCTCACCATCGGCGGAGATCACGGCGTTGCGGGCGCGTGCGTGCAGTTCCGTGTCTCCACCAATGAGGCTGTCGTACCAGCCCCTGACCTCCTCACGAGCCTCCTCGGGGACGAACGTGTCGAACCAAGACTTGCCGATTATCTCATCGGCCGACGCCTTCAGTATCTCGCAGCCTCTTCTGTTTATGTTCTCAACGACGCCGTCGGCGTTCAGCTCCACGAACATCACGCCGGCGAGGTCCAGGTAGCGCTGGACATCTCTGTCTCGCCGCGCCAGTTTCTGTTTGTCCTCGTCGTGCTCAGTGACGTCGATTCCGAAGCCGACGACGAGCGCAATCTCTCCGGACTCCTCCAGGATCGGAGCGCCGCTCCACCTGACTGGGACCTCGCGGCCGTCCTTCGCCATCACGGTTCCGTCGATCGTGGAGGGACGTCGGCCGACGAAGATCTTTCGGAAGTTGGCCTTACGCCTCTCCATGTCGCGTGCCGGGATGAACGTGCTGCCGTAGTCGAGTCCCACGACCTCTTCGGCCGTGTAGCCGAGCGCCTCAAGCATGGCCCCGTTCACGTACAGGATCTTGCCCTCGGGGTCCATGGCCACGAAGTAGGCCTTCGAGGTTTCGATCAGTACTATCACCCAGTCCGGAGGTGTGGAGGCAAGCCGCCGCGCGAACTCTCCGTACGCCACGGGGGAGCGCTCGGCGTTCAGCGCGTCCGGTCCGTGGTCCATACCGGAGCCCTGAGACACGTCGTTCTCCCGCGTCAGATCACCGTCGCGCTCTTCGTGTTCAGCGTCCATGTGCCCTTCGTGGCGGTTAGACAAGCTACTCTCCATGTGATGTGCTTTTGGTGGTACCCTCGTCTTCGTCGCGGGAAGACTCGGCCCACGGCGCGTCTATCAGCTCCCTCACCCGTCCAAGGAGATCGGCTACCGCGTACGGCTTCTTGAGGAATGGAAGCCCCCGGTCCTGGATCACCTCCCACTGGGACTTCTGGTCGGCGTAGCCGCTGCTCAGCAGCGCGGGAACATCGGGGCGCAGCGCGCGGATCTCGTCCACCAGCTCCAGACCGCTCCGGGACGACAGCACGACATCGGTGAACAAGAGGTCGACGCAATCGCCGTTGGCCTTGAACAGTTCGACGGCCTCTTCGGCCGACCTGGCCTCGAGCACCTCGTATCCTCCGCGCTCCAGGGCACGCACCGCGAACCCCCGCACCGAATCCTCGTCCTCGACGATCAGGACCTTCTCGTTATGTCCCGCCGACGACCTCGACGGCTTGGCCTCGACCATGGCCGGCTCGGCCGCGTCGGGTGCGGCGGGGAAGTAGGCCTTGAACGTCGTTCCCTTGCCGAGCTCGCTGCCCACATCGAGCCAGCCTCCATGCTGGCTGACGATGCCGTACACGACGGAAAGCCCGAGACCGGTTCCCTTGCCCGGCTCCTTCGTCGTGAAGAAGGGCTCGAATATCCTGTCGAGCACCTCCGGCGCTATCCCCGTTCCGGTGTCACCGACCGACAGCCGGACGTAGTCGCCGGGCTGGGCTTCCGGCACCGAGCCGAGGTCCTCATCAGAGAACTCCACGTTGTCGGTTCGGACGGTCAGGGTTCCGCCGTCGGGCATGGCGTCCCTAGCGTTTATCGCCAGGTTCATCAGGACCTGCTGGAGCTGCGTTACGTCCGCCTTGACCTTCGCGAGGTCCGGATCGAGTGCCGACACGAGTTCGACGTCCTCGCCGATCAGCCGCCGCAACATCTTGTCGACGTTGGCCACGACGTCGTTCAGCAGCGCCGGGCGCGGCTCGAGCGGCTGCTGGCGGCTGAAGGCCAGAAGCTGCCCCGTGACTCCCGCTGCCTGCTGAGAGGCCTTCTTGATCTCGAGCAGGTCGGCACGCGTCGGGTCGCCCTCGTCGAACCGCGCCAGCAGGAGTTCGGTGTAGCCGCTGATCGCAGTGAGAAGGTTGTTGAAGTCGTGGGCGACGCCGCCCGCGAGGTTGCCGATCGCCTCCATCTTCTGGGCGTGCAAGAGGATGTTCTGTGTGCGTCTCAGTTCGCGGAGACTTCCCTCAAGCTCCTGCATCAGGTTGGCCTTGCGCCACGCCGCCGCGACTTGATTTCCGAAGGCCGTGATCGCCGGAATGTCCCTGCGGGACAGCGTGTCGGAGAGAACGGCAAGCACTCCTACAGCGTCTTCGCCGGCGAGAAGGGGGACCACCACGGAGGAGCGGCCCGACAGCTCCCGGACCGCCCAACTCCCGTCGTTCGGGGCGCCCGGAGCCGCCGACTTCCGTTCGCGCTCAAGCAGCACCGCGCGCTTGTCCCTGACAGCGGACTGCAGCACGGGCAGTTCGCCCACGGTCACCGTGGGGGGGGCGACGTCGTCCGCGGCGTCGTCCGGAACCCGGGGCACGTTCACACCGGCACTCGCGTAGGTCAGTTCCAGTCTCTCGCCGGTCTCGTCGAGCGCGAACACCGCGCAGGAGAGGTCGATCGACTCGAGTTCCTGCCCCACGGTCTCGAGGACCTGGTCCGGCGTGAGGCTGCGCTCCATGCCCAGGGCCGCAGCGTTCAGAGCCCTCAGAAGCTCCTCGCCGCGAAGCCGGTCCGTTACGTCGTGGAAGATGGATATGTACGACGTGAGCCTTCCGCCACGATCACGAAGCGGCGACACGCGGCACTCGACCATGAAGGAACCGCCGTCTTTGCGACGACCGCGGTGAGAGTCGGACCAGAATCGACCCGCGGAGACGGTCTGGTGTATCTTTTCGCTCGTGTCGTCGTCCCACGAGTCGACGGACAGGACGTCCAGGGTCCTGCCGATCAGTTCCTCTCGCGAGTACGAGAAGAGAAACTCGGCCGCCTTGTTGACGTACGTTATCCTGAAGTTCAGGTCGGTCACGATGAGCGCGTCCGACACCTGGAGTGGTATCGAACTCAGGAACTGGAGCTCTTCCTCGGTCTGTTTGCGCGCCGTCGCGTCGCTCAGAACGGCGGTGAAGAACGTCTCGTCGCCCGCGCGCCACGCACCGATCGACAGCTCCATCGGGAACTCGCTCTCGTCCTTACGCAGGCCCACGCCCTCGACGCTCGCCCGGACATAGCCCTGGCCCTCCGACGACACGGCCCTCATGAGCCCGTCGACGTGCGCCTGAAGGAAGCCCTCCGGCACTATCATGGAGAAGGGTTGCCCGACGGCCTCCTCGGCCGAGTATCCGAACAGGTTCTCGGCCGCCCTGTTCCACGACAGTATCCGGCCGCGGCTGTCGGTGTCGATCAGAGCATCCGTCACGGTCTGGGCCACGGCGCTCGTGTGGCCGTTGGTCTCGGCGAGCGCGGCGGCGGCGCGCATCTTCGAGAGTCCCGTGGCCACGATGTCGGCGGCTTCTCTGAGAGCTGTCAGCTCGCGGTCACCGTATTCGCCGGCGTCGACGTAGCTCTGAACCGCGACCACCCCGGTCGGCGTCCCGTCTTCCATGAGTGGGACGCCCATCCAGCACTCACTTGGGCTGCCGACCATCTCGACCTCTCCCTGGGCCGCTAGTTCGGCTATCTGCCTTGCGGTGAGAAGCACGGGCTTGCCCGTCCGGAGGACGCGCGAGCAGAGCGTTCCGGCCGCCGGAACCTCGGAGAACTGGTTCTGATCCTTCTCGTCCAGGAAGAAGGGGAGTCGTATCGAGTCGCTCTCCGGTTGGTACGTGGCGACCAGGAAGTTCCGCGTGTCCATCACTCTTCCGAGTTCCTGTCTCGTCTCGGAGTAGAGCTCCTTGGGCCGGGCGCACGTGTTCGCCTTCGCGGCTATGCGTCCGAGCACCCTGATCGTCGTTTCGGACAGCCTCGACTCAGTGAGGTCCGTGATGGAGTAGACGTACCGGTCCTCGGCGTCCTCGCCTCCATCGATGATCTCGGCCGATACGCTCACCCTGAAGTACGTTCCGTCCGTCCTCTTCGCCTCGAGCTCGCCCGTCCACCGACCCGTCTCCGCGAGCTTCCTCGGTACCTCGGCCGCGGGGGATGATTCGTCCCAGAGATCGGCGAACGCGAGATCCTCCGCACGGCCCTCGCTGCCGAATCCCCAGAGCGAGAGGAATCCTCTGTTGGCGCTGACCACGGCGCCGTCCGGCGCTACCACCAGGGTGGGGGACGATGAATCGGACAGGGCCTGAGCGTTGAGCTCCAGGTCCTCGCTCCGTCTTTCGTCTCGGCACGCGTCGGCGTAGGTGACGCAGAGACGCTCTATGACCTCCGCGTCCCTCTCACCGTACGGCCTGTCGGAGTCGACCACGACCAGCTGTCCTACCACGGCGCCTCCGACGACCGCCGGCGCGCCCAGCATCCTGAAGGGCCGCGCCGATGCGTCCTCGGTCGCATCGCCTCTGGGGCGCAGTTCGTTCTCCACCACGGAACGAGATTCGTGCATGGCGCGCGTCAGAGGTCCTGCCTCCGTGGCGGACGTGCGCATCTCGAGAGACCTTGGGAAGGGAGACCCTTCCGGCGGGACCTCACCGTTCAGGTCCCGGACGACGACGAGGTTGGCCCTTCCGGTTCTCTCGTCGATACGGTAAGCGGCCCCGGACCTGCTCTCGGTCATGCGCACCAGGTTCTCGAGAGCCGACGCCGCGACGGGCCTGAGCTGGCGTTCGGAGCGTATGGACACGTTGGCGCATTCGCTCGCGGCAGCGGCCAGCGCCGACCTCCATCCCAGCTCGTCGACCGTTTGACCGTGCTGCTTCCGCAGCTCCATCGCGCTCAGAGCGTAGGCGAGTTCCCTCGCTACGCGCGCAACGACACTCTGTTCCTCATCCGAGTTCAGGACCGCGTGCGTGCTCTTGACACAGAGTACGCCGTAGACCTTGTCCTCGGTCTCCATCCGTATGGCCAGCGCCGCCCGTC
>CAYNQF010000118.1:0-6240 GCA_964399265.1 uncultured bacterium | reverse complement strand
TGAGCACAACCTGGTCGAATCCGATCTCAACGATGCGAGCCCCCTTGATGGTGTCACCGACCCTGAGGTCCAGCCCGTCGATGATCGCTATCGGGTTCTCCGGGTCCCAGATCACCCCATGGAGTGACATCCTGGGCAGTTCCGTAGAGAGCGGGGCTTCATCGGTCACGCGCGGTTCTGCACGCTGAGTTGTCCTTTCTTTGATGAGCGGCTGCATGGGGTCGCGCGTCTCTCCTGCGTTGTACGATTTCTCGGACTGCATTCGTGCTATCCGGGCGATGGTCTCGAGGTATGTGGGGTGCGCGTCGAGCAGGCTTGGACGGCACGTCCCGATGCCACCTCCGGCTCCCGCCGAATCGGTTGCCGAGTCGCCGGGCAGCAGGAACCTCATCACGAGGACGACCAGCAGGACGACCATGAGTCCGGCCACCATGCCGATCTTCTTCTTGTCCTGAGTGACTGACGTACCACCCGCGAGCAGACTCGCCATGATCCTCTAGTCCTCCCAGGCCAGCGTGCTGAACGTCACGGTCACCTCTGCGTTCGATGGTGAGGTGTCGCTCGCGTCTATCTCGACCTGCTGAACCGACAGCATTCTGTGGGAACTCTCGACGAGTCGGAGGAACTCGCCCGCCTCGTGATACGAGCCCCGCAGCGTTATCTCGATCGGATACTCCGTCATCTTCTTGGAGGCCTCTCTCGGCGCCAGCAAGACCGGCTCTCCGACGATGCGCATGCCGGCCTCGGCGGCCATCTCGCGCACGTCGCCCAGCACGGTGACGCGCTCGTCGCCGCGCATGAGCGCGTCTCTGACGCCCGCCACGGCCTGACCGGACTGCCTGAGAAGCAGGAAATCCTCGATGATGGCCTTCTGCTCAACGAGACCATCCAGCTTGGCCCGCACGGGCCTGACGACCAGGAAGTTGGCGAGGTTCAAGGCCGCCACGTACACGAGAACCGACAGAGCGAGCACGCGCCACGTGGACATCCGCCCGGTGCGCGACCCTCTGATGAGCATCGGCAAGCCAGACGCGATGCGGCAGGCCTTCCTTGCCAGTCCGGCGAGCCCGGGCACCCGGCTCGTCGATGCGGCCTCAGCGCCCGAATCCTCGCGAACGTCGTGTATGGCGTGCTGGAGACCCATTCCCCATCCTTCCGTGACCAGCCCCGCGTGCTTCCCCTACCTGAGCGCGCAGGTGATCTCGAACCCGATCACCGGAACTCCACCGATCTCGTTCAGACCCGTCTCGACGAACTTGGCGTCGGAAACGTACTGAGCGAGAGCGCTGTTCGACTCGATCGCCTTGGCGAACTTGCGGATCAGCGCGCTTCCACTGCGCCCTTCGCCCGTGATCGCCCTGCCCTCGATGACCACACCACCGTCCTGCTTCTTCGAGGAGGTACCCTTGCTGTCCGAGGGCGCCTTCAGATCGACGCTGGTGAGCCAGACACTGTCCGGAACGGCGCTCGCTATGTTCTCCCAGAGCGAAGTCATCTCAATGCGACTGCCGACGCCGGAGGATATCTCCTGGAGGTCGGGCTGCATCCTAGCGAACACGATCGAGAGTTCCTCATGCGTGGGAGTTCCGGGATAGAGGAGCGAAAGATCCTCCTCGAGATGATGCAGTTCATTCGCGTAGACATCGATGACGCGCAGGTTCGCGATGGAAAAGAAGAGGACGGCGAGCCCCGTCAGCACGAACGCCAGGACGGTGAACGACACCACCGAAAAGAAGACACGCTTGTGCCTCTCCGGGACGATCGAGCGCCTTATGAGATTGATGTCGTACACGCCTAGGCGACCTCCGTCCTCATCGCCAGTGCTGTAGCGAGCGCCACGAACGGCGACAGCTGCTCGACCGACGGGAGGTCGAACCGTCCCCCGTCAACATGGACCCTGCACATCGGGCTCCACGGCACGACCGGTATCTCCAGCGACTCCTCGACGGCTTCCCTCAGACCGCAGAGCCTCGAGCTTCCGCCGCAGAGATAGATCCTGTCGACCTTCGCTCCGTGACTTCTCGTCTGGTAGTACATCATCGAACGATGAACCTCGCCCACCAGCCTGCGGGTCACGTCCTCGACCGCCGACTCGACCTCGGGCGTCCAACCGACACGCGTGACCTTGGTCGTCTCCGCCTCGGATATCGGGACCTCCAGCGTCTCGGAGATGACCTGCGTGAAAGCGTTCCCGCCGATCTCGAGGTCTCTCGCGAACGGGGTCGCTCCTCCCTGCGTCACTCCTATGCCGGTACTCGACGCGCCCACGTGCAGCACCGCGACCGTCTGAGGCACATCGGGCTCCATGAGGGCCGCGTCCAGTAACACGAGCATGTCCACTCCGACGAACCTCGGTTCCAGGCCCGCCTTCGACAGCAGGTCGGTCCTCCAATCGACCTCGGGTTTGTTCGCGGCCACGAACAGGACGTCCGTCCTGCCGTTGTCACCCTCGCCCTTGGCCTCCTCGGTGCTGAGGACCGAGTAGTCGACGTACGCGTCCTTAATGTCGAACGCTATCACCTGGCTGCCCTCGTACCACACCGCGCCCTCGATCTCGGCCTTCCCCAGCTGGGGAAACCTGAGGACACGGACGGCCACGTTGGAGCCGCTGACCGACGTTGCCACTCGCTTGTTCTGAACGGTCTCGGACTCGAGGATCATCGAGACGGCGCGGGCGGCGGAGGTCGGCTGTTCCCCATGCCCCATCGGCACCAGGGCGAGGCGCTCCAACTCGTATTCCCCGCCGCTCTGCGTGAGCTCGACGAGCTTCACGGAGCTGGTCCCGAGATCCATGCCGATCAGTCTCTTGGCTTCAGAGGCGATCACGCGACAATCCCCCCAACACTGCCGGCCGATCAGAACGTCATCGGTCGCCGGCTTGTTTGCACCAGTAGCAGTAGACTCCGCGCCTCCAGTTCGCGCACAGCGGCGCTACCACTGCGTGTCGATCTCTCCAGATTCGTCTATCGTCACCACTATGTTCGAGGCCTCTGCGGCCTCGGGAGCGGTGCTGGCCGCGCCGTCGCACTCAACGACGAACGAGTTCGCTCCAGCGTCGCCCTGGAATGTGTAGCACTCCGAACTGAAGTACCTTCCACTCAGGTCCGTGTCCTTGACGCCGAGTATGCCGCCGACGGTGACTCGGGCCCCGTCGATGAAGTTCGCATCGGCGTAGCTGCCGTGCTCGGCATAGTAGACGCGGAGCGAGCTCCTGATGGAATCGAGCCCGGCCACGGCTTCCGTGGCTCTCGACCTCTCCGGCACGATCTGGTACATCGGAATGGCCACGGCCGCGAGAATGCCGATGACGATGACCACGATCATGAGCTCGACGAGTGTGAATCCCCTGTCATCGCCGAAGAACGAGAACATCTCGATACCTCCCTGACCCCCTCTATCTGCACCCGACCTTCAGAATCCCGTCTCCAGAGAGCCTCGGGCTCTCTCGCCGGGAAGCCCGGCGTCACGCGTTAGCAGTAGTGAACCCCGTTCCTCCTTGTGCCAGCTCCCGGGGGCGGCGCGTGGCGCCGCCCCCAGGCATGATGTCATCGTCAAGTGCTAGGAGGTGCCGATGTCGCCGTCCTGGTCGATCGTACGGACGATCGTCGAAACCTCACCCGCGTTCGGGGCGGCACTGGCCGACCCATCGCACTCGATGGTAAAAGCGTTGGCCGTAGGAACGCCTCTGAACGTGTAGCAAGCAGTGCTGAAGTAACGACCCAGCAGATCGGTGTCACTCACATCCAGGATGCTTCCAGCGGTAACCTGAGCGCCGTCAGTGAAATTCGCGTTGACGTACGTTCCGTGCTCGGCGTAGTAGACACGCAGAGCGCCGCGGATCGTACCGAGCGCGGCAACCGCCTCCGACGCCTTGGCGCGTTCAGTCGCGCCCTGGTACATCGGAATGGCAACAGCAGCCAGAATGCCGACGATGATGACAACGATCATCAGCTCTACGAGGGTGAAACCCCTCTGGTTCCTGCGCAGCATATGTGTTCACCTCCTTTCGTGCTGTCTTTGAAGCCCTTGGTGAACTGCTGACTAACCAATCCCTGTCGCCATCTGGAAGATGGGCAGGTAGATCGCAAGCACGACCACGGTCACGATGGCGCCGAGCCCCACGATGAGGGCGGGCTCGATCATCGAGGTGAGGGCGTCTACCGCTGCGTCAACCTCCTTGGTGTAGAAGTCAGACACTTTGTCCAGCATCTCGGGCAGATTTCCTGCCCCCTCACCAGCCGAGACCATGCTGACGACCATCTTCGGGAAGACGGACGACTCCGACAGCTTGTCGGAGATCGTCGCTCCGTTGACCACACCATCCCCCACCATGTCGATCGCCTCGCGGACGATCGTATTTCCGGACGTACGGCTCACGATCTCAAGCGCCGCAACGACCGAAACACCGTTGTCCATCAGGGTCCCGAGCGTCTTGCTGAAGCGGGCCACAGACGCCTTGAGCACCAGCTTTCCGAAGATCGGAGACCGGAGGATCAGGCCGTCGAGCGTCCGCTTGCCGCCCGGAGTAGCTCTCCACCGCCAGAACGCGTAGAACCCGGCGCCCATTGCCAGCAACTCCCAGACGAGGTTGTGGCCAATGAACCGCGACAGAACAATCAGGAACTGCGTGAGAGCCGGCAGCTGAAGGTCGAAATCGGCGAAGATGCCCTCGAACTGAGGGATGAGGAAGAGCATGATGCCCGCCACCGCCACCACGAAGAACCCTGCAATGAAGGCCGGATAGGTCGACGCGGAGCGGATCTTACGGGTCAGGGCGTCCCTGGCCTCGAGGTAGTCCCCCAGCCTGTCGAGCACGCTCGGCAGGGCGCCGGCCTCTTCACCGGCCCTGACCATCGCGATAAACAGGATCGAGAACACCTTGTCATGCCGCTCCAGCGACTGCGACAGCGTGGCTCCGGCCTCGATGTTCACCGACACCTGCGCGAGCACCTGAGCGAGAACCTGGCTGTCGATCTGGTCCGATATCGACTCCAGCGACTCGAGGACCGGAAGGCCGGCGTCGAGCATAGCGGAGAGCTGACGGCACAGGATCGCCAGGTCCTTGACCTTGACCTTCCCGCTCTTCGGCTTCGGCTTCTTCGACACGGCGGACGCGGGCGCCACCGAGATGACGGTCAGGTTCTCTTTGCGGAGCAGAGAGACCAGCCCCATCTCACTCTCGGCCGCACGGATGCCCTGCACCGTCTTGCCGTTGGCTGCCTTTGCCGTATACGCGAAATCGGTCATCCGTTGTTCCTCACGCTGTGTGCGCGGCTAGTGTGCCGCGCGCCTGGAAGTGGACTGCGCGGTCCTGCCGAGGTCGCGAAGGATGCCCTTCACATCGTTCGAGCAGGCAAGCGCTGTCTCCTGTGTGATCCTGCCCTCGCGCATCAGTCTCATTAGCGAGGAGTTCATCGTGTGCATGCCCTCGCGGGCGCCCGTCTCGATCGCCGACCTGAGCTGCTGGAGGTTGTTCTCACGGATGAGATTCCTGATGCCCGAGGTCGCGACCATCAGCTCGGTGCCCAGTACACGGCCGGTGCCGGACGCGTCGGGCAGGAGCTGCTGCACGAGGACCGCATCGAGGCACAGCGAGATCTGGGTCCTTACGCCCTGCTGCTCGTGAGGCGGGAAGATGTCCAGGATTCGGCTGATCGCCTGCGGCGCCTCGCTAGTGTGAACCGTGGTGAGAACGAGGTGTCCGGTCTCAGCCAGGGTCAGAGCGGTACGGACGGTCTCGAGGTCGCGAATCTCGCCGATGCAGATGACATCCGGGTCCTGCCTCAGGACCTGCCTCACGGCGTCGGCGAAGGTCGGAGTATCGCGGCCGACCTCGCGCTGGTTCACGATCGAGAACTTGTGCCTGTGGAGATACTCAATCGGGTCCTCGATCGAGATGACGTGCACGTTCTGCCTGTCGTTGATGTACGTGATCATCGACGCCATCGTGGTCGACTTGCCCGAACCGGTCGGTCCGCTGACGAGCACGAGTCCAGACAGCTTCTCGCAGAACTCCTTCATGATGGGCGGCACGCCGAGGCTTTCCATCGGCGGGATCTCCCACGGGAGGTGACGAATCGCGCCGGCCGTCGTTCCACGCTGGTGGTAGATGTTGAGCCTGAACCTGCCCAGCCCTTCCACGGACAGCGACGTATCGAGACCCTTCTCGGCCTCGAGCCTGGCTATCCGCTTCTCGTCGAGCATCGCGTGGCAGAGCTCCCGGCTCTGCTCCGGGTTCAG
>CAYNQF010000117.1:4875-6339 GCA_964399265.1 uncultured bacterium | reverse complement strand
ACATAATCAGCTACGACTGTCGCGGATTGTCAAGCGGCAATTTCGCGTCCCCGCACGGAGCGGCGAGAAGGCCCTGTCCTTGGGCGCAAGCGAGGCATCGGAGGCTGGGCGGGGGTGGCCTGGAGTCCAGTGCCGTCGGCCAGGACTCCAGGAAAGAGGCGCCGCCGCCCCTGGTGAGGGACGGCGGCCGAGGACGGTGCGTGGAGGGCACCGTGGAGTGAGTCTGTGGCTCAGCGGAGAACGAGCATCTTCGCCGTGCGGTCGTAGGCAGCGCCGCTGGACAGGCCGACGGCACTCATCCTTAGGAAGTAGACACCGGAGGGCAGGGCGCTGCTGCCGCCGACGGCCATCTCCACCGTCGCGCGGTCCTGGCATACGTCGCCGCTCAGGAGGACGGCCACCTTGCGGCCGGCCACGTTGTAGACGGACAGGTCGACCCTGCTCTCCTCCGGGAGGGCGAAGCTCACTATCGCGCGGTCGCTGACGGGGCTCGAGACGGCGAGCGACACCGCGCTCTCAACCGTTCCCGCGCGCACGTCGGGCTTGCCCGAACCGCCGGGCGCGGCCTTGATGTCCACCGGTATGCCGCCGGTGTCGCCCTCGCAGTAGACAAGCATGCGGCAGTTCTTGAATCCGCGGTTCAGGTTCTTCACAGCATGCCAGACGCCCCTGAGCGTCGCGCCGTAGGTGTTCTCTCCGCCAAGCGCCATGTTGGCGAAGTCGAGCACACTGCCGACGGTCGGCTCGACGCCGACGCTGTCCGCGATGGCCGAGAGGACGGCCTCGGGAATGCGGATCGTCATCGTGTCACACATCGCGCAGAGGGAGTCGTCCTCAGTGCCGTACAGCTCGTCGGGACCGGCCAGGACATTGACAGTCATCATGACCGGGCATATGCCCAGGTCGATCAGTTCGGGGTCGAGCCTGGTGCTGAGTGTGAGCGCCATCGTCTCACCGAGAAGCGAGTTCTTGAGCTTGCCCTTCTTGGTGGCGGGAAGGTCCTCAGGGAGCACGCAGGTCGAGTCGATGACGGCGTCGCCCAGGCCGTCGGGCAGCACGGCGGGCTGGCCGGAGGCGGGCAGTCCCGCCAGTATGGCGGCCTCGGAACCCTCCTGGAACGTGAGGGAACGCCCGGCGACACCCACGACGAGAGGATCCCCTGCAGTCACCAGGCTGTCCACCCAATCAGGAATGGTCACGAGGTTGAAGCTCTTGTGGGGATTCCCCCACGTGTTCTCCTCGAGCGTGAAGTAGGATTCCTGACCGGTCGAGACAACGGGCGCCAGAAGCACGATCGCACAGACAAGGACGAACGAGGTTCTCATCGACGCATCTCCCCTCTCGAGTACGCAACCTGGCAGCATGCTGACACACATCACGGTCCATAGTGGCAACGCCCGTTCCAGACGGCTGCAATGTAACAGAGTCTCCTCTTGCGATGGTGCCTGCGCGTGCCGGGCCGCG
>CAYNQF010000117.1:0-4775 GCA_964399265.1 uncultured bacterium | reverse complement strand
GCTGCAATGTAACAGAGTCTCCTCTTGCGATGGTGCCTGCGCGTGCCGGGCCGCGGACGCGCTTCGTCGGATCACGGTGAAATGAAGAGCGGTGCCCCACGCTTCTGCGCGGGGCACCGCAATGTGACAACCGATCGGCAACGCGCGGTTCAGTCGCCGGTGGCGACCGACCGTGCCGTTTACTTGAGCAGGGCCATCTTCTTCTGCTGCGTCTCGTCGCCGGCGCTCAGTCTCGCGAAGTAGACGCCGGAGGCAACGCTCACGCCTCTCTCATCGGTGCCGTCCCAGACCGCCGTGTGCCGGCCGGCCGAGACCACGCCGTCCACGAGAGTCCTGACGAGACGGCCGTCCACGCTGTAGACGCGCAGCGACACCGGTGTAGCTCCGCCGGGCGAGTAGAACGACATGCTGGTCGTGGGATTGAACGGGTTCGGGTAGTTCTGCCCGAGCGCCAGCTTCGCTTCTGCCAGGCCGTCGATGCCGGCTGAGTTCATGAACCAGTCCATGGTCCGCGACACCAGCGTCCTCTGGTTGCTCGGATCCTCGGCCGTCGTCTTCACGTTCTCGAACGCGAACGACAGGAACACGACCTTGTGATCTCCTTCGGCCACCTTGAGCCCCGTCGTATAGGACGAGGAGTTGAAGATGCCCTCGGCAGGTGCGCTGAGCGACATGCCGTCCGTGTTGCTGGACGACACCGGCCCCCCAAGAAGCATGAGCGCCATCGAATCGGATATCTGGTCGCCGGCCACGCCCGCGGCCGAAAACGCCATCACCTCGTCCTGCCAGGAATCGACGTGCAGGTAATCTTCGGTGAACGCATTCGAGAAGGAGCGGCTGGTCAGGTAGCCCATGCTCGCCATGAAGAGATTGCCGCCGCCGTCGAGATAGTCCATGAGGTTCTGCTCGTCGTCCGCGGAGATGTACGACGCGTCACCGCCGGCGGTCGTCCAGAAGACCGCCCGGTACGACGAAAGTTCGGAAAGGCTCGGTCGTCCGCGCGAGGAGGCGTCCCACACCCTCGCCGTATACCCGGCCTCGGCCAGCGCCGCGGCGAGGTACGTCTCGTGCGCGGCCCCGTTGTCATCGTCCACGATCTCGATGGCCGGAACGTCGACGAACGTGGCGAACGAACCCAGGCTGTAAAGTGACGTATCGGACGTCACGGTGGCCGTGAGGGTGGTCAGAGCCATGCCCTCCGCCGTGCCCAACTCGTCCTGGAACCGGACCTCGAGGTCGACCTCCTCACCGGGGCCGAGGTAGAACAACGACGGGGCGCTGAGCCACGACCCGCCGATCTCTCTGTAGCTCGCCGTCCAGTCGGACTCGGTCACGCCGTCCGGAAGGACCTCCTGCTCCAGCTCGACCTCGGCGGTTCCCGCGAGGCTGCCGGGATTCCTGAGCGTCGTCGTGTAGACGGCCGATCCCGACCTGCTGATCTCGCTGGCAAACACGGGCGCCGTGAACGCCGGGTTGAAAGGCGGACCGTCGGCGAAGTCGAACGTCATCGTCGCGCCCGAGCCGCTGATCCCCGTGAAGTAATAGCCCGACTCGCCGCCGCCCCACCAGCCCGTGTTCGGATAGCTGTTGGGAGTGCACTCGGTGTACGCCGTGCTCGCGTAGAGATCGGAGCCGTCACCGTTGTTCCGGTTGTGCTCCAGGTCCCAGTCACCGTCAGCCTGCACGAGGGTGACCTCGTAGTGATAGTCGGCTGTCTGCTGCTGCCAGTTGTTGCTTCCATCCTCGTCGACATGCCATATGGCCAGACCGTTGTCGGGAATGGCCGCGTCTCTTCCGCTGCGCTGCCTGTTCTCTATCAGGTAGTACTCATGCGGGTCCGACGGGTTGTCGAACTTGTACACGACGTTGCCGGTGCACGGAGCCGACAGACCGCTCACGTAACCCGTGGGCTTGTAGACGTTCGCCCAGCCCGCCGTGTACTTCATGTAGGCGGACGGCTCGATCGGGTTCGTGCCGGGCCCCACGGAGCACATCACACAGAACTGGCCCACGCCCGACGAGTCGCCGTCGTAGTCGTACAGGTCGGGCCATCCCATGAGCATGTGGCCGTTCTCGTGACAGAACGTGCCAAGCCTGAGCGCGGTCCCCAGATTCGAGATCTGATACCGCTCCGTGTGTACGCCGTCCGCCGACCAGAACATCCCTCCCGAGTGGGGCCAGAGACCCTCCGCCCAGTTGTTCCAGGTCGCGCCGGCGTAGAAGCAGTTCAGCGCGTCGATCGAACCGTTGCCGTCCGCATCGTACTCGCTGAAGTCGAATCCGGAGGCCTCGAGCGCGTTCAGGGCCTCCTTGATGAGCTGGACCGCACGCGTTCCGTACGACACCGACGGATCGGTGTAGTAGGCCTTGGTGTTCACGGCACGGTAGTACGCGTCAGGAACGTAGTTGGTGTAGTCCAGCAGGCCGCCGGAGACGTCGTCGAAGTAGTCGCGGACCGAACCGTTGTTACTGTAGCCGGTGTATCCCTTGAGGTTGCAGAAGTCGTCAATGGAACTCGCGGGTATCGTCGCGACGTCGTCAGAGAAGTCGACTATGAGCGTCAACCCCTTGACGCTTCCGGTCGACGTCCCCCGCGAGCGCTGGGGCGCAGGGACGGCGGACAACGCCTCCACCTGCCGACTTTCGAACGCCTCCCTCACCTTGATCGCCCTCGCCTTTGCCGCGGCCCTCTTGACACGGATGTGCTTCTCCAGCCCCGCGGGAACGCGCCCGGTCGAGGCGGGAACGCCAGTGGACACGAGTTCGTTTCCGTCCGCTGACAGCCTGGCGTAGCAGTAGAGCCCGCTGTTCTCGTCACGGACCACCGTGTAGCCGTCCTGGGTCTCCCCCACGGCGTAGAACTCGTCGCCCCATACCTTGAGATCGATGAACGACCCGTCAGCCTGGCGGATCGTGATCACATCACCGTTCATTGGCGCCGCCGCCGCGGGCAGGGCGCTCAGAACCATGACCCCGGCCAGCAGAGGGGCCACAAGTAGCGTAACAACCGCTGGACCTCGCATCTTCTCCTCCAGGGGGTGCGCCCAATTGGCCGAACGCTGGGTCAGTTACGCTAACCCACTGCCAATTCATAGTTTACCACACTTAGCTTAGATGCGCAAGGTGCGGACGCGATTCCGACGAGCAGAGCGCCACCGCGGGAGCGGGACCTTATGCCGGCCGGGGCGTGGTGAGCGTCCCCGACCTCTCGCGAATCGCTACTCAGAAATCGGCGGGTCCTCGTGCGCGAAGGGCTCGCCGAACCGGGCATTGGGCGTCACGAAAACGCGCCCGCCCGGATAGTCGAACGTGATGTTGAACCTCGACAGAACCGGGAACCCCACGATGACGGCGTCTTCGGCCGAGCTGTGGCCCCCGCTCTCGGAGAACCCGGCCGGCACGCCCTCCAGCACATAGTCGCCGATGCGCAGAGCATCGAGCGTCGCCCTGTGCCCTCTGATCTCGCCCTGTATCCCGTATCCCAGGCTGGCCTCCACAGCGTCCTCGGGAACGGGAAGAGGGCTCCCGTCGAAAACGAGCACGCTCAGCGCCGCCACGCCGCCAATGTCCATGGTCAGGGACACGGGCACTCGAGTGCCGTCGGACATCGTCACCGTCCCGGGGAAGGCCCACGAACCGGCGCCGACGGGCGCGAGGGACAGCTCGAGGGCTTCACCGGAAGGTACGAACTCGTCAGGCGGTATCAGCGTGATCAGACGCTCGTCGAAGTCCATGTCGACCACGAAGTGCTTGAAGAACGTACCGCAGACCTGCCCGTCGGCTTCCCACATGTCAGCGAACCCCTGGCTCTCGGGAGTCACGATCGCGATCTGGTCAGCGAAATCGACGCCGGGGAACGATACGTTCACGCCCGAGGCCAGGCCTGACTGAACGGCTTCTCCCTCGCCAGCGCCGCCGACGTCGACCCGGTCCACATACACCAGCCCCATCGAGTCGACCCTTGAACTTCCGAACAGCAGGATTTCGTCCCACATCACTCCGTTGTCGATCATGAGACGAGCCTTCCTGCCGTTGACCAGACCGTCCATCATGATCTCGTCACAATAGACCTCGAAGGGGATTCGCGCCACGCCCTCGTCGCCGGAGAGCACATAGCGGCCTGGAGGTGAGCCGAGCGGGGAGTCGGAGTCAGCCCTCTCCTCTCCGGTGGAGCACGCGGTAGCGACGAACGCCAGAGCAAGGACGAGCGCCGCCACGGATATGCCCGCGGGTCTCATTTCTTCCCTCCTCCGAAGTGCAGGGGGCGAACCGGACGGCCCGCCCCCACTTGTTCTCACGATGCAACGCCCTCAAGGTGCGACGTGCGCCGGTTACTCCGGCTCCACGAACACGGCAGCTGTCATACCCGGAACGCTGAAGGCGCCCTTCTTGGCGTCGAAGGCGGACTGCTTCACGACCTCGTCGTAGGACGTCTGGAGCACGGGGTGAAGCTCGAACGCACTCCCCTTCCAATCGTTCATAGTGTAGACCTGCGTATCGGGCGTACCGTTCAGCACCACCACGACCCTCTTGTAGTTCGGGTCGATCGAGCGCATCTCCGGCACGACGTCCGAGACGCTCATGACGATGAGCCCCGGCGTCTGGTCGCGTCCCACATTGTGGAAACGCACCCTGGCCTCCACGTCCTGTGCGGTCCTGAGCCTCAGCAGCACGGTGCTCTTCCGGATGGCCAGAAGCTCCCTGAAGTGGTGGACGTTCGTCATGATGCTGTCGTGGCCCCGCGGGATGTACGCGCGGGCCACAAGCGGCCTCAA
>CAYNQF010000116.1:0-6341 GCA_964399265.1 uncultured bacterium | reverse complement strand
AACGATGGCGTTCGACCCGGACACGCAGGAGCCGACGTTCAGGTTCGTTCCCGGCGTTCCCGGTGCCAGCCACGCGTTCTCGATAGCGCAGTCGATGGGGCTCAAGCGGAGCGTGCTCGAGCGTGCGGAGGAACTTCGCGACTCAGACGCCGCGGTCATCGACGGGCTCCTGGCGGACCTCACCGAGCGCGAGCGCAGGCTCGGCGAGACGCTGGGGGAGGCGGAGCTTCACGAGAAGCGTGCCAAGTTGCTCGCGCGCGACTACGAGGAGAAACTCCGCGACGTACGCGACGAGCGGAAGCGCATACGCGGGTCGGCCCTCGCGGAGGCGCGGGAGATCCTCGAGCGAGCGCAGTCGCTCGTCGAGGAGACGGTGCGGGAGCTGCGCGAGCGCGACGCCGAGCGCGAGGCCATCAAGGAGGCCAGGTCGAGGCTCCAGCAGACGCGGGCCGAGGTCGTCAAGGAACTCGAAGAGGAGACCGAGGCGCCCGAGGCCGACGACGGCAGACGCCCGGACCGGCTCGCGGCCGGAATGCGGGTGCGTGTCGCCGGACTCGCTCGCGAGGGCGAGCTTCTGAACGTCCCGGACGGTCACGGGCGGGCACGGGTCCGCATCAAGGGCCGGACGATCGAAGTCGACGCCGACGATCTGAGGGTGGCTCGAGAGACCGACGGCGAGGGCGGGAGTGGGCCGCGCGTGTCGATAAACGTGGAGTCGACCGACGAACCGTTCTCCACGGAGCTGCACCTGCGGGGCATGACGACCGATGAGGTCCAAGAGGCGATAGAGAGATTCCTGAGCGCGGCCGTCATTCACGGGTTCAAGACGCTGCGCATCGTGCACGGCAAGGGGACGGGCGCGCTCCGCGACAAGACGCAAGAGGTCTTGAGGAGACTTCCGGCCGTGAAGTCGTTCAGGTTGGGGAAGTGGGGCGAGGGCGATACGGGCGTGACGGTCGTTGAGCTCAAGTAACCTCGGATTCGGGAGTCAGGTGCGGGTGCACCCGGGGGTACGCAGAATTGGCGAGACGCATCCCCGACGAACTGATAGAGGAGATCCGCTCGGCGAACGATATCGTCGAGGTGATCTCGGAGCGCATCCCCGTGAAGCGGGCGGGGAGGAGCTACCGCGCCCTGTGCCCATTCCATCAGGAGAAGAGCCCCTCGTTCAACATCAACACGGAGCGGCAGATCTACCACTGCTTCGGGTGCGGGGCGGGCGGCAACGTCATCACGTTCCTGATGGAGCACGACAAGCTCTCGTTCCTGGACGCGCTTCGCGAACTCGCCGACAGGGCCGGCATCCGGCTCCCGACGCCGAGCGGCCCGGGTGGCGCGGCGGAGGAGGACCCGATCTACGCCGCCAACGCGATGGCCCTTTCGTTCTTCGTGAAGCAGCTGCGGTCCGAGGGCGGCAGGGGCGCGCTCGGCTACTTGAGGAAGCGCGGCCTCTCGGACGACACGATCGAGGTGTTCGGGCTCGGCTACGCTCCCGCCGGTTGGGACGGCCTTCTGAGAGCGGCGGGCGGCGCCGGCGTGCGACCGGGCACGCTCGAGGAGGCGGGGCTCGTGATCGCGCGCGAGAGCGGAGGGCACTACGACAGGTTCCGCGACCGCGTGATCTTCCCGCTCATGGTGTCGGCGGGGCGTGCCGTGGGGTTCGGCGGGCGTGCCATGGGCGACGCCGAGCCGAAGTATCTGAACTCGCCCGAGACGCGCGTCTATCACAAGGGGCGATACCTCTACGGCCTTCGCGAGGCTCGGCACGCCATGCGCGGCTCGAGGGAGATCATCCTCGTGGAAGGCTACATGGACCTGATCTCGCTGCACCAGGCGGGGTTCAGGAACGCGGTCGCGTCGTCGGGCACGGCTCTCACACGCGAGCAGGCGAAGACCATCTCGCGCTACGCCGACAAGGTCTTCGTCGCATATGACGGCGACGCGGCGGGCATCGCGGCTGCCACGAGGGCCTCGGAGGAGCTGGTTCGCTTCGGACTGAAGGTACGCGTGGCGTCGTTCCCGGGCGGGGCCGATCCCGACTCGTTCCTGCGCGAGAACGGGCCGGAGGCGCTGAGGGAGAGGCTCGCGGGCGCGCTCGACTTTATCGACTTCCTCGTGGCCCAGAGCCCAACCGACACGGCCGAGGAGCGCGAGAGGGCCGCCCGGCGGCTCGTGTCGATGGTGGTGCGGGTGGAGGACCCGATCGTCGCGGACCTGATGCTCGAGAAGGTGGCCGACGCGCTCTCGCTCAGGAGGGCCGCGGTCGTCCGCGCGCACGCCGCGCTCAAGGAGGGCGGCGAACGGACGGGACGTCCGGAGCGCGCTCGTGCCGGTGGCGGACGCGACGACGCGCCGGTCATCGAGGACGCGGAAGTGAAGGCCCAGAAGGGGCTGCTCTCGCTCTTGCTGTGCGAGAGCGGTGCGGCGGAGAGGATCCGGAGCGAGGTCTCGCCGGACGACTTCTCCGACCCCGCGGCGCGCGAAGTCGCGAACCTCGTGTGGGAACTGGACCGGGTCGACGTCGCCGCGCTCCTGTCCTCCGTCGAGAGCAGGGAGACCTCGGGGCTTCTGTCGGAACTCGCCGTGTTGACGCCGTCGGAGAGCGATTGTCTGCGTCTGTGCGACGACTATATTAGGACGATTGAGCGGTCGAGGATCAAGGCGAGGATCAGGTCCATAGACCGGGCCATCGAGACGGCCGAGATGAGCAGGAGCGACGGTGAACTCCTCTCACTGGCTGCGGAACGGCAGGACCTGGCGAGACGTCTCCGCGAACTCGCGGCCGGCCATTGATTCCTTCCCGAACTCCCAAGGGGGTGATGATCGACGCATGGCTAAGCGCTCAGCAGCGAAGATCGTCGAGAACATCAAGAAGAAGTGCGGTGAAGGCGGGAGCATCACCTACGATGACTTCGGCTCCTTCTTCGGCGAGGCGCTCGACGTGGAGATCGTCGACGACGTCTATTGCAGCCTGGCCGACCTCAAGATAGAGGTCGTCGACCAGAAGACCAAGGAGACGAAGCGGAAGCGCGAGGCCAAGAAGAGGGCCAAGGCGCAGCCGAGGCTCCGCTTCGATGACCCCGTCCGCATGTATCTCCGTGAGATGGGGCAGGTCAAGCTTCTCGACCGCGCGGGCGAAGTGGAGATCTGCAAGCGGATAGAGGCGGCGGAGACGATGTCCTACGAGGCCGTCTTCGAGTGTCTCACCACGATGAAGCGTCTGTCCGCCATCTCGGAGAAGCTCAAGACCGACAAGGTGCGGCTCGACCGCGTCGTCAAGGTGGACAGGAAGCGCAAGAGCGCGACCGGCAGGGAGGAACGACGCCGCGCGGCCCGGCGCATCGACAAGATCATCAAGCTCGATGACGAGCGCAGGGCGCTCTACGTGAAGCTCAAGAAGGCCAAGCCCCGCCACGTCACGAACACCCAGAAGGCGATCGACCGCAGAGAGAAGTCGCTCGGGACCGAGATAGTGAAGCTCGCCCTCCAGCCGAAGCAGGTCGGACGGCTGTCGGCCAGGATGTGCGAGCTCATGGGCAAGATAGACGTTCACGAGGCGGAGATCTCGAAGCTTGAGTCCGACCTCGAGGTGGCGAGGCGCAAGGTGGAGCGCGCAGAGACGAAGCGCACCCGCAAGAGCGCGAAACCGACGAAGTCCGCGAAGCCGAAGAAGACGGCGACCAGGGGCAAGGCGACCGCCGAGATGAAAAGGGAGGTCACCGAGCTTGCGAAGGAGGTCCGCAACAAGAAGCGCGCCTTGAGGCGCATCGAGCGCGAGTGCGGCATGAGTTGTGACGAACTCAGGGACGCGGTGCAGCGCATCAGGACCGGAGACTTCGAGGCCGCCAGGGCCAAAACGGAGATGGTTGAGGCGAACGTCAGGCTCGTAATCTCGATCGCGAAACGCTACACCCACCGCGGGCTCGACTTCCTGGACCTCATCCAGGAGGGCAACACCGGACTCATGCGCGCCGTCGAGAAGTTCGACTACACGCGCGGCTACAAGTTCTCGACGTATGCCACATGGTGGATACGCCAGGCCATCACTCGGGCCATCGCCGACCAGGCGAGAACGATCCGCGTCCCGGTCCACATGATCGAGGCGATCAACAAGGTCGTCCGCACGACGCGCCAGCTGGTGCAGGAGGAGGGGCGCGACCCGTCGGTGAATGAGATCGCCGACAAGCTCGATCTGTCGGAGGACAAGGTCAAAGGGATACTCAAGGCGGCCCAGCAGCCGATCTCTCTCGACAGGCCGATAGGTGAGGACGAGGACTCGAGCCTCGGCGATTTCGTCGAGGACACCAAGGTCGTTTCGCCCTCCGACTACGCGTCGTTCAAGCTGCTCCAGAGCGAGATCAACGAGGTCCTCTCGGAACTGGATCCCAGGGAGGAGAGGATCATCAGACTTCGGTTCGGCCTGGACAAGGACGAGGCGCCCATGACGCTTGAGGAAGTCGGTGCCATCTTCGGCGTCACCAGGGAGCGCGTGAGGCAGATCGAGAAGAAGGCGATCGGGAAGCTCCGTCACTTCAAGCGGCGCAACAGGCTCAAGGGCTACATCGACCTTCCCTGACGCGGCGGTCATTGACACCCGAAAGCGGAGCGTGTTAGACTCCTCCGCTCCGGGCCCATAGCTCAGCGGTAGAGCAGCGGACTCATAATCCGTCGGTCCTTGGTTCGAATCCGAGTGGGCCCACCATAGAAGAACAGCAAAGGGCGATTAGCTCAGTTGGTTAGAGCGCCGGTCTCACATACCGGAGGTCACTGGTTCGAGTCCAGTATCGCCCACCACTGCCGGGGCGCGTTAGACAAGACACGACGCCGAGGCGACCAGATGGCCTGACGAGAAGGTGCGCCCGGCCCGGGCGCACTTTCTGCTGTTGTGCCGCATCATACTGCCGACCAGAGAAGGAGGGCTCCCTTGCTCGAACAACTCGAGCTTCTGATCAGACTTTCGGTCATCGACGGCGAACTGCAGGACCTTCATCTCGAACGCGAGTCGTTGCCTGAGAGCATCAAGGAGCTTGAGAGGGAGAAGGAGTTGCTGCTCTCCGCCGTGACCTCCAGGGAGGAGAGGCTGGAGGAACTCGCGAAGGAGCGCAGGCAGCTCGAGGCTGCCCTCGAGGACCTGAACGTCAAGCTCGCCGACCTCGAGTCCAAGCGACTCCAGATCAAGACGAACGCGGAGTACGCGGCCCTGTCGCTCGAGATTGAGCATGCCCGCACGCAGATATCCGAGTCGGAGGACGGCGTCTTGAGGAGCTTCGAGGCCGGCGAGCAGCTGACGTCCGAGCTGAACGCGGCGACGCAGCAGGCGGAGACGGGGCGGCAGCGGCTCGACGAGCGCATAGCCGAGCTCTCGGGTGAACTCAAGAAGCTCGACGACGCCATCGCGGTCAAGAACGACGAGCGGCTGCGCGTGGCGATGTTGGTCGACAAGCCGACGCTCACGCACTACGAGAGGATCCTGGAGAGCAAGGGCGACTCCGCCGTGGCATGCGTGACGGACGGAGCCTGTTCCGGCTGCCGGATGCGGCTTCCACCCCAGATGGTGATAGAGGTGAAGCGGTCGGACCGCATGATCGAGTGCCAGAGCTGTGGCCGCATCCTCTGCTGGAAGCCGGAGGAAGCCGGTGGGTAGGCGAGAGGAGAGGCTCATCAGGGCGCTGATGGCCGGCGGCACGCTCGACGGCGCGGCGCACGACGCCGGGCTCTCGGGTGAATCCGCGACGAGGTTCCTGGAGAGCGTCGCCCGGTTCGCGGCCGCCGTTGGGGCCGACATGGAGTTCGGGCTTCCCGGCGACCAGGAGGCCGCGCACTCGTTCCCGGAACTCCTGCTTCACACCGACGGGTCGTCGCTCGGTAACCCCGGGCATGCGGGCGCCGGTGGAACGATCGAGACGCCCGACGGCCGGCTCGTGGAGGAGTTCCACGAGTACCTCGGGAAGACGACCAACAACGTCGCCGAGTATGAGGCCGTGCGCATCGGCCTGTCCAAGGCCGCGGCCTACGGCGCGCGGCGGGTGAAGGTCAGGCTCGATAGTGAACTCGTGGCCAACCAGTTGCGCGGCGTCTATAAGGTGAAGGACCAGAAGCTGCTCGACGCGTACCTGAGGGTCGAGCAGATCATACGCGGTTTCGATGACGTCTCCTTCGAGTCGATCCCGAGGGAGGAGAACAGAAGGGCGGACCGGCTGGCACAGACGGGCGCCCGACGCGAAGGATCGTAGGCGAGGCGTAGACGAGCGGAGTGGGTCAGACGGCCGCGGGGGACCCACGGGTGCCCGAGGAAAGTCCGAGCTCCACAGGGCAGGGTGCTGGGTAACCCCCAGTGGGAG
>CAYNQF010000115.1:0-6343 GCA_964399265.1 uncultured bacterium | reverse complement strand
TCCGGTATGACCCTGGTGTCACCCAGCACCGGCATGAAGTTCGTGTCGCCCTCCCACCTGGGAAGTATGTGGACGTGAACGTGCCCAGGGACGCCGGCACCCGCGCACTTGCCCAAGTTGACGCCGATGTTCATCCCCTGAGGCGAGAAGGTACGGTCGATGACCCCCTCCGCCCTCGTCACCGTCTCCATGAGGTCGCACCGCTCGTCGGGAGTCAGGTCCCTGAAGCTGGCGACGTGCCGGAGCGGCGCCACCATGATGTGCCCGTTGTTGTACGGGTAGGCGTTCATCATGACGAACGAGTGCGCCGTCCGGAAGAGGATCAGGTTCCCTCGGTCGTCGCTCTCCGCGGCCTTGTCACAGAAGATGCATCCGTCGGGCTTGTCCGACATCAGGTACTCCATTCTCCAGGGCGCCCAGAGCCTGTCCATTGGGTCCTCTCCGTCAGGGTCGCCGCCGTCGGACCCCGGCGAGACGCCTGCCCGCGCGGTTCCGGACGCGTGTCGACGGCCCGCGACTCAGCCGAGCACCACGTTGTCGATGAGCCTCGTCTTCCCGACGAAGGCCGCGACCGCGATCATCGTGCCGGGCGCGAGCGTCCCGACGTCCTCGAGCGTCGTTCCATCGACGGCCGCCACGTACTGGACGCTGGCGCTCGGCCTCCCGTCGATGGATGAGCGGATGTCGCCAAGCACGCGGGCCGCGTCCGTCTCGCCGCGCCTGTATCGTTCCACGGCTCCCTGGAGCGACGCGTTCAACGACAGCGCGTCCTCGCGCTCCTGGGCGGAGAGGTACTTGTTCCGCGAACTCATCGCCAGGCCGTCCGGCTCTCTCACGGTCGGACAGACCTCTATGCGCACGTCCTGGTCGAGGTCCGCCACCATCCGTCTTATCACCGCCGACTGCTGCCCGTCCTTCTGTCCGAAGACCGCCACCGTCGGCGACACGATGTTCAGGAGCTTCGCAACCACGGTGCACACTCCGTCGAAGTGTCCGGGGCGGTACGCGCCGCACAGCTTCTCGGTGAGCCGCTCGACGTGGACGACGGTCGCGTGCCCGTCGGGATACATCTCCTCCACCGAGGGGACGAAGAGCGTGTCGCACCCGGCGCCCCGCGACAGCGTGGTGTCCCTCTCCAGATCCCTGGGGTAGCGGTCCAGGTCCTCCGAGGGGCCGAACTGCGTAGGGTTCACGAAGATGCTCACGACGACGTGGTCCGAGAGTTCCTTCGCCTTCCTGATGAGGCTCAGGTGCCCCTCGTGCAGGTATCCCATCGTGGGTACGAAACCGATGACGGCCCCCGATGCGCGGAGGGCCGCCGACCCGGCCTTCATCTCGCCGACGGTCCTGATCGTCTCCAAGCTCAGTAGCTCTCGCTCTCGTCGGGGTAGCGGCCGGCCCGGACGTCCTCCACGAATCGCTTCGCCGCTCCGGCCACAACCGACTTGGCGTCGCCGTACGGACGAACGAACTTCGCGACCTTCCCCTCCACCATGCCGATGATGTCGTTTATGACGAGCACCTGGCCGTCGCAGTGCGGTCCCGCGCCTATACCTATTGTCGGGATGGGAACCGCCTCCGTGATCTCCCGGGCGAGCTCCGCGGGCATCGCCTCGAGCACCATCGAGAAGCACCCGGCCTCGGCCAACGCCTTCGCGTCGTCCAGCAGTCGCTCTCGCGCCGGCTCGTCCTTGCCCTGCACCCTGTAACCGCCCAGCTCGTGTATCGACTGCGGCGTGAGTCCGATATGGCCCATGACGGGTATGCCCGCATCGAGCACCGCCTCGATCTTGGGCACCACCTTCCTTCCCCCCTCGAGCTTGACCGCGGAGGCGCCTCCCTCCTTCACCATCCGCCCGGCGTTGCGCACGGCGTCGGACACGGACGCCTGGTAGGACATGAAGGGCATGTCGCCGACGACGAGCGCCGTCGTTCGGGCGCGCGCCACGGCTCCGGTGAGGACGAGCATCGCATCGAGCGACACGGGAAGCGTGTTCTCGTAGCCGAGCACGACCATGGCCGCCGAATCGCCGACCAGGATGATATCGACCCCGGCCTCGTCGACGAGCCTGGCGGTCATCCAGTCATAGGCCGTGAGGACCGCGACCTTCCGTTCCGAGCCCTTCATCGCCGTCACCGACGGCGCTGTTACCTGCTTGCGTGTCATGGATGATCTCTGGTCCGGACGTCGCGTCCAGGTGTAAGGCCGCCCGAGGCGCGCTACGTTCTGGTGCCGAGCGGCACGTAGTAGGCCGTGCCCTTGTCGTGTTCCTCGATCTCCCTCGCCAGTTCCTCGAGGTCGGCCGTGTTCTCCAGGAAGTTGATGTCGTTCGTGTTGACCACGATGAGAGGCGTGTCCGAGTAGTGGAAGAAGAAGTAGTTGTACGCCTCGTTGAGGGTCTCTATGTAGTCGCGGGACATGTCCCGCTCGAACTCCCGTCCCCTCTTGCGGATGCGCTCCATCAGCGTGTCGATCGACGCCTGAAGGTAGACGACGATGTCCGGCTTCGGAACGTCGCGCTCGAGCAGGTCGGCCAGTCTCTTGTAGAGGGCCAGCTCGTTGTCGTCGAGCGTGATGTTCGCGAAGATGCGGTCCTTGGCGAACAGGTAGTCCGAGACGACCCGTTCCATGAACAGGTCGTACTGCTTGAGTTCGCTCTGCTGCTTGTGGCGGGACAGAAGGAAGAAGAGCTGAGTCTGGAACGCGTACCCCCGCATGTCCGCATAGAACTGCGCGAGGAACGGGTTCTCCTCGACCACCTCGAGCTTGAGGTGAGCGCTCCACTTCTTGGCCAGCAGGGACGCCAGCGTCGTCTTGCCGACGCCGATGACTCCCTCGATGGCCACGTAATTCTTGCCCGCCAAGTCACTCCTCCGTCGGCGCGTCCAGCGCCGGTGTCGGGGCCGCGCCTATTCTCTTCACGAGCGACGTGACGTCACCCAGCGCGTCGAGCATTTGTCTGACCGTCCGGCCTGTGCCCGGGATCTCTACGTCCGGGCCTATCTCGGCGAACGGGACCAGCACGAACGCTCGCTCCGCGACGCCCGGATGCGGTAACGTCAGGAGTTCCGTATCGAGGACGGAGTCGCCGAATACGAGAAGGTCCAGGTCCAGAGTCCTGGGACCCCACGAATCCCTGCGAATGCGGCCGCACCTGTCCTCGGCCTCGTGCAGCCTGCCAAGGAATGTCTCGGCGGAGAGCGTAGTGTCGAACGCGGCCACCAGGTTCAGGAATCGCGGTTGGTCCACGACGCCGAACGGGGCCGTGTCGTACATCGATGAGACCAGGGCGAGATCGATCTCGGGGTCGGACTCGAGCAGGGCCAGCGCCCGCTTCACGAAGCCGAGCCTGTCACCCTCGTTCGACCCGATGCCGACCCAAGCCCTCGTCATCTCGAGACGACCTCCGCCCGGCAGCGCGCTTCGCGCCCGGGATCCCTTCGACCCGTCCGGCTCACCTGGAGTGAATCACCTCCACCTCGACGTGGTCGATCGACCCCGCGATGGGCACGCTCGGCTTCCGGACCCTCACCAGCACCTCGGTCACGTCGAACTGGTCCAGGATGTCGCGAGCGATCTTGTCGGCCATCGACTCGAGCAGGTGGTACTTCTTGCCGACGACCTCCCGCTCGACGAGCCGGTACACCTTCTCGTAGTTGACCGTTCTGGTCATGCTGTCGGTTTGCACCGCGTCGGTCAGGTCGGCCTCGAGCTCGACGTCTATCTCGAACCTCTGACCCAGCTCGCGCTCGTTCTCCGAGGCTCCGTGATACCCGTAGAGCCTTATGTTCTCCAGCGATATCCTGTACTGAGCCATTCTTCAGACCTCCCAGGGTCCCGACGCGCGGGACCAAGACCCTACAGGATTCGTGACATCCTGGCAACCGCCTCGGCTATGCGGTCCTCCGGAGCGGTCAAGGCCATGCGGACGTAGCCTTCGCCGGACGGCCCGAATCCTACCCCGGGCGTGATGACCACCTGCGCCTCCCGCAACACCCGGCGCGCGAACGCGGCCGAGTCCCCACCGCCCTCCGGGACCCTCGCCCACACGTAGAATGTCGCGTGAGGACGTGGCACCTTCCAACCTGCCTCCCAGAGGCCGTCGACCAGCACCTCGCGTCGGCGCCTGTACGTCTCGAGCTGCTCCCGCACGCGCTCGTCCGGGAGCCGGAGCGCGACCCGCGCCGCCCGCTGGATCGCCGTGAAGACGCACGAGTCGATGTTGCTCTTCACCTGAGCGAGCGCGTCCAGCACGTCGGCGTTGCCCACCGCGAAGCCAACCCTCCAACCGGTCATGTTGTACGTCTTCGAGAACGAGTGGAACTCCACGGCCGTGTCCATCGCGCCGCCGGACTGGAGTATCGATACGCGCGGGCCGTCGTAGACCATCTCGGCGTAGGCCGCGTCGTTCACGACGACGAAGTCGTGTTCCCTCGAGAGGTTGACCGCCAGCTGAAACAGGTCCGGGTCCGCGGTGGCGCCGGTCGGATTGTTGGGGTAGTTGAGGAACAGGAGTTCCGCGTCGTCGAGCGCGCGCTTGGAGAGCCGCTCCAGGTCGGGCCTGAAACCCAGCTCCGGCTCCAGCCTGACGTGCGCCACCTCTCCCCCGGCCAGCCACGACGCGGCCTGGTAGACGGGATAGCCGGGGTCCGGGACGAGGGCCGAGCGGCCCGGGTTCAGTACGGCCATCGGCAGGTGACCCAGGCCCTCCTTGGTCCCGATGAGCACGAGGACCTCCCGCTCCGGGTCCAGCTCCACGCCGTAGCGCCTTCCGAACCACGACGCGATCTCGCGCTTGAGACCCAGGTCGCCGCGCTGCGACGGATACCGGTGTGTCGCCGGGTCTTCCGCGGCCTCCCTCAGGGCGTCCACGATCTCGGGAAACGTGGGGAGGTCGGGATCGCCGATGCCCAGGTCCACGAGGTCCGCTCCCGCGTCACGCAGCTCCCGTTTCGCCCGGTCGATCTCGACAAAAAGATACGGAGGCAGCTGGTTCAGCCGCTCCGCACGTCTGGATCGCGTCGCGTTGTTCATGGTCCCCGGCCCTCTAGAGGTGGTCGGTCAGCGCAGACCGAGGCTACCCTCCGCTATCGCCGCCAGTCAAGCCCAAAGCCCCCGGCCGCTAGGGAGCGATGCCGCGGGCGACCCGGATCGCGGGCGCCGGGATCGGCGTCCCGGGCCGGGGCACAAGACGCGCGGGCGGGAGCAGTGCCGCCCCCGCCCGCCGTTCGCACTGCCGTGTCGCTCTGGACTACCGCCTCGACTCCCTCCACCACCCCTTCTCGTGTCCCTTCGACGCGGCGGCGTTCCTCGCGTCTTCCTGCCTCTTCTTGGCCTCGCGGTTCTTCTCGGCCCGCGCGGCCCTCTCGCGTTCGACGTCGTCGAAGTAGCTCACGCCGAGGGTCTTGGACGCCCCGTACGCGTCCGGATGCAGGTAGCGTCCCTGCTCGCGCCCGACCTTCTGCTGCTCGACATCGACCCTGCTCGCCACCGAGTAAGCGTCCTGTCTGACGCCCGTCACCATCCAGGAGACCTTCATGCCGGGCGTACCTCCGGCGACGCGGAAGCTGTTCCCGGAGATCTCGTCGGCGACATAGACGGGCGCGTAGCCGCCTATGCACGTCAGCTGATAGCGGAACTCACCGTTCAGGGCCTGGAACCATTCCGGAAGCTCGACCACGGCCTCGCCCGAGCCGTCGAGCACGACGTTCCCGTTGTAGACGTCCATCATCTCGTCGCTCATGACCGATGAGTGCGTCAGGTACTTGCCCGTGGGGTCGAGCGGGTGGTCTATCTTCATCAGAGGTCCGCCGCCATCCAGGGTGCCGCCGACGAACACGTCGCCCTCGAAGTAGCCGGACCACGCGGTCCCCGTGTTGGTCTCCGGATCGGAGCCGTAGATGGAGCAGCATACTGCCCCGCCGCCCGTGTTGTCGACGTGACCGTAGACGCCGTACATCGTGACCGGCGTGCTGCTCTCGGCGATGCCGGTGACGCCGGCCTGGCCTCCGGTGAACTCACCGCCGATGCCCCATTCATCGGCGGCAGTCGCGTCGCCGTACACCGCGCTCGCATACTCACCGCTTCCCCAATACTCTGAATGCACGACGTGGGGAGTGCCGGAGTCCTGGCTGGAGTAGATCGCGGCGCCGTAGTAGCCTATCGGTCCCCCGTTGATCGTAAGGAAGCCCGGCGGGTATCCCATCATCGGGTAGATGACGTCGTACAGCTGCAGGCTGTCGGTCACGCCGACGGTCGGCATGTTGCTGGCGCCCATGATGAGCCAGCCGTCGCTCTCGGCGTTGACGATGTACTGGTTGGGCGAATCGTAGAGCATGCCGA
>CAYNQF010000114.1:0-6588 GCA_964399265.1 uncultured bacterium | reverse complement strand
TCTTCATCTGGTTCTCCGTCGACCACGATCTTGAGCAGTGGCGAGGCGCCAGCATCGTCGGCGTCCTGACTGTGGTCGGTCTCCTGCTGCTGGCGCGCTCCGTGGTCAGGCGTCTGCGTTCCTCAGAACAGGGGAGGGTGTTGACCTGATGGCAGGCAAGCCACAAGGCAAACTCGGACTCCGCGAACTCGTCGCAATGGGCGTGGGCGGCATGGTGGGCGGCGGCATCTTCTCCGTGCTGGGCCTCTCGGCGGGCCTCGCCGGCCACGCGGCGCCCGTCGCCTTCGCCATCGGCGGCGCGATCGCCATGATCACCGGGTGGAGCTACATCAGGCTGGGGCTCGCGTATCACTCCGACGGCGGGAGCTTCACCTACCTCGAGCATGCCTTCTCCCATCCGAACATCGCCGGCATCGGCGGGTGGCTCCTGGTCGCGGGTTACGTCGGCACCCTGGGTCTCTACGCCTTCACCTTCGGCGCATACGGGAGCGCCATACTGGGAAGTGCCGGGTCCAACCCGATCATGTCTCACCTGCTCTCCTCCGGCGTGCTGGCGATATTCCTCGGTGTGAACCTCTACGGGGTCAGAGCCTCGGGCACATCCGAGGACATCCTTGTGCTCGTGAAGCTTCTCATTCTGTCGCTCTTCGCGGTCGCGGGGCTCTTCTACGTGAAGTCGGACCATCTGCTGCCGGTCTTCAACATGGGGACGATGGGTGCGCTGATGGGAGCGGCGCTCATCTTCGTCGCATACGAGGGGTTCGAACTCATCCCGAACGCGGTGAACGAGATGAGGCATCCCCAGCGTGATCTGAAACGTGGGATCATCATCTCCATTGCCGTCACGACCGTCGTCTACATCCTCGTCTCGCTCGTCGCCGTCGGCAATCTGTCCCCAGGCGAGATCCACCGTTACAAGGAGTACGCGCTCGCCGTTGCGGCCAAGCCCTTCCTGGGACACGCGGGGTTCCTGTTGATCGGTCTGGGGGCGCTCCTGTCCACGTCCTCCGCCATCAACGCGACCCTCTTCAGCACGGCGCGACTGGGACTCGTCATGTCGAAGGAGAAGGATCTTCCGAAGGCCTTCTCGCACAAAGAACGCACCAGGGACATCCCGTCCGTCAGCCTCATTGTGGTCACGGCGATCGCGGTCCTATTCGTGAATACGATGGACCTCACCATCATCTCGTCGTTCGCAAGTTCAGTGTTCCTGCTTATATTCGCGTCCATCAACCTCTCGGCGTTCAGACTGCGCCGGAAGATCGGCATCCACCCGGCCCTGCCGCTTCTGGGGATGACGGCCTGCGTGGTATCGTGGGGCGTCCTGGTCGGGTACATGTTCAAGACTGCGGTTGCCGGCCTGGAGTGGATCTTGGGCGCCTACGCCCTCATCCTCGTGGCCGAGCTCGTCTTCAGCAAGAGGCGGGCGATCATGCGGAGGCTGTAGCTGGCAGCAGTCCGTCCGTTGCCTCACAACCGCGGATGCAACACCGTCGAACCATGCAGGGGGTGCGCTGTGCAGATGCTTCTCGGTGACTGGCGTGCGTGGCTGCCGCCCGTGGCCGCGCTGGTCGGCAGCGTGGTTCTGTCGCTCCTCATACACTGGGTGCTCTACGCGCTTGCGGCTAACGTCGCCCGACGCAGCGAGAACGCCACCGACGACTCGTTCGTACGCCACACACACGGTCCGGCCCGGTTGATCTTCGTGCTCATCGCGGCGTATGCGACCCTGCCGCTGCTCCCGGTCTCCGTCGAAGTCGTCGGCGCCGTCAGACACGGGTTGCTGCTGGGTGTCATAGGAGCCACCGGGTGGTTCGTCGTGGCGATGGTCGATGTCGCCAGCGACTTCATGTCGGCGAAGTACCCGATGGACATCCCGGACAACCTGGAGGCCAGACGCGTCCAGACGCAGGTGCGCATGCTCCGACGCGTCTCCGCGGTCGGCGTCAGCGTCATAGCGGTCGCTATAATGCTCATGACGTTCCCCGGCATCCGACACGTCGGGGTGAGTCTCTTCGCGTCGGCCGGCGTCGCGGGGCTGGTCATCGGCATGGCGATGAGGCCTTCAATCTCGAACCTCATCAGCGGGGTACAGATAGCATGGACCCAGCCGATCCGCCTGGACGACGTGGTGATCGTGAACGGGGAATGGGGAAGGATCGAGGAGATCACCATGACCTACGTCGTGGTCAGGATCTGGGACCTACGCCGGATGGTCGTTCCGCTCTCGTACTTCATCGAGCAGCCCTTCCAGAACTGGACGCGAGTGAGCGCGGACCTTCTCGGGACCGCCTACATCTACGCGGACTATCGTGTTCCCGTTGTGGAGGTCCGTGAGGAGCTGCACCGTATCCTCGAGTCGTCGGGCATCTGGGACGGCAAGGTGTGGGCGCTCCAGGTCACGAACACTTCGGAACGGACTATCGAGCTGCGCGCCCTCATGAGCGCGCCGGACTCGTCGCAGGCGTGGAACCTCCGGTGCCTCGTGCGCGAGCAGCTGGTCGAGTTCCTCCAGCGTGAGCACCCCGACTGCCTGCCCCTGATACGCGCGGAGATGGAGGGGTCCCATCGTCAAGGGAGCGGGGGAGCGGCCGACCGTCGCGTGCGCTCTGACCCTCGTGGCTGAACGCGCCTTCAGAGAGAGGCGTGCGGTCACGCGGTAGCTGTAGTTTCAGGCTTCCCGAAAGAAAGTGCGGCATGGAATCGGGTTTGTGCATCCAAGACCGAGACGCGTGTCGGAGCTGTCCGGCGACCCTCCGTGAGACGCGGACTTCGACCAGTAGTTGATTCGGGGCCTGCTGCATCTGCGCGGGAGGCAACTATGACTCGCATGTTCGTAAGGCACTCGGTGTCAGACTTCGGGAAGTGGAGGTACGCATACGATGGCGCCGAAGGGCTTTGCGAGGAAATGGGAGTGGTCGACGACTGCCTCTTCCAATCGGTCGACGATGCCCGCGACGTAACGGTTTGGCACGACTTCGAGACACCTGAGGCAGCTCGCGCCTACGCCGAGTCGGACCGGCTGCGCGCGGCGATGTCCGATGGTGAAGTCATAGACAAGCCGGAGATCTGGTTCACCACCAAGATATGAGCCGCTGCAACGGTCCGGTCGGTATCCAGCCCATGCAGACAAAGTCCGTGAAGCGGTCCGAGGGAACGCTGGCCATCAGCGATTACGGGGTCGATGGCGAGCTTGTGCTGATGCTGCCCGGGATGGGCGCGCTGCGCAGCGAGTATCGCTATCTTGCGCCGGAGTTGAGTGAAGCCGGTTACCGCGCTGTCACGGCCGACCTGCGAGGTCAGGGCGAGTCGAGTGTTCCTTGGGGCAGATACGACGTCCCGTCGGTCGGGGGCGACATCCTGGAGCTCATCGAAGACCTGGACGCCGGCCCCGCGCACCTAATCGGCACGTCGTTCGCACCGGCCCCTATTGTGTGGGCGGCCGCCGAACGTCCCGACCGAGTCCGTTCCCTTGTGCTCATCAGCCCGTTCGTGCGAACGGCGAAGATCAGCCCGATCCAGCGGGCGCTGTTATGGCTGATGCTGAACAACCCATGGCGCGTGCAGGCCTGGGTCGCATACTACGCCACGTTGTACCCATCCCGCAGGCCGCCCGACTTCAAGGACTATCTGCGGAACCTGAAGGTGAATCTGGCGGAGCCAGGACGCTTCGACGCCGTGAAGCGACTCGGGAGCTCATCGCGCGGGCCGTCAGAGGAACGCCTCGGTCAGGTCAAGGCCCCCACGCTGGTCGTCATGGGCACGAAGGACCCGGACTTCCCCGACCCATCAGCGGAGGGCCGCGTCGTCGCAGAGCGGACACGCGGCGAGCTGGCGCTCGTGGAGGGGGCGGGACACTACCCTCAGACGGAGATGCCCGACCAGACCGTCCCGATCATCCTGGAGTTCTTGAGGCGCTCCTCTTCGCCTGAAGCCGCCGTCTGACCCCGCTGCAACTGGTCAGTCGGTCAACTCGACATCCAGCGTGTATGTGACATCGTCTTCCCAGAACTGGACGTAGAAATAGGCCGTTCCATCGGTCGCGCTGGTGACCTGGCAGGTCATGGGATTCGTGGTCCCTGAGTCGGTGACGCTGTCCCCCGAGGGCGGGATGACGCGCATTCTGCGATGCTCCCAGTCGCCCGGCTCGAACGTGGCATCCACAGTGACCGTCAGCGTCTCGCCGGCCGACATCTCGATGGAGTACCAGTCAGCATCCACGTGGCATCCGCTGAGCCCGGTGTGCAGTCCTTCAGTAATGGGCGCGGCGTCGTCCTGAAAGTCGTTGTCCTCGTACTCGTCATCCTGGCACGGTTCGTCGCCGGAGACCATTAGGTCGTAGAGCACGTAGTCGCCGGGCTCCATCCCGTAGCTCGAGAATATCTCGCAGTAGTAGGTCCCGGGATAGAACGTGTACGTATAGCTGGGGGTCTGCCCGGGGTCCGCGCCCGTCCCGAGAGTGGAGTAGTACTCGCCATCCGCCCTCATGTAGTGGATCTGCCAACCCGGCCCCTCGCCCGCTGTGTCGGTAGGAGCGTGCTTGATGTAGGTCGAGAAGGTCACCTTGGTCGCTTCGTTGAGGCTGAATTCGTAGGTGTCTTTGTCGTCGTCGCACACTGTCAGGGAGTAGTACTGGTTTTCAACACCGACCACCGCGGCTGTTGCGATCTCCTCGTTGGGTTCCATGGCGTCCGCGAGGTGAGCGCAGTCGATGGGGCCGGTACGGAAGTCGACGCTCTCCGGCACGACGGGGTTGCCTGCTTCGTCGGTCACGCCCTCGGTCACGTGCGCGGTGTACCACGTCTCGGCGGCGTACATCGTATCGGGCGTTATCGTGGCCGTTCTGGTGGTCCCGTCATATCCGATGTGGAAGCTCTGCTCACGTCCGGTCAGAAGGAGCGTCGTATCGGTGACCGTGGTCTCGTCCAGCGGTTCCGAGAAAGTGAATGAGACCGACTGCACGAGAGACCGGTCTGTGGCTCCGTCCGCGGGCAGAGTCGACTCCACCGTCGGGCTCTGCGTGTCGTTCGGTTCGATGCCGCCGCTTCCGTCCTTGCTGCAGGATGTCGGGAGCAATGCGGCGGCCATCATGAGAGCAAGCACGACGAGCCTGCGCATGATGCCTCCTCGATTCTCCAGGTCCTGATGGGTCCACCAGCGACCGTCACTCCCGGCGCGGACTCGTTCCACCCGGGCCAATCCGCCCGCATTCTAAGGCGCGGCCGGACACGTGTAAAGCGGTCCCGCGACCCCCGAATCGCCTTGAAAGCCGCGTCTCGCTTCTGATAAGCTCGATGTCTACCGTCCAGACGCTCTAGAACCCGCAAGTTACGAGGAAGGCCACGTCACGGGCTGTCCGGTCCGACCGGTCGGCAGGCCTACGGGCCCGAAAGGAGACACTGGATGAAGCTGGCCGACGTCCGCAAGCTGATGGAGAAGCACGGCATCCCAGGGAGCGACGCGCGCGATCTACCGACCAGTAAGAAGCGCTTCCCCGACGGCGCGTGGTACCGCATGGAGATCTCCGGTATCGAGCGCCCGAACGTGCTCGAGGCGACCATCGACGAGATGAACAAGCGGAAGATCCCGCTCCACCGGATGATCTCGATGGTCATGGGCGCGACCTACCTGACAAGGCAGGAGTGGAAGGACTTCGCTCAGATGGCGGCCGAGGCCAGGCTCGAGGTCATCGTGACGCCGGGTCCCAGGACGCCATGGTACATAGGCCGCCAGGTTGCGACGCCGGAAGGAGCGCTGTCCGGGCTCCGCTTCCGCGGCTCCGACGCGCTGGCGCACGTCATCGACGAGATCCTGGAACTCATCGACATCGGCTTCCGCGGCTTCCTCGCGATCGACGAGGGCGAGCTGTGGCTCCTCAACGAGATGCGCAAGGCCGGCGAGATCCCCGACGACGTCACCTTCAAGGTCTCCGTCTACGCGGGCCACGGCAACGCGGCCGGCGGCAAGGTGCTCGAGAGCCTGGGTGCCGGAACGTTCAACCCCGTCGCCGACCTCACGCTGGACCAGTACGCGACCATACGACAGGTCTGCGACATCCCGCTCGACATGCACATACTCCTTACCGAGTCCTTCGGCGGCTTCACGCGCTTCTACGACGCGCCGGAGGTGGTCCGGACGCTCGCCCCGGTCTACTTCAAGATCGAGCCCGGCCCGGCCTGCGCAGCCACGGGAGCGGCGCTCTACAAGCCCTGGGTGAGCCCGGCGCTGCTCGCCGACTGGGCACGCGAGAAGGTCAAGTACGCGCAGATCATCCACGAGCTGGTCCAGGAGAATTTCCCCGAGGGCACGCTTTCGGAGATCGGCGCCAAAGGTCTGGCGATACCCAAGCCGTAGCCGCACACTCGGGCAGGGCGCACTGATGTCTGCCGAACGGCGGTCCCGAATGCGTGCGCGGCCGCCCTCAGTTTCGGGCACATCGATTGGAGAACCACATGGCCGAAGAGAAGAAGAAGAGGAAGAAGGTATCGCTCGGCACGCTCCGCACGATGAAGCGCAAGGGCGAGCCGATCACCTGGCTGACGTGCTACGACTACCCGATGGCGCAGATCATGGATGCGTCCGGCATCG
>CAYNQF010000113.1:0-6766 GCA_964399265.1 uncultured bacterium | reverse complement strand
ATGGCTGGGGTCGGTCAACGTTATCCTGGGCGTGTTCAACCTTGTGCCGGGGTTCCCGTTGGACGGAGGGCGAGTGCTGCGCGCCCTGATCTGGGGCGCGACGGGCGACTTCAGGCGCGCGACCCGCATCGCGTCCTGGTCGGGGCAGGCGATCGGTCTGCTCCTCATCTTCATGGGCATCTCGATGGTCTTCGGCGCCAGGATGCCGTTCTTCGGGAGCGGAGTCGGGGGGCTGTGGTTAGCCTTCATCGGATGGTTCCTCCACAGCGCCGCCGTGCAGAGCTACCGCCAGGTAGTCGTTCACGACATTTTGCATGGAGTGCCCGCCAGCGAGGTCGCGATACCGCGACCGGCGACGGTCCCAGCGTCCGTCACGATCGGCGAGCTGGTCCATGATTACATAATGAAGTCCGACGACCACGCGTTCGCCGTCATGGACGGAGCGAGCTTCATTGGGCTCGTGACGTTGGGCGACGTGCGCAAGGTTGCCAAGGGGGAGTGGGAGGAGAAGCGCGTGCGCGACGCGATGACACCCCTGTCCGCGCTCACAACGATCGAGGCGGATGAGGACGCAGCCGATGCTCTGACCAAGTTGGCTCGGAGCGAGTTCCGTCAGCTACCCGTGCTGCGGGACGGCGTTCTCGTGGGGCTCCTGAGGCGTCGGGACATCGTGAAATGGCTGCAGTTGCATTCGGAATCGAGAGTATGAACGAAGAGGGTGATCTGATGAACTGGGCAGATCTGAAGGATTCGCGATTGGTGGAAGAAGCGAGGGCCGGCGAACGCGCGGCCTTCGACGAGCTGGTCAGGAGGCATGAGCCAAAGACCTACCAGCAGTGTCTGCGGATACTCGGCAGTCCGGAAGACGCAGAGGACCAGGCGCAGGGCGTGTTCTTGAAAGCCTACCAGGCGCTCCCCGGATTTCGGCAGGACGCCATGTTCTCGACATGGCTATACAGCATCGCCCGGAACGCGTGTCTCATGCGGTTGCGGAAGCGGCACCTGCCGACCGTGCCCCTGGATTCTCCGATAGAGTGCAAGGACGGCGAGGTGCAGCGTGACATTCCGGACCCGTCGGCAAACCCTGCGGGCCGCGTCATGTTCGGTGAGCTGCAGAACGTGCTAGCGAACGCGATGGACGACCTGGCTCCGCTGAACCGCGAGGTCTTCGAGCTTCGGACGCTCCGTGGGCTTTCGACCGAGGACACCGCCAACGTGCTGGGGCTCACGTCGTCGGCGGTGAGGTCGAGGCTGCACCGGGCCCGACGCGACCTCAAGCACGTCATGCGCAGGTACCTGGACGAGGGGCGGGCCGATAGCATGGTCTCCCTCGTATAGAGGCCGCTCGCGGCCGGCCAGCAGTCTGAGCGTCTGAGCGACGCTCATGCGACGCTGAGGGCGCTGCTCCGCCACGAACGAGGTGTCGCAGGAGGTCCGAAGGTTGTGAAGATCGTCATTTTCGAGACAGAGCCGTGGGAAGAGGACGTGCTGCGTGGTGCCTGCAAGGAGAGGGAATTCCTCTTCGTGGAGGCGCGGCTCACGGCCGAGAACGCGGCCGAGCACGCGGACGCCGAGGTCGTGTCGACGTTCATTCATTCGAACCTGAGCCGGGAGGTCCTGTCCAGGCTGGACGCCCTCAAGTTCATCGCGACCAGATCGACGGGATTCGACCACATCGACCTCGCATACTGCAGGGACCGTGGCATTGCCGTGAGCAACGTGCCCGAGTACGGCGACAACACGGTGGCGGAACACGTCTTCGCGCTCCTGCTCGCGCTCTACCGGAACATTCCCGAGGCGGTGTCGAGGACCAGGACCGGGGACTTCAACATGCTCGGTCTGCGCGGCCACGACCTCAAGGGCAAGACGATAGGGGTAATCGGCGCGGGCAGCATCGGCAGACGTGTGATAGAGATAGCGCGCGGTTTCCGGATGCGCATCCTGGCGTTCGACCCGAAGCCCGACGAGGAGCTTGCGCGACAACTGGGATTCGAGTACGCAGACTTCGACAGGGTGCTGAGCGAGTCCGACGTCGTGACGCTGCACGTGCCGGGCGGTCCGGCGACGAACGGGCTTCTCTCGAAGGAGGCGTTTGCGTCGATGAAGGATGGCGTCGTCATCATCAACACCTCGCGCGGCAGCGTGATCGAGACGCAGGCGTTGCTGGAGGCGCTGTCCAACGGGAAGGTGGCGCGCGCCGGGCTCGACGTGTTGGATGAGGAGCCGACGATCACCGAGGAGGCCGAGCTAATAAGGTCAGTCTTCAGAAAGGAACACGATCTGGGGAACCTCCTGGCCGACCACGTTCTCATGCACATGAAGAACGTGATAGTGACTCCGCACATAGCTTTCGATACCGACGAGGCTGTCCGACGGATCGCCGAGACGACCGCGGCGAACATCGAGAGCTACTGCAACGGGAAGCCCGTGAACCTGGTCACGGCGAGAAGAAGGGCCTGAAAGGTCCAGAAGGGCGGGCCCTCGCAGGGCCCGTGGTGCCCGGGGAATCCCGGCCCAGTGAATCGGGCCGTTTGCCCCGGGCATCACAATGTGTAAGAATGGAGCCAAACGGTCATTGACGGCCCCCTCATTCCAACGGAGGACAAGATGGAAGAACGCCCCCGGAATATAGAGAAGGTGCAGAAGGAACTCGAGCACTGCGAGTCCCGTCTGAAGGAACTCCAGGGTAAGGAGAAGAGCGAGCACTTCGGCGAGCAACTCGGCCAGATCGAGGGGGAACTCAAGACGTGCAAGCTCGAACTCGACAAGCTGGAGGGACGCAGCGGAGACGAGTGGGTCGACGCCGAGTACAAGGTGACGAAGAAGCTCGAGGACGTTCGGAGGAGTCTGGAGCTGACGTCTGACAAGATGATCAGATTCATAGGGTAGTCTCGTCACTCCCGTCGGGGGCTCGTGTGGGAACGCACACCGTTACGATCAACAGGGCTCCGGTACTGACCTTGTGGGCCGCAGTCGTGGCGGAGAGGACGGGGTTCGACCGGGACGAGGCTCTCACGTTGGGCAAAGCTGTCGCCGGTCTGAACGCGCAGTCCAAGGGCCGGCGACTTGGCATATACAAGCCCGGCAAGGAGAGTGGCAAGAAGGCGCGGGAGAGCAAACGCGGCGAAGAGTTCCGAGTCGGCGTGCTGGGGCGGCAGGTGCCCGCGGTCAAGACGTCGGACGGCGTTCGCGCCTTGACCAAGGGTGAACCTGCGGACCCCGTGGCAGTGGAGAGCTACCTGGAGCGGAAGTTCGGTGAGAGGCTGGAGGACGTACGAAGTGCGATGAGCGAACTGGCGCGCTCGTTCGAGCCGGATGCGCTCGCCGAGCGGGCGTACGCCCTGTACGAGGAGTTCAGACCGGACATCCCCTCCGGGAAGAGAGGATGGGGGGCCAAGGGCGAACTAGACCTGAACGTGATACGGTCACTCGGAAGGTAGCGCCGGAGACAGGACTCAGGCGTCCGTGTGCAGGTCGAGATCATCGAGTTCGGGCGGGACTTCTCCATCCACTCCGAGCATCGCCGCGCAGGCCTCGAGCGAGTCAGCCATCTGTTCCTTCTCTTTCGAGGGCATCTGACTCAGAAGTCTCGTGAGACCACCCTCTATCGGGTGGGGGACTTCCTTCACAAGATCCTTGCCTGCCTGTGTCAGACTGACCAGCACGCGGCGTCTGTCTTCCTTGTCGCGTTTGCGCGCGACGAGACACTTCTCCTCCAGCCTGTCGATCACGCCGACGACCGTGCTCGGACTGAGCAGCAACCTGTCCGCGATCTCGGTGCCCGTCAGGTCGCCCTTTCGGTTGAGGGCGTAGAGCGCAGAAAGCTGCGGACCCGTGATCCCGTGACTCGTCGCGAGGTGGCGTGAGTTGACTGCCACGAGCCTGATGATGCCTCTGATGGCTTGAAGGACTCGATCGGTGTCCGGATCAATCTTCCTGTGCGGCATGAAATGCGTCCTTCCTGCAAAGGGATGACGCCACGGGACGGCCAGGAGCCGTCGGGAGACGTACACTGACCTCTGAAGGTCGAGTGCCGCTGGCAGCAGAGTGCGGACCGCTGCCTCAATTGATGTCTATACGAAACATATGGACACGCAGGGTTGGACGCAAGTGTTTTCTTGCAGGAATTCTTACTGAATGAACCCTCAGGGCGGTAGACGGACAGTCTCCGGCGGGCTGGGGGCGGCAGAAGCAGGGCGAGAACAGGAGGAAGGCGCACATGCCGAAGCGACGCTCAACAGCGGTATGGAAGGGCGACCTCAGGGACGGCCAAGGGACCATGAAGCTCGGAAGCGGGGCGTTCGAGGGGTCGTACTCGTTTGCCTCCAGGTTCAAGGAGGGAGCGGGCACCAATCCCGAGGAACTCCTGGCGGCGGCGCACGCGGGCTGCTTTTCGATGGCTCTCGCCGCAATGCTGGCCGAGGCGGGACACGTTCCGGAAAGCATAGAGACGTCCGCCGAGGTGACGGTCGAGAAGGGGGAGGGCGGCTTCGCGATCACGCGGAGCGCTCTGTCGACTCGCGCGATGGTCCCCGGTATCGACGAGGAGACTTTCGCCGAGTTGGCGAACCGCGCGAAGGCAGGCTGCCCCGTGTCCAGGGCGCTCGCAGGCGTTCAGATAACCCTCGACGCCGGGTTGGTGAGCTAGGGTCGGAGGCCGCCTGTCCCGTGGACTGACTGTGCGGCCCTGTGTGTTCCGTCGGCTGCGCCGGAAGGCTCAGTCCGTGTTGACATCTCGATGTTCCGGAGCTATAGTTGTGCGAGTCCAGGACACGCAGTGCCTGCCCCTCAGTACCCCGAACGAGGGTGAAGCAGCATGCGGCATCCACCTCGCAGGCGCACGGCCCCAAAGCCGCGAGCGCCGGAGCGCGCCGCCACACGGCGCGCAGCACCGCAGGACGAGACCCCGGGCGTCTCGCTGGTCGCCACACAGAGAGACGCGCGTTCGCAATGGCCCGAGCGGATAGACAGGCCGTCGGCATTGAAGCTCCTCGCGGCGGTTCGTTCGGCCATCAAGACCCGACATTATAGCCACAGGACGGAAGAGGCGTATCTGGGCTGGATACGCCGCTTCATCCTGCACCACGGAAAGCGCCATCCAGGACGAATGGGCGAGGTCGAGGTTCGGGACTTCCTCAACCACCTCGCCGTGGAGCGCGAGGTCAGCGCGTCGACACAGAGTCAGGCGCTGAGCGCGCTGCTGTTCATGTACCGGGACGTGCTGGATCGCGACGTAGCGTGGATCGACGGGATGGTACGGGCAAAGGCCCCGCGCCGACTCCCCGTCGTGCTGTCGCGCGGCGAGGTTAAGGCGCTTCTTGAGAAGACGACCGGTCAGCACCACCTGATGGCGTCTCTGCTGTACGGTGCCGGGCTGCGGTTGAGTGAGTGCATCGAACTGCGGATCAAGGACGTCGACTTCGAGCGAGAGCAGGTCTTCGTGCGATCGGGAAAGGGTCAGAAGGACCGCGTGACGGTGCTGCCGTCCGCCATCAAGAGCGCGCTGCGAGAGCATATCGCGGAGGTCCGTCGCGTCCACGAGCAAGACGTGAAGGACGGTGTGAAGGTAACGCTGCCGAACGCCTATGGCGTCAAGTCGCCCGGCGCTGGTCTGAGCTGGGAGTGGGCTTACGTCTTCCCGTCCGCGACGGCATGCACGGATGAAAAGACCGGCGAGAAGCGCCGCCACCACGTTCACGAATCTGTTCCACAGCGCGCGGTCAAGGAGGCGGTGCGGCAGGCGGGCATCAGCAAGAGAGCCACATGTCACGCTCTGCGGCACTCCTTCGCCACGCACCTGCTCGAGAACGGACATGACCTGAGGACGATACAGAAGCTGCTCGGTCACCGCGACGTGCGCACAACAATGATCTACACGCACGTGGTGAAGAAGGGCGCGCTCGGCGTTGTGAGTCCGATGGACACGCTCGTGAAGGAACGCTGGACGCCGTGGGGAGAGCCCCTTCGCATGACCGGCTCGCGGGCCCGCTCGACAGAGGGCGCGGAGGAGGCAGTTCAGGCGCAATCGGAGACCGCGAGAGAGGTCGAATCTCACGTTAGCCGGGCGTCCCACGCAGATGTGTCACGCGCTTATCCCGCTGCCGGAGAAGGCTAAGTCGCAGGGCGGCGATGCGTCGGTTGGTGTGAGCAGGCGCGCCGTGGGGGCATGATCGTGACTCCAGTGATGAACACGCCGCACGGCTTTGCCGGCCAGCGCATCAACACCTCGCTCGGCGGCAATGCACGCTACGATTAGGAAACAGAAGTGGTGTTAGGCGCACTTCGCTTCTCAGGGTTCGAGTGATGGAGGGTTCTTGCGGCACGTATTGGCTATGGCATTGGTCGTTGCACTTCTCGCCGTTGTGGGGTGCGCGACCTCGCGCCCGGTTGCGGGCACACGGTACTTGGTTGAGTCGCCACCTGACGAGTCCTCGTTCGCTATCTCCAGGGCCGACGCTGTGGAGATAGCCCGGGAGTTGGGGCTCGAGGAGGGCATAGAGCCTTGGCGTGTTCGCCTGATCAGTTTGAACGCGACCACGTGGCGCTGGGCGGTGACCAACACGCTGAGCCCGAGATCCGGCCGGACGTTTCGCATCGATCCTCATACTGGGGAACTGGACGAGGTCTGGACTTGGGAAGCTACGCCGTAGCCGCGGAGGCGCCTAACAAGCGTATGCAGCCGACGTCACGGCACTGTCACTCGCGCTGCAGACGCCTTCGGCGGCAGCGCTCGCGCCAGCACCGGCCGCGGCTGATACGCGGGCGT
>CAYNQF010000112.1:0-6862 GCA_964399265.1 uncultured bacterium | reverse complement strand
CCAGGAGCCGCTCGCGATCTCGTGCGGCGGCTCGATGATCTTGCCGCCGCCCTTCTCTATCAGCTTCGCCTTGTCCTCGATGTCGTCGACCTTGATGTAGATGGTCAGGAACGGGAGCTTCGCCTGCTGGAGCGTGAAGACGCCACCGTTGATGCCGCCGTCGTCGTTGGCGGTTCGCGCCACGTAGAGAGCGCTTCCCTCAGGGGCATTGAACCTCCAGTCGAACACCGACTCCAGGAATGTGATCGACCTCTGCGCGTCGTGCGAAGCCAGTTCCCAGAACACTACAGGGTTCTCTGTCGGCTTCACCGCCTCCGTGGTGGCCTCTTCGTCGCCCGTCTCTTCCGCCGCCGCGGGTACCGTTACGAGGGCCGCGGCCGCGACGAGCGCTGCTGACAGCATCGCTCTCAACATCTCCGCCTCCTTGACATAAGACCGCCCTCCTGACACATCCGGCGCCCTCGTCCATGGGGCACGCGCCGTGTCTGGGGGGCGGCACCTGTGGTTGCTGCGTCCTTTCACACGGGTTGGACAACCGCGGGCGCTCCGCGGTTGAGCGCGGTCCGGGACGCACAAAGCGGCGGCCTTTCGACCGCCGCTTCGGCAACTGGTACCCCCGGCAGGACTCGAACCTGCGGCACTCGGTTTAGGAAACCGATGCTCTATCCACCTGAGCTACGGGGGCTATGCATTCGTGGGCCGGCCGCCCCGGTCCGGCGCCGGTACAAGCCACACATTCTAGCAGAGCGTGTACGACCTTTCCAGGCAATCGTCGCACGCCCGCCGGCGGACCGCGCTTGCCGGACGACGCCCTACTCCGAGTCGAACTCCATGAGGCAGAAGACGTCGTACCCCTCGAGCTTCTCCCTGCCCTTCAGGAAGGAGAGGTCGATGAGGAACGCCATGCCCACGACCGTTCCCCCGAGTTCCTCCACGAGTCTTGCGGCGGCGGCGGCCGTCCCGCCCGTGGCCAGGAGGTCGTCCACGATGAGCACACGCTGTCCCGGAGTGATCGCGTCGCGGTGCATCTCGATCGCGTCGGTCCCGTACTCGAGTTCGTACTCGGCCCGCACCGTCTCCGCGGGCAGCTTGCCCGGCTTCCGCGCCGGCACGAATCCCACGCCCAGCTCCAGGGCCACCGGCGCGCCGAAGATGAAGCCGCGCGACTCGATCCCGACGACCACGTCAATGTGCTCGTCCCGGTAGTGCTTCACGAGGGAGTCGACGGCCGCGCGGAACCCCTGCGGGTCCTTCGTGAGCGTCGTTATGTCCTTGAAGACGATGCCCGGCTTGGGGAATCCCGGCACGTCTCTCACGAGCTTCTTGAGATCCACGACCCTTCCTCCTTGAATCACGGCAAGTAGCCGAGCGGGTCGACCGGAACGCCCTTGTACCTGACCTCGAAGTGCAGATGCGTTCCGTTCGTTCGCCCCGACGAACCGACGTAGCCTACGGTCTGTCCCCTCTCGACCCTGTCCTCGAGCTTCACGATCGAACGACTGAGATGGGCGTAGACGGTCAGCAACCGGCTGCCGTGGTCGATCATTACCACGGTGCCGTAGCCGCTCATCGTACCCGAGAAGACGACCTCTCCCCCTGCGGCTGCGAGGACGCGCTCCTCCCTCGCTCCGTCTATGTCGATGCCTTTGTGGAAACTCGTTCCACCCGAGATCGGGTCCTCACGGTTGCCGAACCCGCTTGTCAGCGATGAGCGTCCGCGTCCCGCGAGCGGCCATGAGAGCTTGCCGCCGACGTCGGCCGCAACCTTCTCGGGGGCCGGCACGGCCGGCTCGACCTCTACCGTCTTCGAGACGCCGGGAATGTACAGCTTCTGTCCGACGTGAATCGTGTAGTCGTCGTCCAGGTCGTTCGCTTCCACCAACTCCGGAAGCGACACGCCGTACGCCTTCGAGATTCTCCACAGCGTCTCGCCCTTCTTGACGGTGTGGTAGACCCCGGTGCGCGACGTCCACGACGAGCCCGAACTCGAGTCGCTCGTCGAGCCGTGTCCTCTCGGAGGAAGCGGCGTGCAGGCCGCGACGAGCAACAGGGCCACGACCGCGGCCAAGAGGACCGCGACGCGACAGCGTCGGCTGCGGGCGGGTCGGAGCGTCATCGGCTCCTACGTCCTCCGTCGAATCTCACCTCGAACACGGAGAACTCCCCGCTCGGGTCCGACCACCGCGCGGTGGCGTCGCTGACGGCGGCGCCACGCGGCCCGCGGTGAAGCCCGGCGAGAAGTTCTTCCAGCTTCTCTCTCGGTCCTTCCGCTACGACCTCGACGCTACCGTCGTACTCGTTCTTCACGTAGCCTGTCAAGGCAAGAGCCCGCGCGGCCTCCTTGACGAACCAGCGGAAGCCTACGCCCTGCACGCGCCCGGTGACTCTCGACTCCAGGCGGGCCCTATCCACGGCTCCCTCCCGCTAGTTCGAACGCCATCGCCACCGCGTCGTCCGGATCGTCCGTCATCTCGATGCCATCGACGTGAGACCACGAGTCGAGAGCGACCACGGGGATGCCGAAGCCCAGGGCGTGCTCGATCTCCGACATGGTGCCGTGCGAGCCCTCGAGCGCGATGATAGCGTCGCCGGCGAGCACGTTGACCACGTTTCGGGCGTAGCCGATGCCGGTCGGTATCGGGATCGTCACGTACTCGTTCGCGTCGGATGCGTTCGAACCCGGCAGGATGCCGACGGTGACGCCTCCCTCGGACGCAGCCCCTCTGCAGGCCGCCTCCATCACTCCGCCCAGGCCCCCACAAACAAGAACGCCGCCCCTGCGAGCGATCCCACGTCCTACGCGCTCGGCAAGGGAGGCCGTAGCCTCGTCACAGCGGTTGCCGCCAACCACCGTGATCCGAAGAGGACGGGCTGACACTCCTGCCCTCCTTATGGTCTGGTCGGGGCGAGAGGATTTGAACCTCCGACCTCACGGTCCCGAACCGTGCGCGCTAACCGGTCTGCGCTACGCCCCGACGTGAACGGTTATCTTACACTAGAGACGGATCAGATGCAACACCCCTTGCGTGGCGAGCGTGACGATGACCCCGGCTATGAGGATGCCGAGGGCGATGGCCGGAATGGCGTACCTGGGCCTGACCCCGAACAGGTACGCCGCGAGTGCTCCCGTCCAGGCTCCGGTCACGGGCAGGGGTATCGCCACGAACAGGATGAGTCCCAGGGCCTCGTACTTCTCCACGACCTTGCCCTTGGTCCTGGTCCTCGCGAAGAGACGGTCCAGGAACCGGTCGAGCGGCCTCCATCTGCGAAGGAACCTCGCCAGAGGATCGAACAGGTACAGGATGGGGATCACCGGAACGAAGTTGCCGGCCGCGCACACGAGATAGGCCGACCTCCAGTCCATGTGCAGCACCTCGGTCGCGACGGGGATGCCGCCTCGGAGTTCCGCTATCGGGAGGGCCGAGATGATGAACGCTATGAGTTCCCTCGGCAGTCCCTGCAGAGCGTGCACGAGCCCTTCGATCATGGCTCCTCCGTTCCTCCCCAGCCTTCCCTGCCCAGGAGCGGCACGAAGACGCAGCTCCCGGCGTCCTGGACCGTCGTGGCGCCGTCCCGTTTCTCGATCACCCTCAAGTTCTGCATGCTCTGCGTCCCGACCGGCACCGCCATGATGCCGGGGTCTGCCAGCTGGTCGAGGACGCTCTCGGGCACCACCGGCGCGCCCGCGGTTATCATCACTCTGTCGAACGGGGCGAACTCCGACCACCCGACGGTGCCGTCCCCGACCATGATCGCGATGTTCGAGTAGCCGAGACTCTCGAGCGTTTGTCGCGCCCTCTCCGCGAGAGGGCGAACCCGCTCCACGCTGAAGACCTGAGACGCCAGCTCAGCCAGGATCGCGGTCTGGTAGCCCGAACCTGTTCCGATCTCGAGCACCTTCTCCCTGCCGCTCAACCGGAGCGCCTGCGTCATGAGCGCGACCATGTACGGCTGCGAGATGGTCTGTCCCTCGCCGATGGGCAGCGCGTGGTCTCCGTACGCCGATTGCTCCATGCCTGGTCCGACGAACATGTGCCTCGGGACCCTCGACATGGCCTCGAGGACGCCGTGGTCCGTTATCCCGCGGGGCACGAGCTGAGTCTCGACCATCCTGGCTGCCAGGCTTTGCCAGTCTCGCACGTCTACTCCCCTCGTCCTTCGGTCCCGTCGTCGTCGCCCGTCGCGCCGACCGTGGCCGACCCACTCGCCGATGCCGGGGGCGTTGCCGAGCCGATCGACCTGGCAGCGTCGACGGCGCTGCCCAGCGGCCACTTCGCTATCGAGTCCATGGCGGCGTAGTCGGTGAGGTCGAGGTGCACCGGCGTCACGGAGACGTATCCCTTCTTGAGGGCGGCGATGTCCGTGTCGGCCTCGTCGTCACTCGTCGAGGTGTAGCCGCCTATCCAGTAGTATTTCCGTCCTCTGGGATCGGACTTCGGGACGATCGAGTCCTCGTACACCTGCTCGCCCTGCCTCGCCACCTCGATCCCCCGGACCTCGCTCTCCGGCAGATTAGGGACGTTCACGTTGAGGAGTGTCCCCGGCGGCAACCCGTTCCCGAGTACCAGGAGCGCGAGTTCCCTTGCGACGCGCGCTGCGTAGGCATAGTCGTACTTCCCCGACTCCGCGTGGTCCAGCGAGATGGCGATGGCCGCCACTCCCCGTATGGTCGCCTCCATGGCGGCGGCCACGGTGCCGGAGTATGTCACGTCGTGGCCGACGTTCGGGCCGCGGTTGATCCCTGACACGACGAGGTCGGGAGGCTCTCTCATGAGGTTGTCGATGGCCAGGAGCACGCAGTCGGTCGGCGTGCCGACGACGCTCACTACGCCGGTGGCGATCTCGTTGGCCCTCAGGGGAACGTCGACCGTCAGCGAATGGCTCGCGGCGCTGCGCTCCCTGTTGGGCGCGACCACCGTGACGCTGCCTATCTTGCGAAGCTCAGCGGCCAGTGCCTTGATGCCGGGCGCGTCGACCCCGTCGTCGTTGCTGACCAGGATGCTGGGTCTCCGCGTTCCCTCCATGCCGTCGCTCATCTCCAGAAGAGGCTCCTTCCTACGAGCCCGAGGAATCGAAGCGTGTCCACCACGGGATTGATGTGGCTCACCTCGTCGGTGTAGATCGATCTGATCGGCGTCGACTCGATGCGAAACCCGCGCCTTCCGGCGCGGATCAGGATCTCGGACTCCATGTCGTAGCGGTCAGTCACGAGGTCGCCGGCGATCGAGCGCAGCAGGCGCGCTCCGATCATCCGGTACCCGCTCTGGCTGTCCGGGATGTGCGTTCGGGCCAGGCACGACACGACACGCGACGTCGTCCGGTTCGTCCAGACGCGCAGCCCGGGCATGTCGCCCACGTCGTCCATCCGGCTGCCAACGACCATGTCGGCGCCGGTCGTCTCGAACGTGTCGATGAACGAGGGTATCGAGGCCGGGTCGTGCTGACCGTCCCCGTCCATCGTGATGACCGCGTCATATCCGTGCTCCAAAGCGTAGCGGAACCCCGTCTTGAGCGCGGCTCCCTTTCCGAGGTTCTCGGGGTGCGCAACGACCGCGGCGCCGGCGTTTCGCGCCGCGCACGCGGTCCCATCGGTGGAACCGTCGTCTATCACGAGGACGTCCAGCCCGAGACCCAGCCCGAGCACCTGCCTGACGACTTCGCCGACTACGTGCTCCAGGTTCTTGCACGGGATGAGCGCGAGCGTCCTCATTCGCGGTCGCGACCTCCCGCCTCGTCCTCGGCCCGCAGGTCCTTCTCCGTGCGCTCCAACCTCTTCCTGTCGGCCTCCAGCCGTTTGCGGTGCTCCTGCATCCTGTTCCTGCGTGCCTCGATGCGTTCTATCCTCGCGTCTATCTTGCTCTGCCTGGCCTTGATGCGCTCTCCCCGCAGCCTGAGCCTGTCGGCCGTCGTGTCGTCCCAGATCGGGTGGAACACGTACCACTGCTCCGGGTTCGCGCGGATGAATCTCTCGAACACTCTCAGGCATTTCTCGACGCAGTCGCGGACGTCCGCATCGAAGTCGTCGGTCACCTGAGGGACTATGGGGGGTTCGATCTTGTACTCGTACCTTCCGTCGTCGCGCTTGACGAGGACCCCCGGCAAGATGACGCCGCCGAACTTGCGGGCCAGGACCGCGTGGCCGTCCGGAACCAGTGCAGGCCTGCCGAAGTACGGCATGCGTATGCCCTGTCCGGTGACAGGCCGGTCGCCCGCGATGGCGACGAACTCCTTACGGTGCATCGCGCGGAAGCACTTCTGGAACTCCGTCACCGACACGACGCGGAGCCCCTTGTTCTCTCTGCGCTCGTTGAAGAATCGGGTAACGAGGGGGCTCGGGTGCGCGTCGACCAGCACCGTGAGCGGCAGTCCCAGCAGGCTCCCGGCCGCCGCGCCTAGTTCCCAGTTGCCCAGATGCGCGCTCAGGAAGACCACGGGTCCGCGCTCGGCCGCCAGGCGTTTGACGCGCTCGTACGTCTCCAAGCTCTGTGGGGTCAGGAGGTCTCTCACGGTGGAGCGGTCGACCTTGGGGAGCAACAGGAACTCCAGCACGAACGTGGCGAAGTTCCCGTAGATCTCGCTGCGGAGTCTCCCGAGTTCCCGCGGCGTCATCGAGTCGCCGAAGGCGGTCTCCAGGTTGCGGTAGAGCGCCTTCCTGTTGCGCCGCTGGAATATGGACGTCAATCTGCCCACCGCGGCGGCGCCACGCCGTGCGATGGGCAGCGGAAGCCACAGAGCCAGAAACGCTCCCAGTTTGTAGAGTGCGTAGGCGAACATATCGTGCGCCGTTTCTGGCCTTGCGGCGGGTTACAGTATGGTCGGGGCGACTGGATTCGAACCAGCGACCCCTAGCCCCCCATGCTAG
>CAYNQF010000111.1:4085-6945 GCA_964399265.1 uncultured bacterium | reverse complement strand
GCTATCCTGCGGAGCGCCTCCAAGACCCCCGTGTTCATCGAACTCTCCCTCTGGCTCCCGCGCCGGCGTCGCGTGAGCCGGCCCTCAGGCCATCAGTCGGGCACGTGACACGTCCGAGAGCCTGATGTCGACGTCTTCGCCGTCGTCAGTGGTCACCGTGACCACTCCCGGACTCACGGATGTTATCGTGCCCTCTATCACACCCTTGCCGTCAACCGGCTCGCGCAGCACCAGCCGGGCGCGCCGCCCCGCAAAATAGGCGTACTCGCGCTCGTGCTTGAGCTTGTGCTCGAGGCCGGGTGAGCTGACCTCCAGAACGTACGGACCCTCGAAATCGAACTCCGCGTCCAGCAGATGGTCGAGTTCCCTGCTCACAGAGGCGCAGTCGTCCAAGACGATGCCTCCGGGACGGTCGATGAAGAAGCGGAAGGTGCGGCGGCCGTTCTCGACGGTGTCCTCCACCGTGACGAGATCGAAGCCCATGCCCCGAATCAAGTCCAGGCAGATTCCGTACAACTCGTCGTCCCGCCTCTGCATGCGAAGCTCCGTAAGGGGCCCTGATACGGCGAAAGTGGGCGCCCAGCCCACTTCCCGATGACAAGGTAGCACGCCCACGAGCGCCGTGCAAGGGAAAACTTCTGTGTGTCCTTATGAGCGTACGAACGGAGGGACGTCAGTAGAGAAGCTCGACAAGCGCCCGGCCGACCTCGCCCAAGCTCTCGGGCGAGCACTTGTCCGGCGTGTCCTCGAGCGTGTGCCAGTAGGCGTAGTCGAAGTCGATGACCAAGGCGCTCGGCACGCCCGCCCTGATGAGTGCGATGTGGTCGTCGAAGGTCGGCGTGCCGGCATCATCCGTGAAGTCTTCGGAACCCGCGCGCCTCGCCGCGTTCCAGACGGCGTCCACCACGTCGCGGCTCGTTTCGACCGAATTGGGCTCCCTGGGAATCAGCAGTTCCGCGTCACCGACCATGTCGATCACGACGGCGTACTCGGGGCAGTAGGCGCCCATCTTCCGTGCGTAGTACGAGGACCCCATGCACCAGTCTGGGAGACCGCCCCCGTCGCCGCCGTCCTCGCCGTCGAAGAACACGATGTCGACGCCGACACGAGGTTCCTTCACGGAGAACAGCCTCGCCAGCTCCAGCAGCACAGCGACCCCGGATGCGCCGTCGTTCGCCCCCAGGATCGGCCTGTCCCAGTTGGCCGGATCCGGATCTCTGTCCGCCACGGAACGCGTATCCCAGTGGGCTCCGAGAAGCACGCGTTCGCGGGCGTCAGGCCAGAACGAGGCTATCACGTTCGTCAGTTCCACCTCGCCCGTGTCCGAGAGAACGGTGAACCTCTGTATCGACACTCTCTCGGCGAGCGGCTGGAGCGTCTCTATCAGCCAGAGTCTGGTCTCCTCGTGAGCCGGGCTGCCGGGCGGTCGCGGCCCGAACTCGCACTGGCGCTCCAAAAACTCGAACGCCGCGGCCTGGTCGAACTCCGGCCTCGAGCATCCGCCCAACACGGCCGCCGACGCCAACGTCAAGACCACCAGGACGAGCCACAGCAGCGGCCTCGGTCGAAGGACCCCGGATCGCGTTTGCCTCGACGCGCTCGCGCGCGGAGGCAAAGGAGAGCCACTCGTCTGTCTTCCGGTACCCATCAGAATTTGAACTCCGCGGTCAGGTGGACGCCGACCGTACGGCGGGTCTGGTCTCGCTTCTCATCCTTGCTCTGCGCGAAGCTGAACTGCAGACCGCCCGAGACGCTCCTGGAGAAGCTGTATGTGGCGTCCGCGGTGACCGAGAAGTCACGCGTCGCCGCCGTCGGCTCAGCCACCAGTAGACCGTCCTCCGTTGCCGCCGTCCTCGTCTCCTTGGTCGACGTGCGGAGCGTGAGCGACGTGTCCAGATTGCTCTGGAAGCGCAGCTTCTGACCGAAGAACGGAAGCTTGAGGCCCTGGGGTGCCGAGAACCTGTAGTTCATCGATACGCTCAACGACCCCGTCAGGTCCTGAGTGACCGATCCCGTGCCGGTCAGGTTGAAGGTCGTGTTGCGCTTCCTGTCCCACGTGAAGCTCGTCGTCACCCCGTTCTTGAACGTCGTGTCGAGCGACACGACGGGGCTCATCGAGAGGCCCTTCGTCTTCGAGTTCGGGTCGCTGTATGGACCGGAGTACGCCCTGCGGTACTCGACGCCGCTCCTCACCCTCACGGTGCGGAAGAGCGCGGCGAGCGGCCCGACCTTCTCCACGCCCGACCAGGACACGGAACCCTTTGTCGACTCGTTCATCTGCTCGGTGTGCACCGCCGGGTAGAACTCTCCGGTCTCCTGGTTCCTCGTCCTGCTCCACTTGCCGGCCTCGGTCCGTCTGTAGTCACCGCTCAGGCGTATGTCGCTCGACAGCCTGACGCCGCTCCCCAGCGAGATGTCACGCTCGTCCGTCCACTCGTCGGCTCCCACCCCCGTCTCTATGCCGAGCCTGTACGCCCATCCGGGCAGTCGGTCCTCGGTGATCCTGTTGTACCTCGAGGAACGTCTGACCCCGTACTGGACGTCGATGGCGTCCATCGCGCGCAGGAATCCGAGCACCGGGTCGAACAGGACTGACAGACCCGGCCCCCCGCCGCCCTCTTCGCCTTCCGCAGGCGACTCACCTTCCGCGGAAGGCACGCCTCGAGCACCGCCCCGGTCGCCCTCGTCCGCACGACCGCTCTCGTCCTCGCCGGGCATCTCGTCGGCTCCTTCGGGAACGGCCCTCTCCTGAATGGGACCCTCCGCGATGGGACCCTCCGCGACGGGACCCTCCGGGATGGGACCCTCCGGGACGGGACCCTCCGGGACGGGACCCTCCGGGATGGGACCCTCCGGGATG
>CAYNQF010000111.1:0-3985 GCA_964399265.1 uncultured bacterium | reverse complement strand
GGGACCCTCCGGGATGGGACCCTCCGGGATGAGCCGCTCGCCGGGCTGTCCCGTCACTCCTCCCCCCTCCGCCGCACTGGTCTCTGCAGCGGCCCCCTCGTCGGCGCTCTCAGGACGTTGCTCCTCGGCGCGGGCCGCCGGCTCCTCCTCCGAGGGGCGGGCCCGGTCACGCCCGTCGTCGCTCTGCTCCCTGCCGCCGGGCCGTACACGCGGCGGAGGCGCGGCGCCGCCTGACGGCTTCCCCGTGCCTATGAGCTTCTTGAGGTCGAAGCTCGTCCTGATCTCCTGATTGCTCTGTCCTCGTACGTTCCGGATGCCCAAGGGGTCTCCGGACTGGCGAACGGACGGTCCATGGTCGTCGTCGAACGACGAGGTGAAGCTGTACTGCGGTGCGAACCACTTCCCGAACTTGGCGTTGAACGTCAGGCTGTTGGCGTAGCGTCTCTCCGTCTCCACGCCGATGTTGAGATCCATCATGGACCGGTTGACCTGGCCGAGGTCCCTCGTGAAGTAGACCGAGTGCGACGTCTTCAGATTCTCGAGGAACTGAAAGTCGACGTGTCCCTCCCCCTTGAGCTTCTTGTCATAGTTGTCGGTCCGCTTGGTCTTCACGCCCTGCGACGATATGTCGTAACTCAGGGTATGCGTGAGGTACGACTCGAGACCGAACCTCACACTGGTCGGCTTCACGAAGACGCGCGTCTCCCTGAAGACGCGTAGTCCGTCCCGTGATGGGTTGTACTTGTACGAGGCCCTGCCACGAAGTGTCCGCGACGTGTCGGCCTTCGTCGGAGACAGCCTCTGGCTCCCGGCCGTCGAGGCGCGCAGGGACAGCCCGTCGACGAGGATGTGCGTCCAGTAGTTCGCCGACTGGCGCTTCCGCGACAGCGACGCCGCGACGCTCGCGTCCTTGGTCTCCGTCTTCTGCTCGGCGCTCTGCTGGTCCGAAAGCACGATGTCGGACCCGGTTGAGAACTGCGGCTTCGTGACGGTCTTCTTCCAGCTGTAGGTCACGGGCGCCGCTATGCCGAGCCCGCTCACGAACTTGTCGACGTTGACCGTCCCGTTCAGGTTGTAGCTGAGGTTGTCCTGCCCCGAACCCTGCGTCTGCTTGAGCGTGTGGAAATTGCCGTCGACGTGTCGCAGGTCGAAGCGTACCGTTCCGAGGTCCGCGAACTTGGCGTCGACCGTCGCCCTCTGGGCCCAGCCGATGTCCTTTCGGACGTCGGTCAAACGCATGTCGTCTATCCACACCTCTCCGCTGATGTCGTAGGCGCTGCCTATCGCGTGGTCGTTGAGAACGCCCAGGGAGAGCTGGCGAATCCTGGAGAGCGAGGGCCAACCGACTCGCTTGTACCTCTCCCCCCGGACGCGAGTCGTGTCGCCCCAAACGGCCACGGTGTCGGCCTCCTCGTACTCGGCGAGCTTGAGGTCGGTGAACGAGGTGAACGGGATCTCGAGGCTGTTTCCGCCGTCGACCACGTCCTGGACCCATCCCGGACGCACCTCGAGGCTGTACTCGTAGTAGTTGAGCGAGTCGGCACCCAGCCTGATGAAGACCCTCGTCCCGTCCTCCACCCCTTCCTGGCCGTGAATGTAGACCTGAAGGGCCGCATACCTCGTGTAGTTCTCTTCCGAGTAGAGCAGCTTGCGGGCCGCTCCCTCGTGACCCGGCTTGAGATTGTCGTAGAGCAGGACCAGCGACTGCTCGCGCTTCTTGAGGCGGGTCTCATCGTCCACTCCGGGGTCGAAGGGCGGGACGTAGTCCGCGTCTTCCTTGGTGTTCTTTGCGGTGACGCGGAAGTCCTCTCCCTGAAGCTCCTCCTCAGAGATGGGTTTGCCCTCTTCGTCCCTCACGCGTCCCGGCTCCCACTGGCTACCGACGACGTCGAGCGATCCTATGAGCACCGCGCGATCGGCGATGTCCAGGTTCTCGAACCAGACCCGCGCCGACTTGATGACCTCCCAGTCCACGATGCCACCGACGGCCACGGCGTCGCCCAGCGGAATGCGATAGAGCCGCCAGTTCGTCCGCTTGGTAGGTTCCTCGTAGGTATTGTTGTCCTGGATGAGGTATGTGGTGTCCGCCAGGTCGACCGTCAGCTCCCAGAACCTGTTGTCGGCGTCGAGGTAGTAGTTGCCGTTCAGGTCCTCGGTATCCAGCCTGTCGTTGTTCTCCGTGCCGTTGATCCCGCGGTAGTTGTCCGGGTCGCTCTGGTAGTCGTACGCGTAGTCATCGCTAGCCGCTATCGGCGGAGCGTCGTCCACGCACGGTGAGAACTGGCTCACGCACTCGCCGGTGCTGCAGCAGTTGTCGAGACCCGTGTCCTCGTCCGCGTCGAATCCGTTGCCGTCGTAGTCCTCGGTGTTCAGCTCGCCGTTCGGATCACGCAGCGGATAGAAGTCCTCGCTGATCGTCCCGAGGTCTATGTGGATCGTCCCCTGCGGTGACGAGCCGGCGTCTATCCAGAACTCGAAGAACTGGTACTCCGAGTAGTCGTTGCCCGTCTTCGAGATGAGCCGCATCAGACCGCCCCAGTCGCCCCCGCCCCAGTAGTCCTCCGCGTGGTAGTCGTAGAGCGCCAGAACGGTCTGTATGTCGTCGAACTCCTGGTCGGGCAGATAGGGAAACAGGTCGCCCTTCCTGACGAGCCGGTCGGGGTTGTACCAGCTGATATACTCCCTGTCGGCCGCCGCGACGGCGGGAGCACCCGACGGATCGACGGGGATGCTGCTGGGTACCCAGAGCCTTCTGGTGACGCCCAGCATGCTCACGTTGTCGACGCCCTCCATGTCGTCGATCGACACGAAACCCTTGGTGTTCGGCTCCGGAACGCTGATCGCCGTCTCGGCAGATACCGTCAGACTGGACGGAGCATCGGTGTCGACAAGAGGTATCGCGTCGGCCATCGTCGTCATGAACTCGGGCCGGAATTCGGCGGTCACGTTGACGTCCCCGACGACGGTCCTCGAAGGCTCCTCGCCGAGGCGAGGCTTGTCCTCTGGCGTCCCCTTGCTCTGGTACATCCAGGTCGTGCCTATCTGGATGTTCTCGCTCCAGTTGTAGACGCCCCTGGTGCCGAGCAGCGTCTTCTCTCCACCTATCCCGAAAGGCTTGTAGTCGTAGTCGACGGTCACACGGGCGTCCGGGTCCTTCGCCTCCTCGGCAAGGAGGGTGAGCTGCCCGGCGGGATAATAGATGGTGTAGTCGGTCCCGCGCGTGAGGCGGACGCCGTTCACACGGACGACCTCGCTGTTCTCGATGATGTTGATGTGGCCGAGCGAGAACGTCGTCTTGGGACGGTCGTAGTTCACCTGTATGTAGTAGATGTCGTCACTCGGCTCGAAGGACTCCTCGGAGTAGACCTGGCAGTTCTTCGGATCGAGGCCGCGGCCGTAGACCTTGTAGTCGAGCGTGTCTCCCGCGTTGTAGTAGAAGTTGACCGTCTCGTCGTACGCGGGGCAGAAGGGCGTGTAGTGCGGGAATATCAGATAGCCCTTGTCGAAATCGATGTGCTCGAGGTCGACGATGTTGTCCGGAGTAGGGTTGCCCGACAGGTCGTGTGTGTCCAGCCCGAGGATCTGGAGATACGGGACTCCCTCCGCATTGACGTCGAGGTCCTCGCCTGTCGAGCTGCGCTTCCGGACGGTCAGTTCGAAGCCCTCCTGGGGTATGTCCTCGGCCCCCAGGTCGTAGACGTTCTTGAGTTCGTGGTCGCGTATCCGCTCCCAGTCCTGGTCCACCCCGCCGTCCTTCTTGATCATCAGGAGGCGCAGCTTGCCGTCGCTCCCCTGGCCGCCCACGACCCTCCCTTGGTTGGTCACGTAGCTCACGGCGACGACGCTGTTCGTCGAAACCGGCCTCAGGAACTCGATAATGCCGGTCTGCACATTGCTCTGGTTGCGGACGAGAATGTAGTCCTCGAGTTCGATCAGCTCGTCGAAGCGGCCGAGCTGGTAGACGCCGGAGGGCGAGTTGGTGTCT
>CAYNQF010000110.1:0-6992 GCA_964399265.1 uncultured bacterium | reverse complement strand
GGCATGCTCGAGAAGCTCGGATATGAGTGCACGAGCCACATGAATGCCATCGAGGATGAGGCCGTCGAGAAGGTGCGCGCTGAGTTCGAGAAGGAGAAGGCGGCCGTAAAGCGGGAGTACGCCAAGAAGATCAAGAAGGCGGTACGCGAGCGACGCAAGGCTCCCGCGACCAAGAAGGCGGGCGGGGAAGGGAAGAAGAAGGCGGCGAAGCCCTCGAAGCCGAACGCTCCGAAGAGCGCCGTGACCACGAAGGCCACGGGGGTCGACAAGGCCGCGAAGCCGGCCGCAGGCAAGGGCGCTGCAGCTCCCGCGGCCGGGCACGTGGAACCCCCGAAGCCTGAGAGTCAGGTCGAGCAGAAGACGGAAGTCCGCGCCGAGAGGCCGGCCAGGGCCCCGGCGGCTCCCGCTGGACCGGCCGCGCTCAAGGCCCGGCCGAAGCCGGAGGCAGATGGCCGTCGCAGGAAGAAGCGGAAGCCGAGGGTCGACCAGAAGACGGTCGAGGACACGGTGCGCAGGACGCTCGCGGCCTCCGACGAGCGAAAGCCGAAGCGGCGCAAGCGCAGAGAGCGCGGAGGAGCGATCGAGGAGGCCGAGGAGCAGAGGACCCGCATCGCTGAGTTCTCGTCGGTAGGTGAGATCGCGGAGGCCTTCGGGATCCCCGTCACCGATGTCATCAAGAAGTGCCTCGACCTGGGCCTAATGGTCACGATCAACCAGCGGCTCGACGAGGACACGGTCCTGCTGCTCGCCGACGCCTTCGGGGCGGACGTCGAGTTTCTCCACGAGTACGGCGAGGACATACTGCGGGAGGAAATGGCCGAGGCGGAGGAGGAGTACGAGGCGGTTCCGCGGGCCCCCGTGGTCGTGGTGATGGGTCACGTCGACCATGGAAAGACGCTCCTCCTGGACTACATCCGCAGCTCCAACGTGATAGCGGGCGAGTCCGGCGGCATCACACAGCACATAGGCGCGTACGAGGTCGAGCACGAGGGGAAGCGGATAACATTCCTCGACACACCGGGTCACGAGGCGTTCACCGCGATGCGCGCTCGAGGTGCGCAGATCACCGACATCGCGGTGCTCGTCGTTGCGGCGGACGACGGCGTCATGCCGCAGACCCTCGAGGCCATCGACCACGCGAAGGCCGCGGGTATTCCCGCCATCGTCGCGATCAACAAAATGGACCTGCCGGCCGCGAACCCCGATCGCGTGAGGACCGAGCTTTCGAACCACGGCCTTGTGGCGCAGGAGTGGGGCGGCGAGGTCGTCGAGGTCGAGACGTCAGCGAAGACGGGAGCCGGCGTGTCACGCCTGTTGGACGAGATTCTCTTCCAGGCGGAGCTGCTCGAACTCACGGCGGTCGACAAGGGACCGGCGCGGGGAGTCGTCATCGAGGTCGAGAAGGAGCGAGGACGCGGCATCGTTGCCACGGTGCTCGTGCAGAGCGGATGCTTCAGGGTCGGTGACCCGTTCGTGGCCGGCCTGGCCGACGGCAAGGTGAGGGCCCTCTTCAACGAGTGGAACAGGCCCGTCGACTCGGCGGGACCGTCGGAACCCGTGCAGGTGTCCGGGGTCAACAGCGTTCCGCAGGCGGGCGACGTCGTGGGCGTCGTCTCCGACGACAGGCTCGCCCGCGACATCAGCGCCAAGCGCCAGCAGCAGCAGTGGGAGAGACAGACTCGCTTCCAGCATCGCATCACCCTCGAAGACCTTCATGCGCGCATCGTGGAGGGCGACGTTCAGGAGCTCCGGCTCGTCATCAAGGGCGACGTCGATGGCTCCGTCGGCGCCTTGGCGGATGCGCTGGAGAAGCTCTCGACCGAAGAGGTGCGTGTGGAGGTGATCAGAAAGGGCGTGGGCGGCGTCACGGAGACGGACGTGCTTCTCGCGGCCGCATCGGACGCGGTCATCGTCGGGTTCCACATCGCTGCGACGCCGAAGGTCAGGGATCTGGCCAGACGCGAGCACGTCGAGATAAGGCTGTACAAGGTGATCTACGAGGCCGTGGAGGACATCCGGGCCGCGATGGAAGGTCTCCTGGAGCCGGAGCGCCGTGAGGTCGTGGTGGGTACCGCCGAGGTGCGCGAGACGTTCAAGGTCCCCAACCGCGGGACGATCGGCGGCTGCTACGTGCTGTCCGGATATGTCAGAAGAGGCGCAAAGGCGAGAGTGATCCGCAATGAGATGGTGCACTACGAGGGCACCGTCGACTCCCTGAAACGGTTCAAGGACGACGTGAGGGAAGTGCAGACGGGATTCGAGTGCGGCATCGGGATCTCCGGCCTCGACGACATCGAGCCCGGCGACCTGATCGAGGTATACGACATCGAGGAGATCGCGAGGAGGCTGGGCGCTCCGTCGTCGTAGCCCAGTGCGGGGGCAGGCGGTTTGGTAGTCGGGATCCTCGAGATAGCGCTTCTGATCCGCGGGAGCCACTCCCTCAAGGAGCGGCGGCGCGTGGTGAAGAGCCTGAAGGACCGTATAGCCGCGAGGTTTCGCGTGTCGGTCGCAGAAGTGGGCGGCGGGGACTCGTGGCAGAGCAGTTCGCTGGGGGTGGCGGTCGTCTCGAACGACCGCCGCTTCGCAAATGAGGTCCTGTCGAAGGTTCTCCGGCTCGTGGAGTCGGACCCCAGGGCCGAGATAGTGTCACAGCGCATGGAGATCATCTGACCGCGCTGTCCGAATGTGAGGCAGACGTGACCAACAAGAAGATCCTCAGAGTCGCGGAGCAGCTGCGCAGGGAGCTCGGGTTCATCCTCGACCAGAAGCTCGGCGACCGCCGCGTCGGGATGGTGACGATCACGCGAGTCGAGCTCTCGGACGACATGAAGTACGCGAAGATCTACGTGAGCTTCCTGGGCGACGAGGACAGGTCTCAGAGCCTCAAGAGGCTCAAGCACGCGAGACGCTTCCTGCGCGCGGAGCTGGCGACGTGCATGGACGTGCGCGTCGTGCCCGAACTCACTTTCATGATAGACGACTCCTCGGAGAACTACATCAAGATCGCCGAGGTCCTGAAGAAGATACATGAGCAGGACGACCAGAGGCTGTCTGCCGAGGAGACTGAGTCGGACGGTGAGGCCGTAGACGACGGCCCGGATGACCGGGACGCCGCGGGCGGAGACGAGAGCGGGAACACCGGGGAAAACACCGCGGACGGAGACGAGAGCGGGGAGCCTGCCGATGGGCGACGTTGAGCGGGTGCTCGACAGACTGCTCGCAAGCCGGACGGCAATGGTCGTCTCGCACGTGAGGCCCGACGGGGACTCGGTAGGCGCCGCGCTCGGGCTATCGCGGTGGCTGAGGGCCGGCGGCCGCGACGTACTGACGGTCTTTGCCGACGGCGTTCCGAAGCAGTTCGACTTTCTCCCGGACGTGGACACCGCCGTGACGGAGTTTCCTTCGTCGCTCGGGGAGCGGACGGCCATCCTCGTGGACACGCCGTCACCCGACAGGAGCGGGGCGCCGGACGGCTACTTCGACGGCGCGACCGCGCTCGTGAACATCGACCACCATCCGAGCAACACGCGGTTCGGCAACGCGGTTCTGGTCGACACCAACGCCTCATCGGCATCGCTGCTCGTTCATGAACTCGTCGACCGCTCCGATCACCCCGCCGACGCGGGGACGGCGACGCTGCTCTATGCCGGTGTGCTCACCGATACGGGCGGCTTTCGCTTCGGCAACACGGACGCGAGGACCTTCGAGGCCGCCGCGCGACTCGTCAGACTGGGCGCGGATGCGCCTTCCATTGCGAGACACGTCTACGGTGAGCAGCCGCCCGAGCGCATGAGGCTCCTCGGAATGGTGTTGGCGTCGCTGGAGAGCGCTCTCGACGGGAGGGTCGCCGTGATGACGCTGACCGAGGAGATGCGCAAGAAGGCCGGCGCGAGCGGTGAGGACATCGAGGGACTGGCGTCGTACGGACATCTGCTCGAAGACGTCGAGGTGTCGATCCTCCTGAGGGAGCAGGACGGGAAGGTGAGGGTGAGTCTTCGCTCCGGCGGCCGCGCCGACGTGAACAAGATAGCGTCTCACTTCGGAGGGGGAGGCCACAAGGCCGCCGCGGGCATCATGATGAATGGGCCGCTGGAGGCCGCCAGGGCCGCTTTGGTCGAGTCGGTGCGCGAGGCCCTCGACGGGGAGACGAAGTGAACCGCGTGCTCGTCATCGACAAGCCGGCCGGGATGACGTCGCACGACGTGGTCAGCAGGTTGCGCAGGTCGACCGGCACGCGCAGAGTCGGTCACGCGGGCTCGCTCGACCCTGCCGCCACCGGAGTGCTGGTCCTGCTGCTCGGGAAGGCGACCAGGCTCTCGGACTTCTTCATGGACACGACGAAGGACTACTCCGGCGCCATCGTGCTGGGGGTGTCGACGGATACCCAGGACGCGGAGGGCGCGGTGCTCGCGGAACGCCCGGTGGGGGATGTGAGCGAAGAGCGCGTGCGTGAGGTCCTGGGCGAGTTCACCGGCGTCCTGCAGCAGGTTCCGCCGATGACCTCGGCCCTGAAGCGAGACGGGAAGCCCCTGTACGAACTCGCGCGGCAGGGTGTTACGGTGGAGCGGGAGCCCAGGACGGTCAACATCGAGCGGTTCGAACTCGTGGAATACGAGGCGCCGAGGATCATCTTCGACATGACCTGTTCGAAGGGCACGTACGTTCGTACGGTCGCCTCCGACGTCGGCGACAGACTGGGGCCGGGCGGACATCTCGGGGAGCTGAGACGGATGCGGGTCGGGCGGTTCACCATCTCGGAAGCGCGCCCTCTGGACGAAGTGGTGGCGCTTCGCGAGGGCGCCCACACGCTCGGGTATTCGATGTACGACGCCCTGGGCGACTGGCCCAGCGTGACGCTGGACGAGGACGACGCGGAGAAGATCATGTGCGGTGGTGCCGTGGGCATCGACGCGTCCGCCCTGAACCGGCCCGGGCCGTACTACGCGAGGCTGACGCGCGACGGCTCGTCGCTACTGGCGGTCGCCCGCGTAGAGACCGCCGATGGGTACGCGACGGCCCGTCCGGTGAAGGTGTTCGAGACGCTCTAGCGGCTGCGTTCCGTCGAACCGACGGTTCGTGCCGTGGCGGAGGCAGTGGCGGAGGCGCTGACGCATGCGCATCGTGACCGACCGGGACGGGACCGGTGAGAGGGGCCCCGAGGGTCTGTTCGTGACCGTGGGCAACTTCGACGGTTTCCACAAGGGACACCAGTCGGTGCTGTCGGAGCTGCTGTCCGCCAGCAGGGCGGGTGACGGGTATGCCGTGGCGGTCACGTTCGAGCCCCATCCCGCCGAGGTGCTCTTCGGAAACGAAGCGCCCGCGCTCCTGACTCCCGGTGCCGAGCGCTACGCGCTCCTGTCGACGACGGGACTCGAGGAGTTGCGCGTCGTGACCTTCACGCAGGGGACCGCTGAGATGGACGCGGCGTCCTTTCTCAGATACGTCGGCGTAGGCATGGGGTCGCATCTCGTACTGGGGTACGACTTTCACATGGGGCGCGGCAGGGCCGGCGACCTGGAGAGGCTGTCGACGCTGGGCGAGGAGTTGGGGTTCGGACTCGACGTCGTGCCTCCCGTTCTCTGCGACGGCAAGCCCATCTCGAGCACCCGTATTCGAGGAGCGGTAGAGGCCGGCGACGTTGAGTCCGCCAGCGACATGCTGGGCAGGCCCTACGCGGTCGCGGGACGCGTCGTCAGCGGACGCGGCATCGGACGGGGACTGGGATACGCCACGGCGAATCTGGAGCCGCCGGAGAGGAAGCTTCTGCCCGCGGACGGCGTCTATCTGGCCACGGCCTCGACTCGGGGAGAAGACGGCAGGCCGGCGCTCGTCTACGTCGGCAGTCGCCCCAGCGTCGGCGGAGGACCGAGAAGCGTGGAAGTGCACGTGTTGGACATCGAGGAGGACCTGTACGGCGAGATCGTCGAGGCGGGATTGTTGGCCTACCTGCGGCCCGACAAGCGGTTCGGAAGTAGGGAGGAGCTTCGCACGCAGATCGAACTCGACGTGGCCGAGGCAAGGCGCAGGTTGGGCTCCGGTTAAGCCCGCCGGGGACTGGGCGTTTTTCTCTTTGACAGCGTTGGGGGCTTGTGCTAGCTTGTTGTAGTTGTGCTGAATACGACTATGAAAGGGATCACGGAGGGGTCACGCAGTGTCGCTTACGAAAGAGAAGAAGAGGGAGATAGTCAAGCGTTTCGAGACGCACGCCGGGGACACGGGTTCTGCGGAAGTGCAGATCGCGCTCTTGACCGAGAGGATCGAGACTCTCTCAGCTCACTTCGACAAGCACAGGAAGGACAATCATTCGAGGCTCGGCCTTCTCAAGATGGTAGGCAAGAGGCGTCGCCTTCTGAACTACCTGAAGGACCACAAGGCGTCGAGCTACAAGCAGGTCATCAAGGAACTCGGGCTGCGCCGCTAGTGATTCGCTTAGCGCGTTTCGGGATCCTCGTTTCTGCTGGCCCTCCCGCGAGCATGACGGGAGGGTTTTGTTCAAGCAGTCCGAGAGGATGGAGGAAGTGATGCATCAAGTAGTCCAGATGGACTGGGCAGGACGCCAGCTGACGATCGAGACGGGCAGGCTGGCCAAGCAGGCCGCCGGCGCCGCGCTCGTTCGCTACGGCGACACGATGATACTTGCGGCAGTGACGTACACGAAGAAGCCTATCGAGCGTGACTATCTTCCGCTCTTCGTAGACTACCGTGAGAAGTTCTACGCCGCCGGCAAGATACCCGGCGGCTTCTTCAAGCGCGAGGGTCGTCCGCAGACCAAGGAGATCCTCAGCGCCCGTCTGATCGACCGTCCGGTGAGGGCGCTCCTGCCCGGCCACATGCGCAATGAGGTGCAGGTGCAGGTTAGCGTGCTGTCGGCCGATGGTGAGAACGACTCAGATACGCTGAGCGTCATTGGTACCAGCGCGGCTCTCGCCATGTCTCCGGTGCCCTTCGACGGTCCGATCGCCGCCGTGAGGATTGGACTCGTCGACGGTGAG
>CAYNQF010000109.1:0-7067 GCA_964399265.1 uncultured bacterium | reverse complement strand
ACGCCGGCCTGTCACGCCGGAGGTCGCGAGTTCGAGTCTCGTCGGCCCCGCCATTCGAGAGGAGCCCGGTCCACGAGGACCGGGCTCTCATTCTCTGTGCCATCGTTCAGTGACCATCAGGTGGCCGGACCCGCGTGGGTGAGACGGGAAGCCCTCCTCGTGGCTGAGGCCGCCAGGTTCATGACACCTGTCGGACAACAGGCTGGACGAGAATACCCTCTTCAGACAGCACTTGGCGCCGTGACACCTCCTCCTAGGCAGCGCGTCGCGCCAGAAGATCCCCCACCGGTCAGCATTACGCGAGCCCCGGCACGCTTTCTGCATTATCGACCCCTGAAACCCGGCACCGCTCCATCAATCAGGAGGGTGGAAGTGTACCTGTCCCCGGTCGTCAACTTCGGGAACGCGCTCTTGTCTCTGTCGGACGCGATGGACCTCGCGAGTCCGGCTCTAGCGTCCCATCAGCTGAGAACGGCGTTCGTCGCCTGGGACCTGGCGAAGACCGCGGGCCTGCCCCAGGAGTCGATCGAACGCGTATTCTCGGCGAGATACTTCTTCAGTCGGAGAGTGCGCTGCAGTCGTCAGCTCGAATCGTCAGGTTTCACCATCGCAGGTGGTCCGATTGGGACGCGCCCATAGACGACCCGGTGGTCCTTGAGTCCCAGATCGTGTCCATCGCCGACATCCTCGAGCGCTCCGTTGACCGCTCGACGTACATCCTTCACCAGACCGAGCGCATCACCGGCAAGCTCGCTTCTCTCGCCGGTGAAGTGATACACCCGAGCGTCGTCGACATGCTGATGGCCGCGCAGTGGCGCGAGGAGTTCTGGCTGGATCTTGTCTCTCCCAGGCTCTACTCCCTCCTTCTCCGGCATGGACCCTTCAGAGCCGTCGAAGTAGGTCTGGACAGGCTCAGACCTCTCTCCGAGCTGTGCAGAGACATGATCGACTTGAGGTCTCGCTTCACGGCGACGCACTCGTCCGGCGTGGCTGCCTGCGCCGCCCGGCTGAGTGGGATGTTTGGCTTGAGCGAAACGGAAGTGGAACTCATGGAGGTCGCGGGCAACTTCCACGACCTCGGAAAGCTGGTAGTGCCGAACAGCATACTCGAGAAGCCCGGCGGGCTCACGGCGGAGGAGACCGCCGTCATGAGGCAGCACACATACTACACGTACACCATTCTCGACTCGGTCGAGGGCCTTCATCAGGTGGCTGAATGGGCGGCGTTCCACCACGAGAAGCTGGATGGGTCCGGGTATCCGTTCCATCGCACGGCGGCGGACCTGACGATCGGCGCGAGGATCATGGCGGTCGCCGACATGTTCACGGCGCTCGCTGAGGAAAGACCTTACAGGAAGGGAATGAGCAGCAGTGAGATTGAGCGGACGCTCAGGAACCAGGCGGACAGCGGGCTGTTGGACTCGGGCGTCGTGCGTCTCCTGCTCGACGGCATCGGAGAGGTTGTGGCTCCGGTGAGAGAGAGAGAGGCGGCCACGAGGCGGAGCTACGAGGAGCGATTCAGCCTGGTGATGGACGGGTGACATGCCAACCAGCGTTCTCTGCAGGGGTCCGCTCGCAAGAGCGGGCCCCTCTCGTTTCGGATGCCTCTTGTGCCCCTCCTCCCGGCAGCAGAATTGCCGGGCGGCCAGGGTCTGGCCTTGTATGCTGGCGTCGAGCGGTGGTCACGGAGCCTTGGGTCTCGGGAAGGAGTGTCGCTGATGTGAAAGTCCGTTTGTGCTGGCGTTCTGCTGATCCTCACTCTTGCCGGCTGCTCCAGCAGTCCGTCCGGACCGGACGGTGATACGTCGAACCCCACCGGGACGATCACGTTCATAACCGATCGTGGGGGCGACAACGACGTCTACAGGATGGACGCCGACGGAGGCTCGGTTCAGGCAGTGGCTGCTACCGACGGTGATGAGGAGTACGCCGACATCTCCGCCGACGGAGAGTGGGTCGCCTACGAGATGTGGGACGGCCACGACACCGAGATACGGTCGGTTGCTTCGGACGGTCGCAGCGCGACCAGGCTCACCAACGACAGTTGGAACGATTCGGCCCCGAACTGGAGCCCTGACGGTACGCAGATAGCGTTCTCGAGCGACCGCGGAGGCGAGTACACGCTCTTCATCATGGACGCGAACGGTTCGAACCAGACCGAGGTGCCCGGACTCGCCGGCTACTGCGACGACGCGGACTGGTCGCCCGACGGCGACTACATCGCGTTCGGAAGCGACGTGGAAGGCAACTTCGAGATCTATGCCATGAAGCGGGACGGCAGCTCCATGCGGAGGCTGACGAACAACCCGGCCGACGACTGGTGGCCGTCCTGGGGTGAGTAGACGGCGCCTCCCGGAGGCGGGGCCGGACCGACCGGCCAGACGGAAGCACGGACTGAGCGGGGCCCGTCCATCGGGCCCCGCTTGCTTCTCTCTACTGGCCGCGCCTGGCGCGCCATCTGGCGAGGGTCATCATGCGCTTGAACATCCACATCCTGGCCGGGAAGAACGGCCCTTCGAACTCCGCCGCTACCTGCTTGAGGAGCGTCGGGATGGGGACACTCTGCGGGCACTTCGGCAGGCAGGCGCCGCACTCTGTGCACTGGGACGCCAATCCGGGTTCGCCTCCGTCTGCGGCGCCAACGAAGAAGGCGTAGACGAGCGCTGCGCTTCTGTCCCTGAGTGCATGCCTGTTGTTCAAGGCCTGAAGGCAGTCCGGTATCGCGACTCCGGCGGGGCAGGGGAGGCAGTACCTGCATCCTGTGCAGTCGGACTTCATGAGGCCTCTGTACGCGGCGGCCGCCCTGCGCACGAGGTCGAGTTCCTTGGCCGTGAGCGAACTCGGGAGTGCTTCATCCGCGATTCGCAGGTTTTCGTCGATGTGCTTCTCGTCGTTCATGCCCGAGAGGTTCACCTGGATCTCCGGGCGGTTCCAGATCCACCTCAGGGCCCACTCCGCGGGCGTCCGCTTGATCTCGGCCTCGTCCCATATCCTCTGTACCTCGGGCGGCACCTTCGCGGCCAGGACGCCGCCCCGCAGCCCCTCCATCGCGACGACGCCGAGACCCCTGGAAGCCGCGTACTCCAGTCCCTCGGTGCCGGCCTGGAATCTCTCATCGAGGTAGTTGTACTGGATCTGGCAGAACTGCCACTCCCAGGCGTCGATGATATCCTTGAAGTCGGGCAGCGAACCGTGGAACGAGAAGCCGGCGTTCGTGATCCGGCCGTCGGCACGAGCGGACTCCAGGAACTCCCTCACGCCGAGGTCTCGAACCTTCGACCAGGTCTCTCCGTTGAGGGCGTGGACCAGGTAGTAGTCGATGTGGTCGGTTCTGAGGCGTCCGAGCTGTTCGTTCAGGATGCGATCCATGTCCTCGCGCGTGTTCGTCAGCCATGGAGGCAGTTTCGTAGCGAGCTTCACCTTTTCGCGGTACCCGTCGCCGAGCGCTCGGCCCACGAAGGGCTCGCTCGTTCCCATGTGGTACGGCACGGCCGTGTCGACGTAGTTCACGCCCCGGTCGATCGCGTATCTGAGCTGTCTCGTGGCACGCGGCACGTCAATCCGCCCGGACTTCCGAGCCAGTCGCATGCAGCCGAAGCCCAGTATCGACAGATCGTCTCCCGTGCTCTGCATCTTGCGATAGAGCATCGAACCTCCGTCGTGCGCGGCGCTGAGCGTTCAGTCATGCCCCGAATGCCTTCACGTCACATGATAGCGTACGCCCCGTTCGCTGGCCAATGGAACGTCGCTGCGGGGCGCCGTGTGTCTCACCTTACGGCTTGACTGATCGACGTCCAGCGTAGACCATCATGCCACCGTCCGTCAGGCAAAGAGGGAGAGGCCGGGCCGCGGGCCCGGTAATCTGCACGAGAGGAGGCGGAGGATGTTCAGACGGCGAAACGCTGCGGTCGCGGTGATGATACTCGTCTTCTTGGGAGCAGCAGCCGGCAATGCTCAGATACCCGAACGCGTCAACTACCAGGTCATGCTCACCGACGACGCCGATCAGCCGCTCGCCGGACAGACGGTCCAGATCGTGTTCGGGATCTTTGACGCCGAGTCCGGCGGCTCCGCGCTGTGGACCGAGACCCAGAACGTTGAGACGAACTCGATCGGCGTCGCCTCGGTCATCCTAGGCAGCGTGACCCCGATAGGCATCGAGTTCGACGGACCAAGATGGCTCGAGATCGAGATCGAGGGCGAGACGCTGTCGCCGCGGCGCGAGCTCGTGGCCGTTCCATTCGCGCGACAGGCGCACAACTCGGCACACCTCGGTGGCGAGACGGCAGCGAGCTATGCGCTGTCCGAGCCGCTCTCGACGCCGGGCACGGTCAACGACTCCGGCAATCCCGTCGACTGGACCAAGCTCAAGGGCGTTCCCGCGGGGTTCTCGGACGGCGTCGATGACGTGGGCGGCGGTGCGGGCGACGGGTACTCGCTCGACGCTGCCGACGGCGATCCCACTGACGTCGTGTACGTCGAGGCCGCGGGCAATGTCACTGTCAACGGAGGGTCGGCGTGGAGCGCGGCGCTCGAGGTGACGGCGGACCGCGACTCGCTCGGCGTCTACGTCTTCTCACACAACAGCGACCCCAGCTCCGTCGCGCTTCTGGCGGTCTCGGACTCGACGACGGCCCTCGTGGGGAACAGCTACGAGACCTCCCAGAGCTACATAGCACCAACCTATCCCGCCGGCGTCGCCGGGTACGGAAACGGCCCTGCTGATGGAGGGTTCTTCGCGGGCGTGACCCTCGGTGACGGCGTGGAGTGCATGGCGCTCGGGTCGGGGGCGGCGTTGCGGGCCACGGGTGGATTCGGTGACTCCGGTTACTTCACGGGAGGAAAAGGTGTCGTGATCGACAACGACATCGGCTATCCGACACTCAATGTGAGCAACCTTGGGACCACCGGCTACTGCGACGCCGCATACTTCAGCTCCCTCGACGGCGCATACAGCGGTACCTGGACCATCTACTCGGTGTGCTATGGGGGCGTCGCAGCGCGGTTCGAGAAGATGACCGACGACGACCAGTACCCGGTCACCATATACGGTGCCAACGCAGGAGCGGAGGGGTTGTACGTCGGCGGGAGCATCTACACGACGGCACCGGCAGCGCGGGAGGTCAAGACATCGCGGGGCGCCGAGGCAGTGTTCGGCGTGACCTCTCCGGATGTCTCCGTGGTCGCCTCGGGACGGGGCGTGATGTCGGAGGGCAGAGCGCGCGTGGAGTTCGACAGGCTCTACGCAGAGTCGTTCGAGAGGGCAAGTGATCTCCGCATCACGGCAACTCCCATCGGCGCATGGAGTGCGCTCTATGTCGACAAGATCGACGCCTCAGGGTTCACCTTGATGACGGGGGCGGGCGCGCAGGACGTCGAGTTCAGCTGGATCGCCGTGGCCACCGCAGCCGGGTATGCAGAGAGACCCAGCGTCACCGTGCCCGACCTGGAGTACGAGAAGGCACTGGCCGCGGAGAAGAACGCGGCCGCCGAGGCGCGCAAGCGGGCGAGCGCTGAAGGCGGCAACTCGATCGAGAGGGTTGCCAGATAGCGTTCCCGATCGGCAGGCAGGCGAGTCGACAATCGCCGTAGACGAGAAAGCGGAGCGCGCAAGCGCTCCGCTTCTCTTTCGCTGGTATGCAGCCGGACGCCAACTCCACCAGTCTCAGAGCCTGGCACAGCCAGGTCCTTTGTTTTACTTGGCCTTCTTGGCGGTCTTCTTCGGCTTCTTGGTCGCGGGCTTCTTCGCGGCCTTCGGCTTAGCCTTCTTCATCGGCCTCTCCTTGAGGCGGACGACTGATGTCCGCCTGAGAGCGTTGATTCTGCATCGTGATCGCCAACGCGCGACCACACCATTTCGGCGACCGCACCTCCCGCAGCCACCTCGCTCCCATAGACCCAAACCAGACCCGGCTGCCTAGAGAACCCGGCGTACGAGACGACGCGAGTTCTGTACGGGGCGAGATGTTAGTCCCTCCCCGTGGAAACGCAAGCAGTTTCTTGCAGGCGGCGCGGCGCCTCACGAGGCGAGTGCCCCGGTGACCTGCGTGCCCGGTCGGGGATGAGCGTCGCCGGGACCCGGCGTGGAGGTTCCGAGTGCGCGACCGGGCGTCTCAAGGGGTGGGTTCGAGGGGTTCTGAGAGCCGCCAGGGACGCCTTGACAGCGGGCCCAGAAGCCCGTATGGTAGAAGTACAAGCCCGTTCCGCAATCCGTCAATTCGAACCGCTTCTTCCGGGTCCCGCGGGAGCTGTCCCGGTGGTGGCGATTGGTGAGGGGGAGGAATGCCTGATGAAAGAGGCGTGATATTCACGCGCAGAGCATCCGGTCTCGTTAGGGAACTCTCCTGGTTCGACGTCTTCATCTTCGTTGTGGCGGGCCCAGCCGCCTCCGGGGTCATCTTCTATTCGGTCTCCACGGCCGCCGATTTCCCCGGTGCCAGTCTCCCGCTGGCCTTCCTCGCTGGGCTGCTCATCTTCTTTCCAATCACCCTGTTGGTCGCTCTCTCGTCGGCCACTATGCCTAGGTCGGGCGGGCTCTACATAGCCGTGAGCCGCGTACTGGGACCCACCCTGGGGTACCTGAGCGCGTGGCTTCTGTTCGTGGGCTACGGAATCTCGAGCGGCGTCTTGAGCTACATAGTGGTGGGGCTGATCGGCTCGGGGTTCTCCACCGCCGGGCTCGGCAGCGGACTAACCGGCCTGGCCCGCATCGGCAGCCTCATGCAGACTCAGCTCTGGCAGACCGTCGGAGGTGTGCTCTGTGTAACGCTCTTCTGGTGGATCGCCTACAAGGGCATCCGGAAGATGAAGTCGATCATGCGCGCGATCTTCTTCATACCCCTCGTGGCTACGATCATAGCTGTAGTGTGGTTTCTGCTCTCAGGAGGGTACGAGAGCGTCGCTGCTTCCTTCGACCACACTTGGGGCGTCGGGGCATTCGCGGCAATACAGAGCAGAGCCGCGTCGCTTGGATGGTCGGTCCCCGCATTCTCGTTGCCGAGCACGGTCAGCGCCCTGATCGTCGTAATCTGGGCGTATGCCGTCCTGCTGCTGGCGGCCCTGGTCCT